>NZ_JBHDJA010000001.1:0-471582 GCF_041877125.1 Arthrobacter sp. E44
GCTCGATCAAGGCTCGTAGCTCCTGACTTGATGAATGCGTAGAGAACATCCATCACAGCAGGGCTACGAGCCCTTCAGCTTTCAAGACACGAACCTGTTTCACCATCAACCACGAAGAGCCCCGAAACTGGGTTTTTCTAACCCGTGTGCACACAAAAGGACCCCCTCGGTTCTGGGTGCCGAGGGGGTCCGGTCTTTCGGGCGGGGGTGGATCAGCTGAAGGCTTGGATGATGTTGATAACTGCCGGGCCCAGGATGATGATGAAAATTACGGGAAAGATGAAGAGCAGGAGTGGAAACAGGACCAGAACTGGGAGTTTCATTGCTTTGTGCTCTGCTCGCTGCCGCCGCTTGACCCGCATGTCTCCGGCTTGGGCTTTCAAAACCTTTGCTATCGCAATGCCGTAAGTGTCAGCCTGTACAACTGCTCGAACGAAGTTCCGCAGATCCTGGACATTGCTGCGATCCGCCAGGGCGGTATACGAGTCTCGACGACTGCGGCCCACCTGCATGTCTTGAAGGGTCCGAATCAGTTCCTCCGCAAGGGGACCCTTTCCGTTGTGACCAGCCCTTGCCATTGCCGATTCAAAACCTAGCCCTGCCTCAACCGAAATCAACATTTGATCCAAGGTGTTCGGTAGTTCAAGCTGAATCTTCTTTTGCCTCTCGGAACCCCGACTGTAGATCAGCAAGTCGGGGACGAAGTACCCGAGCAAGGTGGTGAAGACAGCCAGCAGTACCAACTGGGGTGTCGCCCCCCGGCTGAGGAAGAGCATCATGATGATGGCTGCTATCAGCGCGATGGCGGGCTTTGCTACCAAAAGGCGCGGGAGAGGCATAGCGGCGGGCCGGCCAGCCAATGCAAGCAGTCTGTCGAGCTTTGCTGCATAACCTTTGGGCGTGACGCGGGCCGCGAACCTCTCCAGATTCATGTTCTGGCTGGATACGGCGTTGGCGGGTACATCTATTCCCTTGCTCAGGTTGCCCTGGATCAGCACACGCGACCTGCGGTCCGTAACGATTACGGACCATGCGAGGAAGGACACTGGAATTACTGTCAGGGCGATGATGCCCCAGGCTATTGGTTGCACTGTTCACCCCTCAAAATTTCAAATCGCTAATTTTGTGGACCCAGATTCCGCCGATCGTCATCATCACGGCAGCGATGCCCAGCAATATCCAGCCGACAGGATGTCCGGTCAGTGCCCCCATATATTTGGGGTTCGCCAGTCCGATCAGAATGAATAGCAGGACTGGAAGTGCCATGAGAATAATGGCGCTTAGTTTGCCTTCTGCGCTTAGGGCCTTGACGGTCCCCTTTATCTGAGTCCGTTCGCGGATAGTTTCGCCGACCTGATCAAACACCTCTGCAAGATCTCCACCGACTTCCCGGTTGATTTCGATGGCCTGGGCCATCCAGCTAAAGTCCTCGCTCTTCATACGTACAGAAACTTCATTTAGTGAATCCTGGAGATCTCGGCCAAGCCGTGTCTCATTGACAACACGGGAGAACTCAGTTGCGGTCGGTTCGCTGGCCTCCTGAGCGACTGCGTCAATCGCTCGTAGAACGCTGTGTCCCGCCCGGAGTCCGCCGGAGATCATGGTCAGGGTTTCGCCCAACTGGGCCTCAAAAGCGGCCCGCCTCCGCTGAATGAGTATCGACAAGCCGACTCTTGCCACCACTGGAATTGCCAAAGCCACCAGGAGGCCGAGCCCAATCCCCTGGAGAATCAGTCCAGCAAGGCCACCAACCGCCGTGGCGGCTGCGACGAGAACCACGAAGTCCGCTTGGGGAAGAGAAACTCCCGCAAGACTGAGGAGGCTATTTGATCTGGGTGTGGTGCTTTTTCTTCCGGCCAGTAACCTTTCGGCGAGTTGCACGGCAGAAGAGGCAGCACGGCTTATCGCTGTCTGTTCTGTTGTACCGAGCGGCCGCCGCCTGCTTATCGGCAGAGAACCGCTCGCCGGTTTGAAGACGACGAGTACCGCAGTAGCGAGTGAGGTTCCCAGGAGGACCACGCCGGCAAGGAAAATCTCTTGACCATGCATGATTACCGCCTCGCCAGCTGTGCTGTGGTGCCGGAAAAGATGCCTGGCGACACCGAAATCCCAAGCTCGGCAAAGTGATCTATGAAACGAGGACGGATGCCCGTGGAAACCGGCTGGCCAAGGAACCTGCCATATCTGTCAACACCAGCGCTGTAGTCAAAGACGAAGGCGTCTTGGAGAGTGACAATATCCCCTTCCATTCCCTGTACTTCCGTGATGTGTGTAACCCGGCGCGTGCCGTCCCGCAAGCGCGAAAGGTGCACGATGAGGTTAACCGCGGATGAGACTTGCTCGCGAATGGCCCGCAGGGGCAGGTCCATGCCGGCCATAAGAACCAGCGTCTCCAGCCGGGAGATCGCGTCCCGGGGGGAGTTTGCATGGACCGTCGATATGGAGCCATCGTGGCCTGTATTCATGGCCTGCAACATATCCAGGCTTTCCCCCCCTCGAACCTCGCCTACGACGATGCGGTCAGGGCGCATGCGAAGGGAGTTGCGGACCAGCTCACGGATCGTGACTGCCCCCTTGCCCTCAATGTTCGGGGGCCTGCTTTCCAGCCTGACCACGTGACTTTGCTGCAGCTGCAATTCAACGGCATCTTCAATGGTGACGATGCGATCGTCCGCCGGGATGAACGACGACAGCACGTTGAGGAGCGTCGTCTTGCCGGTGCCGGTGCCCCCGGAAACGATGATGTTGAGCTTTGCCCGAACACAGGCATCGAGAAGCTCTGCCATTTGTGGCGTCAAAGTACCGAAATCGATTAGGTTCTGGACGGTTAGCGGAACTTTGCTGAACTTCCTGATAGTCAGCGAAGAACCGTTCACGGCCAACGGCGGGATGATGGCGTTGACACGGGATCCATCTTCCAACCGTGCGTCGACCAGGGGCGAAGACTCGTCGATACGTCGACCAACCTTTGCCACGATGCGCTCGATGACTTTGCGGAGGTGTTCCTCGCTGCTGAAGCGGCTGTCCGTTAAGAGCAGCTTGCCATCCCGCTCAACGTAGATCTGATCAAGCCTGTTGACCATAATCTCCGTGATGGAAGGATCATCCAGGAACCGCTGGAGAGGGCCGTAACCCAGAACGTCGTCTCCCACGTCCCGGATCAAGCGGCGCCGTTCTTCCGGCGTAAGCGGTACCTGCTCTTCGTCGATCACGGTGCTAAGCTCATCGCGCGCAATCTTCCGGAGTTCCTCGTCGCTGAGCGAGGAATCAGTGAGCCGGCCCCCAAGCCGCTCAAACAGGGCCTTTCCCGCGCGTTGCTTGAGTCCGGCCAAGGCGTCCACGGGTGCCGCGCTGGCACCTGCTGTCTCCAGAGTAGGGGTAGTCGTTTCCTGCAATGGAGAAGTCTGGGCGGGGGCCGGACCACTGCGTGCCGCTTGAAGTCGTTCTGCCAGGCTCATGAGATCACCATCCGACGATGTACTTTTCTTTGGGGTTGTGCGCTTCGCTTCGGGTCGAAGCGTTCTATGAGTTTTCCGAAAGCTCGAGCTGCCGCATCGCGAGAGGACTCCTGTAGAAGAGGAACCCCTTTGTTTGTGGAAAAGGGGACAGCGCGGGAACGCGGAATCACCGTATCGACGGGAACACCTATGGTGGCCTCTACATCTTGGACAGTCAGTCCACTCCTGCGATCAGCAAAATTGAGTACCACGTGCCTTCCCTGTGGCATAAGCTGCAGCTCGCGCAGGATTGAGAAACTAGTGTGAAGCCCCCGGATGCTTGGTACGTCCATTCCACAAACCCAGACAGCATCGGTGGCTTGCTCCAAAGTTGCCAAGACGTGCTCGCCAAGTCCCGGGGTTGTATCCACGATCACGTACTGGAATTCAGCGGCCATCTGGCTAAGCAGGTGGCTAACTGCCTCTCCACTGATGTGGTCTGCTTCGCTGGGGCTACTGGGCGCACATAGTGCGTAGATTCCACTGGGATGTACTGTGAGGAAGGCCTTCAGGACCATGGAGTCCTGGAAAGCCGCACCACTGACAGCATCTTTTAGTGTGTGTTCGGGTTCCAAGAGGAGACCGCTGGCCACATCTCCAAATTGGACGTCCAAGTCGACGATGACCACGCCCATGGGAGCGATCTTGCCCAGGCCGATGGCCAGATTGGTGGCTACGGTTGTCTTGCCGACGCCGCCTTTCGGTGACATTACGGCGATGACGCGGCCGGGAGCACGTTCTGGTCCCGCTGCCGCTACCAGCCCCCGGCGCCTACCGGCAGAAGCAAGGCAGGCGCGCTCGAGGAGAATTCGCAGTTGGTCTGCATCTGCGCTCGGGCTGACGATATCCCTGATGCCGGCGCGCATTGCGGTGATTACTTGCTCGGGTTCCGTGTCTTCGACGAGAACCAGGCTGATTTCCGGAAACTGAAGATCGAACACGGTCGCGAGTTTTAGGGCATCGTCCTCTGGCAGGCCGGGGCCGAGGATCAATACTTCAGGCGGTTCGCCTGTGAGTCGGTCAAAGAGCTCCTGCGGACCTCCCAACAAAACTGAGGGTGGCAGCACCTGAACTGAACCGTGAAGCGCTCCGCGTACGGCCTGGGATACTTTGCGCTGGAAATCCTGTGATGCGGTGACGAGAACGAAGCGGCTCATTGCGAGACCTTTCCGAGGGTTATCACACCTGGGTTGCCGTCCTTGGAGTCGCTGTTCTCCTTCGACAGCCAGACCTTTCCGAACTCTGACGCGAACACGATTTGCGTGGCATCGATGTCTTCGCGGGCCAGCGTCACGTAAACGGAGCCCGACGGGAGGGCCGGCCCGTCAGATGACGAATTAGAGTCCTTCTTTGACGTTTCGGCAGGTGCCTGCTGCACGCTGGTTACCAACACTTTTTGGAACGCCAGTTTTGTAAACTCCTTGAATCCTTTTACGTCGTTTCCGACAGGCGCACTGGCTGCGGCTGCATCATCCAGCTTGTAAGAGGTATAGACCCCAACGGTGTCTCCGGCCTTGAGCTGCCCTCCCAGGATGCGTTGCGGTTCCAGCAGAAGGGTAAGCTCTTCCATGCCCTTGGGAACCGGTACTGTTCCAGGGGCCGCCAAGGCATTCGGGTCAACCAGCCGCGGTGCTAAAAGCTGCTCACCCGGCTCTAGGGCGACAGAGGTGACCTTGCCGGGAAAGTCTGAGAGCGACGTGACGACATCTTTGGGCACTGCCGCGCCGGGAAGAGATGTCAGCTTTACGGATTGGGCAAGATCCGCAACGGGTGTCCCTGCGGGAATTGCCTTTTGAACGACGAGTACTTCGACGGGATCTAGGCCTTGCTGTGCTCGGCTGTCGGCAGCCTGTGCGTAGTTGAACATCAGTACAGATCCGACAATTGCCAAGAGCAGTGCTGCCAGGCCCCCCAGCAGCCTTGTTTTCAAGAGATTCTCCTTATGTCTTATTTGGTGAGCTCTACGACGTTTCCGCCGTAGGTGGTAGGCCCGCCTACGTCGAACGCCTCATCCAAGGCGACGTAGCGCACGAACTTTCCGACGATGCCGAGGTCGCTGCTCTTCCAGCCACCCGCATCCTTGAATGCCTGAGCGGAAGCAGGCATGTAGTGGAATGGATCCTGATTGGCCAGGTCCCAGCCGGCAATATCGATGGCAGCAAAGGCTCGCAGGTGGAATTTGGAGCCAGTGCCCGTACCGCTTGTCTGATCGAAAACCGGCAGCAGCGCTACCACCTTCTGCCCTGCGACGAGCTTGTTCTTCCAGCCTTGAAGAATGTCGCTGCAGCCGGCCTCGGGATTGTTTCCGGTATTGCTTGATACCCACGGTGATGCCAGGTCAACTTTGACGGTGCAGGTGCCGCTCGTTACCAACCAGCCAAAGCCGCCAGGAATCTCAAGCCCAGAGGCGGTGCTGTGGCAGGTATCTTTCTTGCCAGCCCCCGTCCCGTGGGAGAGCAGAAATTGCATGGCGCCGTCGCCTGACGTGCTGAGGTCGACTTCGCATTCAGAGAAGGCAATCGGGAAGATGTCACCCGATTTGGCGCCTCCCCATCTCGCCTCGGCCACGGCGCTGATATTTGTCGTGTCGGTTCCGAAGATCCTGGCGAAGAATGTCGAGAAATGGACCCCGGAGGAGTCTTGGGCATTCGTGGTAACAGTTACCGTGCCTGCTCCTTTATTAACGACAGTCGACGCCACATTCGTGAGATTGTCTTTGGCATTGGCATTGGCCAAAGTGGGCGAAAGTGACGAGCCAGTCACGCACGCGGGATCGGCTTCGTTTTTGGAGCATTTTTGTGCAACCGCCAGGGCTGCCGCATCTGCCCCGTTCTGTGTAACGGCCTTTTCTGCATACATCCCGCCCACATCGACGGCGACGGCTCCAAAGCTGAGAAGCACCACCATCATGACCGCCACCATTACGGCGGTGGCTCCGCGCTCATGGTCGGTGTTCTTGTTCAGCCTCCGCATGACATCGTTCCTTTGCCCGTCATGGCGATGTTTCCCGTGAAGGCGTCCAGAAAGCCCGTTACGGTGGTCAGCGTGTAACTGGTTGTTGCTGTGACCTGTTTGCCGGCCGCACATGTCGTCCCGCCGCCTGTGAAGGAGAAGGTGGTGCTGACTGAAGCTGGCGCCAATCGACCGGCAGCATTACCGGCGGCAGTAGCCGCGTCACCTGCGTTGTTGTGGATAGCCATGTACCGAGCTCCTTCACGAGCTGCTTGGTTCAGCGACAGCTGCGCGTTGAAAGCCAAGGAGAACTCGATGATGCCGATCAAGATGAGTAACAGCACCGGAAGTATGAGTGCGAACTCGACGGCCGCGGCACCCTCTTCGTTCCTCTTGCGCATGCTTCGATCCTTACGTCCTGGGAAAGCAATGGCGGCTCCCAGATGGCCTGGGAGCCGCCATCGGTTTGGCGATATATTCCTGCTTGTTAGAGCCGGGTGGCGATGTCGGCAAAGAGGGCCTGCAGCTGGCCTCCGACGGCCGTGATACCGAGGATGGCCGCGATAACGATCAGGGCAACCATCAGGCCGTACTCAACAGCAGTTGCACCCTTTTCTTCGGTCTTGAAACGATCGGCGATGCCGGCGATGAAAGCAGTCATTGAGACCATGAGAGGAGTCATTTTAATTTCCTTAATTCGGTGAAATTGGATTTATTTGATTTCAACGAATTTCCAGCTGCCCCCATAACTCTTTAGCGGCTGGACTTCGCTAAGAAGAGATTGTCATCGGGGGCTATGGGGCGACAATGCGTAGTAGTACTCGACTTTTTACTTTGACGCAAAAAATACGTACTCGGAAAGACGGACCAGTACTCAGCCGGCGTTTGCAGGTACGCGGAGGACTACTTGGGTTGCTGCCGGAAACGGCGGCGGCGCCGGAATGAAGTACGGCGATGCGGACTAGGCAATGAAGAACGTGACGGCAGCAAGGGCACCGAGCATGGAGGGGCCGTGGGCCACTTCGGTGGCTTTATTGCGGCCTTTTCTGCTGAGCACAAGCACCGTGGCCACGCCGTTCAGGATGAACCCTAAGAGGCCGCCGTAGAGGAGTTGGCTCCAACCTAGGTACCCCAGGTAAAGACCGACAGGCGCGGCAAGCTTCACGTCGCCCATTCCGATGCCGCCGGGCGAAATAAGTCCCAACATCAGGTAGCCGGCAAACAAGATGACGGCTCCCAGGGCTGCGCGAAGCACATCCTCAGATTGCTTACCAAATACTCCTGGCAATAAAAGAAGTAAAAGACCGCCGGCTAAAAGTGTCAGTACGAGGGGATTGGGCAGCAGATGGAGTGCTACATCTATCCGTGCCAGCTGCACGCCTAATACCGCTAGGAATAGGAAGGCCGGTAGGCCGAAAGAAATGCCAAAATGAAGGGCAAAGGCGGCGCACGCGACGCCGGTGAGTGCCGCCGTCGTAATTCTTGTCTGGAAGCGTGGTGCGTTACCGAGCCTCGGAATCACCTTGGCGATCAGGAACTCCGCGATGGGGGAGAGGGTGGCTCCCAGGAGTGCGGCGCCAAGAACTAGGAGCGCGGTGGTGGGGCTCAAGTTCTCCGCTGACAACACTGTTACCCCTACGTTGTTGATCCGACGTAGGCCCCAGCGGCCTCCGGCTACCTCATTTTGACCCTGAAGCACCTGACGCGCTAATCTTGGTAGTCGTTGTGCGTGTCCTATTCCGATGGTGCGTGCCCGCTTGAGAATCCGGTTGCAGGATAACTACTCAACGTGCACATTCGGAACTTCAGGATGACTGGTTACATAGAGCCCTCACCTCTGTTCCGGTAGCGCGCAGACAGTAGGTGCGCGAGCTAGCGACACCTAAACAAGAACGCCAGAACAAGAACGAGGCAAACACCGTGCGTACGTACACCCCGAAGCCCGGCGATATCAACCGCCAGTGGCACGTCATTGACGCCACCGACGTTGTCCTTGGTCGTCTTGCAAGCCAGACCGCAATCCTGCTGCGCGGCAAGCACAAGGCCACTTTCGCATCCCACATGGACATGGGCGACTTTGTCATCATCATCAACGCTGAAAAGGTAGCCCTGACCGGTGCCAAGCTGGAGCAGAAGCGGGCATACCGCCACTCCGGTTACCCGGGCGGCCTGACCTCCGTCAACTACGCGGAACTGCTGGAAACCAACCCGGTCCGCGCCGTTGAGAAGGCCATCAAGGGCATGCTCCCCAAGAACTCCCTTGCTGCCCAGCAGCTCGGCAAGCTGAAGGTGTACCGCGGTGCTGAGCACCCGCACGCCGCCCAGCAGCCCAAGACTTTCGAAATCACCCAGGTCGCCCAGTAGTCCTGGCCACCAAACAACTTATCTATACAAGGAGAATCGTGGCTCAGAACGAAGAGACCACCGAGGTCGTCGAGGCCGAGGAAAACCTGACCAGCTACACCTCTGAGAGCTCAGCTTCAGAAGCTGCTCCCAAGAAGGAGCGCCCGGCACTGACCGTTGCCGGCGCAGCTGTTGGCCGCCGTAAGGAAGCCGTTGCACGCGTTCGCGTTGTGCCCGGCACCGGCAAGTGGACCATCAACGGCCGCGAGCTGGCGAACTACTTCCCGAACAAGCTGCACCAGCAGGACGTCAACGAGCCCTTCAAGATCCTTGATCTCGAAGGCGCCTACGACGTCATCGCCCGCATCCACGGTGGCGGCATCTCCGGCCAGGCCGGCGCACTGCGCCTCGGCATCGCCCGTTCACTGAACGAGATCGACGTCGAGAACAACCGCCCCACCCTGAAGAAGGCCGGTTACCTGTCCCGCGACGCCCGTGTCATCGAGCGTAAGAAGGCCGGTCTCAAGAAGGCCCGTAAGGCCCAGCAGTACTCCAAGCGCTAAATCCGCTTGCACAGAAGCCCGTCCTGCCGTTTGGCGGGGCGGGCTTCTGGCGTTAACACCTATAGCAACCCCAGCAGCGGCAGAGATGATTGCGAGCAGCGGTTCGGGTGGACTAACTTGTCAGTGACAAGCCACTTCGAGTGGATGCGGATCTGCTGTACTAAGCGGCTGATCAAGTGTGGATATGAGCCATGCGACTTCCCATAATTGGATTTCGCATTATGCCCTCTTGCACTAAGGTCACCTACGCGAGCCGGAACGCCGCTGTTCTGCCACTCATAGCCATACGACGCTCGAGCGGCTACCGGAGGCGAGAGGCCAACGTCTATCCCTGCTCCCTGTGCAAAGGATGGCACCTGACATCAAAACGAGTAGGCGCGACTTGGAAGAGGTTTCAAATTTCCGCTCCCTGAACACACGAAGCACGCTTAAAGCCGCTGGCCAGCTGTTTCAAACTGCAGCAGCCCCATCCTCTACACTTGACCGGTGTCTAGATTATTTGGAACAGATGGTGTCCGGGGGCTGGCCAACGGCCTGCTGACAGCAGAACTGGCCCTGCAGTTGGCCCAGGCGGCCGCCGTCGTGCTCGGCCATGACCGCGCTGCCAACGGTGCGAGGCCCCGCGCCGTGCTGGCCCGTGACCCGCGAGCCAGCGGCGAATTCATCGCCGCCGCCGTGGAAGCCGGCCTCTCCAGCTCAGGCATCGACGTCTACGATGCGGGTGTCCTGCCCACCCCCGCCGCTGCCTACCTGGTCGCAGACCTGGATGCCGACTTCGGTGTCATGATCTCCGCCTCCCACAACCCGGCACCGGACAACGGCATCAAGTTCTTCGCCCGCGGCGGCCAGAAGCTGCCGGACGAGGTGGAGGACGCCATCGAAGCCCAGATGAGCAAGGAAGCCGTCCGCCCCACCGGCGCCGACGTGGGCCGCATCCAGCGCTTCTCCGACGCCGAGGACCGCTACATCGTCCACCTGCTCCGCACGCTCCCGCACCGCCTCGATGGCCTTACGGTGGTGCTGGACTGCGCGAACGGCGCCGCCAGCGGCTGCTCGCCCCAGCTTTTCAAGGACGCCGGCGCGGATGTCATCGTCATCGGCGCAGATCCGGACGGCCTGAACATCAATGACGGTGTCGGCTCCACCCACCTCGGCCCGCTCAAGGAAGCCGTGGTCAAGTACGGCGCCAACCTGGGCATCGCCCATGACGGCGACGCGGACCGCTGCCTTGCCGTGGACCACGAAGGCAACGAGGTGGACGGCGACCAGATCATGGCGATCCTCGCGGTAGCGCTCAAGAAGTCCGGCAAGCTCAGGGACGACGTCCTGGTGGTTACCGTCATGAGCAACCTGGGCCTCAAGATCGCCCTCCGCGAGGCGGGCATCACCATCGTGGAAACCGCGGTGGGGGACCGCTACGTCCTTGAAGGCATGCGCGACGGCGGCTACAACCTGGGCGGCGAACAGTCCGGCCACGTCATCTTCTCCGACCACGCAACCACCGGCGACGGCCTCCTTACCGGCCTGCAGCTCGCCGCGCAGGTGGCCCTCACCGGAAAGCCGCTCAAGGAGCTGGCCACCGTGATGACCAAGCTCCCGCAGGTTCTCATCAACGTCAAGGGCGTGGACCGCAGCGGCGTGCGCAGCAACGACGTCCTGGCCCAGGCTGTTGCGGCGGCGGAAGCTGCGCTCGGCGAAACCGGCCGCGTCCTGCTCCGCCCGTCCGGGACCGAGCCCGTGGTCCGCGTGATGGTGGAAGCCGCAGACGAAGAGACCGCCCAGTCCATCGCCGAACACCTGGCCCAGGTGGTCCGGAGCGAACTCGCGCTGGAGCTCGCCTCGAACTAGGCACACCTAGAAGAGTGGCCCGCCTCCCAAGGGAGACGGGCCACTTTGCTGCAACAAGACTTACAGGGAACGTTCTTTCAGTGCATCCCGGATCTCGGTCAGCAGCGCCACCTGCGGATCCTCGGCAGCGTCCTTCTTCACGTCCTTGTTGATCCCGAGTCGGCGGTTCCGGCGCTCGATCATGATGTTCATCGGCATCACCACCACAAAGTAGATGGCTGCGGCAATCAGCAGGAAGTTCACCACCGCAGTCAGCAGCACCCCGAACTCGATGGCGTTGCCGTTCAGCTCCACCCTCGCGAAGCTGTCGAAATTGGGCGCCCCTACCAGGCCGGAGACGAAGGGCATCAGCACCTTGTTCACCAGCGCCGTCACCACCGCACCGAACGCAGTACCCATGACCACGGCGACCGCAAGGTCAACCACATTGCCCTTCATGATGAAGTTTTTGAATCCATTAAGCATGGACACCAACCTAACGCACGCCCTTACAGATACCCGGGCGCCGCTTCGAGGCCGAAGTATTCCTCGAGCGTTCCAACGCCGCGCTTCAGCATGTCCGTGGCCGCCTCCACTCCCACGTACCGCAGGTGCCACGGCTCGTAGTAATACCCGGTGATGGGGTGCAGCATCCACGGGTACCGCACCACGAACCCGAACCGGTGCCCGTTCGCCTTCGCCCAGGAAGCCGCAGGCTGGTCAGCGAAGCACGGCTCGAAGCTGCACGCTCCGCCACCGTCGCCGATGTCGAACGCCCACCCCGTCTGGTGCTCAGAGTGGCCGGGCCGCGCGCTGGCGGTGTCGGCGTCGGCCTGTCCCCGTGCCGCCACGTACCCGTTGTAGGTGGCCACCTGCGTGTTGTACGAGCGGTAGCCGCTGGCCAGGACCATGGCCACGCCGTCCCGCGAGGCCGCTGCGAACATCGCCTCGGCAGCCGCCGCCGTCGTGCTGTTCAGCAGGGCGGCCTCACCCGCGGCGGAAGTCGCGACGGCGGGCCGGACCAGGTCAGCCGGCACATAGTCCGCCGGCTTCAACGGCCGGTGCTTGTTCACGATCACCCACGGGCTGGCCGGATCATCGAGCGAAAATTGCCGCGCCAAGGTGGCCGACGGCGACGGCGTGGGGGACGGCACCTCGGGTGACTGGCCCACCTTGGCGGCGCCCGGCGTCGGGCCCGCCGAAGCTGTGACAGCTGAAGGGGAGGGTGCGGCGGAGGAAGCAGTGGACGACGACGGCGCCACCGCCTTGGGTGCCTCCGGTGTGCAGGCTGCCAGGACAGTCAGCCCGGCCCCCGCTGCGAGGAAGCGGGAGAAGCTGCGCCGGCTGGGGGAGCCGCATTGGTAGCACACCTGTGCTACACCTTCCGGAGCAGCATGCGCCGGATGGAGTGGTCCGCCTCTTTGGTCAGTACCAGCTGCGCGCGGCCCCGTGTGGGAAGCACGTTCTCCTCCAGGTTGGGCTCGTTGATCCGCTTCCAGATGTCGCGCGCGGTGCTCTCGGCTTCCTCGTCGGACAGGGTGGCATAGCGGTGGAAGTAGGACTCCGGCTGCGCGAACGCCGTGCTGCGCAGCTTCCGGAACCGGTCCACGTACCACTCCTCGATGTAGGAGGTCTTCGCGTCCACGTAGATGGAGAAGTCAAAGAAGTCGCTCAGGGCCAGGCCCTGGCGGCCGTCGTGCCGGGGCCGGGCCGGGGCCAGCACGTTGAGGCCCTCCACGATGAGGACGTCCGGGCGGCGAACCACCACTTCCTTGCCGGGCACGATGTCGTACGTGACGTGGGAGTACCAGGGTGCGCGCACTTCCTCGGCACCGCCCTTGATCTCGCTCACGAATCGCAGCAGCGCGCGGCGGTCGTACGACTCCGGGAAGCCCTTGCGGTCCAGCAATTGCCGACGCTTGAGCTCGGCCAGAGGGTAGAGGAAGCCGTCGGTGGTGATCAGCTCCACGTTCGGGGTGCCGGGCCAGCGGCGCAGCATCTCCCGCAGCACGCGGGCAATGGTGGACTTGCCGACTGCCACGGAACCGGCCACGCCGATGACGAACGGGGTGCGCTGGGTCTGTTCACCCAGGAACGTGGTGGTGGCTGCGTGCAGCTGCCCTGCCGCCTCCACATACAGGTGCAGGAGCCGGGACAGCGGCAGGTAGACGTCCCTGACTTCGTTGATGTCCAGGGGATCGCCGAGCCCGCGAAGGCGCAGCACGTCCTCTTCATTAAGGGGCTGTTCCATCTGGGCGGCGAGGCGGGACCAGGTTTGCCGGTCCAGCTCCACGAACGGCGAGGCACCCTCCCCGTTCGCGTCGTTGCGTTGCGAAGTCACCTAAAGATTCTGCCCCGCGCCCGGCCCATCGCGAAATGACGCCCCTGCTCAGCGCGGCGTACGTCACGGACGCCTATTATCGGCGCCTGCCGGTTTAGAGCAACAGGCACGCTGCCGATAGTCTTGAGCCTATGTGTGGAATCGTGGGGTATGTAGGCCGTTCGACTGACGGTGCAATTAATGGTCACAGTGCGTTGGACGTTGTCCTTGAGGGACTGCGCCGCCTGGAGTACCGCGGTTATGACTCTGCCGGTGTGGCTGTGGTGTCCCAGGGGAACATCGAGTCCCGTAAGAAGTCCGGGAAGCTGAGCAACCTGCTTGGTGAGCTGGAGGCCCGGCCGCTGCCGGAGACCCTGACCGGGATCGGGCACACCCGGTGGGCGACGCACGGCGGCCCGACGGACCGTAACGCGCACCCGCACCTGGCTGACGGCGGCAAGCTGGCCGTGATCCACAACGGCATCATCGAAAACTTCGCCGAGCTCAAGCTGGAGCTGCTGGAGAAGGGTGTGGAGTTCCTGTCCGAGACGGACACCGAGGTCGCTGCCGCGCTGCTGGCGGATATCCTGCGCAACCAGTTGGGCGGGGACCCGGCAAATGGTGGCCTGACCAGGGCGATGGAGCTGGCCTGCCAGCGCCTCGAGGGTGCCTTCACCCTGCTGGCCGTGCACGCGGACCAGCCCGACGTCGTGGTGGCCGCCCGCCGCAACTCGCCGCTGGTGGTGGGCCTGGGTGAGGGGGAGAACTTCCTTGGCTCGGACGTGTCAGGGTTCATCGATTACACGCGCCGTGCGGTGGAGCTGGGCCAGGACCAGATCGTGACCATCACCGCCGACAGTGTGGTGATCACCGATTTCTTCGGTAACCCGGCCTCGGGCAAGGAATACCACGTGGACTGGGACCCGGCCTCGGCGGAGAAGGGTGGTTTCTCCTCGTTTATGGAGAAGGAAATCCACGACCAGCCCGATGCCGTGGCGCAGACCCTGCTGGGCCGGTCTGACCTGGAGGGCAAGTTGACCCTGGACGAGCTGCGGATCGATCCTGAACTGCTGAAGCAGGTCAACAAGATCATCGTGCTGGCCTGCGGCACCGCCGCCTATGCGGGCACGGTGGCCAAGTACGCGATCGAGAACTGGTGCCGGATCCCCACGGAGGTGGAGCTGGCGCACGAGTTCCGCTACCGGGACCCGATCTTGGACGAGAACACCCTGGTGGTGTCCATCTCCCAGTCCGGTGAGACCATGGACACCCTGATGGCCGTCCGGTACGCCCGCGAGCAGGGCGCTAAGACCATCTCGATCTGCAACACCAACGGCTCCACCATCCCGCGCGAGTCCGATGCCGTGCTGTACACGCACGCCGGCCCGGAAATCGCGGTGGCCTCAACCAAGGCGTTCCTGGCCCAGATCACCGCCGCGTACCTGCTGGGCCTGTACCTGGCACAGCTGCGCGGGAACATCTTCTCGGGCCAGATCAAGGACGTCCTGGCGGACCTGAACAAGATCCCCGCCAAGATCCAAACCATCCTGGACAACGCCGGACCCCTGCGCGAACTGGCCCGGTCCATGGCGAACGAGAAGTCTGTGCTGTTCCTGGGCCGGCACGTGGGCTACCCCGTGGCCTTGGAAGGTGCGCTGAAGCTCAAGGAGATCGCGTACATCCACGCCGAGGGCTTTGCCGCCGGTGAGCTTAAGCACGGCCCCATCGCCCTGATCGATGAAGGCCAGCCGGTGTTCGTGGTGGTCCCGTCCCCGCGCGGGCGCGAATCACTGCACGCGAAGGTGATCTCCAACATCCAGGAAGTCCGCGCCCGCGGCGCCCGGACGCTGGTCATCGCGGAGGAAGGCGACCAGGCCGTGAAGGCCTACGCCGAGCACGTCTTCTACGTTCCCGAAACCCCCACGCTGCTCATGCCCCTGCTGACCACCGTCCCGCTGCAGATCTTCGCCGCGGAACTCGCCGCAGCCAAGGGCTACGACGTGGACCAGCCGCGCAACCTCGCCAAGAGCGTCACCGTCGAATAAGCGGAATAACGCAGGACAGCTGAACCCCGGGCCCCGCGGCCCGGGGTTTCTGTTTTGCCTAGCGGTTTTTGATGCTGCTTAGCCGGAACTGGATGATCCGTTCCGGGTCGTTCTCTGCCAACTTCAGCACCCGAACCTCAACGTCGTAGCCGTCCAACACTCCGGCTGCGCTGCATGCTGTGTACATTCCGGTGACATTCGCAGGAAGGGGAGACGTTTCACAGTCCCCGTTCACTTTCCCGTCCGGCCCCGCCGCCACGGTTAGTTGGCGGATATCGGCGGGCGCGGGCGGCTGCTGCGTCCTGTACTGGCGCCACATGCTGTCGCAAGGCACAGCGACAGGGACGCAGAAGACGCCGCCGCTGACGTTATCACCATCCGGTTCCCACTCGGCCGACGGGTGAAGCCTGTTGGCGAGGGACACCATCCGGGCCGTTCCCAATACGTACGACGCCTGAAACAGAAGAAGCGGAGCAGCGATGACGGCGAGTGGGATCAGGACTCCTTTGAAAATCCTTCGCCAAGGTCTTCTCCTCCGTGGCGGCTGGGAGCCTCTCGAGTTGTCCATAGGCCATTATCTCCAGCGAGTGGAGAAACTTAACATCTGGGGCCGAGGGGGTGCGTAACTTTTGGTCCGCTCCGGCCACTGAAGGCCCCGGGATGTCAGGGTGCGCTCCGAGCGGCCAGCCCGAAAGTCACGTTTTTCCGCTGATGGCGGACAGCCGGGGCCAGCGGCGTGGACCGGCTCCCCGCAGAGGGGTGCGACCGTAGAATGAACCGCATGATCGTTGGAATCGGGGTAGACGTAGTAGACATCGAGCGGTTCGGCCGCCAGCTGGAACGGACGCCGGGTCTGAAGGACCGCCTGTTCGTACCCGCGGAACGGGAGCTGAACACCCGCTCCCTGGCTGCCCGGTTCGCCGCGAAGGAAGCCGTAGCAAAGGTGCTGGGCGCCCCTGCCGGCATGAACTGGCAGGACTGCTGGATCGGCCTCGACCAGAACGGCCCTACCGTCCAGGTGAAAGGGACGGTCCTGGCGGTAGCCGAGGCCAAGGGCGTGAAGCGCTGGCACCTGTCCATTAGCCACGACGGCGGCATCGCCACGGCCACGGTCCTGGCCGAGGGCTGAGCCGGGCGGCCGCCATGATCAGCGCCTATACCGGAATTCAGGTCCGCGAAGCGGAGGAACCCCTCCTGGCCGACGGACTGGGGGACGTGCTCATGCGGCGCGCCGCGCACGGGCTGGCCAACGCCGTCGTGCATGAACTCAGGGACCGCGGCACCCGCCTGAACGGTGCCCGCGTTGTGGTGGTGGCGGGCAAAGGCAACAACGGCGGGGACGGCCTGTACGCCGCCGCTTTCCTCGCTGCCCGGGGGATGCGGACGACGGCGGTACTCACCGGGGATGCCGCCCACCCGGCCGGCCTCGGGGCGTTTGAGCGTGCCGGCGGCAGGGTGCTCCGGCTCAGCGCAGCGGCACTGCCGGAACTTGCCGACGAAGCCGCTGCGGCCGACGTCGTGATTGATGCCGTCCTGGGGACCGGCGCCCAGGGCGGGTTGCGGGGGAGTGCCGCGGACCTGGTAGAGGCCATCACGGACGCAGACCGCCACGGCCTTGTGGTGGCCTGCGACCTTCCCAGCGGAGTGGACGCCGATACCGGCGAGGCTGCCGGCCCGGTCCTGCCGGCTGATCTGACCGTGACGTTCGGCGGGGCAAAGTCAGGGTTGCTGGCCGATCCCGGCGCAGACTATGCCGGCCGCGTCCGGGTGGTACCGATTGGGATCGAGGAGCACCTGCCCCGTCCTGCCCTGCGCCGCCTCGAGGGCCCCGACCTGGCACGCCTCCTGCCGCACCCGGCCCGGCGCGCCCAGAAGTACTCCCGCGGCGTGCTGGGTGTGGTGGCCGGGTCCGAGGACTTCCCGGGCGCCGCAGTGCTTGCCTGTCGCGGTGCCCTGGCGGCAGGGGTGGGCATGGTCCGGTACCTGGGCCCGCCGTCGGTGGCCGACCTGGTCCGCCAATCCTGCCCCGAGGTTGTCTGCAGCACCGGGACCGTTGCCGAAAACCGGGTCCAGGCCTGGTTGGTGGGCTCCGGCATGGGGCCGCATGACCATGAACAGCTGACCCGGGCCCGGGACGCCATTGCGTCGGACCTTCCGGTCGTGGCCGACGCCGGCGCGCTGCCTGCACTGCCCGCAATCCTGGCCCCGCACGTGGTGCTGACACCGCACGCCGGTGAGCTTGCGTCGCTGTTCCAGCGGCTGGGCCGCGGGGAGGACCGGGAAGCGGTGGAAGCAGGGACGCTCGCTGCGGTCCGCCATGCGGCTGACCGCACTGGCGCCACCGTCCTGCTCAAGGGCGCCACGACTCTTGTCGCCGCCCCTTGGGGCGCTACTTACAGCCAGGCGGACGGGACCCCGTGGCTCGCCACTGCCGGCAGCGGGGACGTGCTGGCCGGCGTCATTGGTGCGCTGCTGGCCCAGGTGGGGTCCGACGTCGTCCGCTTCCGGAAGCTGGGCGTCGAACCGGACGGGCGGTGGGCCGCCATCGCCGCACTTGGCGCTGCCCTGCACGGCCGGGCGGGGAGGGCGGCGTCGGAGGCTGTGTCCGGCGGGCCGATCACCGCAGGCCGCGTTGCGGATGCCCTACCCGAAATTTGGGGTAAAGTCAGCATGCTTAGTAAACATGAAGCTTGGAAACGTAATAGTCACAGCCAACCACTACGGTAGGCATTAGTTCGCACCAGCAGTAGGGGCGCCCTGATGTCCTCTGCTGCTGACCAATAAATGAGGAGCACGATGGAAGTCTGGCCTGGAAATGCCTACCCGCTGGGAGCTACCTTTGACGGCACCGGCACTAACTTTGCCTTGTTCAGCGAACGGGCCGAGCGGGTCGAACTCTGCCTCCTGGCCGATGACCTGACTGAAACCCGGATTGAGCTGACCGAAGTGGACGGCTACGTGTGGCACTGCTACCTGCCCCACATCCAGCCCGGCCAGAAGTACGGCTACCGCGTGCACGGGCCGTACGATCCCGAAAGTGGCAACCGCTTCAACCCCAACAAGCTGCTGATGGACCCCTATGCCAAGGCCATCCAGGGGCAGATCGACTGGGATCCCGCGCTCTTCTCCTACGAGTTCGGCGACCCCGACTCCCGCAACGACGCCGATTCCGCTCCCCACACAATGCACGGTGTTGTCATCAACCCGTTCTTCGAGTGGGACGGCGACCGCCAGCTGAAGATTCCGTACCACCAGTCGGTCATCTACGAAGCACACGTCAAGGGCCTCACCGAACTGCACCCGGAGATCCCCGAAGAGCAGCGCGGAACTTACGCAGGTGTTGCGCACCCCGCCGTGATCGAGCATATGAAGAAGCTCGGCGTCACCGCCATCGAGCTCATGCCTGTCCACCAGTTCGTCAACGACGGCACCCTGGTGGAGAAGGGCCTCAACAACTACTGGGGCTACAACACCATCGGCTTCTTCGCGCCGCAGAACACCTACAGCGCAACGGGCGACGTGGGACACCAGGTCCAGGAATTCAAGGCCATGGTCCGCGACCTGCACCGTGCCGGCATCGAAGTGATCCTCGACGTCGTCTACAACCACACAGCCGAGGGCAACCACCTGGGCCCCACGCTGTCCTTCAAGGGCATCGACAACCAGGCCTACTACCGCCTGGTGGACAACGACTGCAAGCACTACATGGACTACACCGGCACCGGCAACTCGCTGAACGTCCGCCACCCGCACTCCCTGCAGCTGCTCATGGATTCCCTGCGCTACTGGGTCACCGAAATGCACGTGGACGGCTTCCGCTTCGACCTCGCCTCCACCCTGGCCCGTGAGTTCTACGACGTGGACAAGCTCTCCACCTTCTTCGAACTCATTCAGCAGGATCCGGTAGTTTCCCAGGTCAAGCTGATCGCCGAGCCGTGGGACGTCGGTCCCGGCGGCTACCAGGTGGGCAACTTCCCGCCGCAGTGGACGGAATGGAACGGCAAGTTCCGCGACACCGTCCGCGACTTCTGGCGCGGCGAGCCCTCCACCTTGGGCGAGTTCGCATCCCGTCTGACCGGCTCCGCCGATCTCTACGAAAGCTCGGCCCGCCGCCCCGTGGCGTCGATCAACTTCGTCACCGCCCACGACGGCTTCACCATGCGGGACCTGGTGTCCTACAACGAGAAGCACAACGAGGCCAACGGCGAAGGCAACAACGACGGCGAATCGCACAACCGCTCCTGGAACTGCGGCGTGGAAGGCGACACGGATGATGAAACCGTTCTGTCCCTGCGCGCCCGTCAGCAGCGGAACTTCATTGGCACGCTGCTGCTCTCCCAGGGCGTCCCCATGCTGCTGCACGGCGACGAACTCGGCCGCACGCAGCAGGGCAACAACAACACCTACTGCCAGGACTCCGAGCTCAGCTGGATCCATTGGGAAGCCATGGACCAGCCCCTGGTGGAGTTCACCGCCTTCGTCAACAAGCTCCGCCACGACCACCCCACCTTCCGCCGCAGCCGCTTCTTCGACGGCCGCCCGGTCCGCCGTGGCGAGGGCGAAAAGCTGCCGGACATCGTCTGGCTGAAGACCGACGGTACCGAAATGCTGCCCGAGGACTGGGGGAGTGGCTTTGGCCGCACCATCGGCGTTTTCTACAACGGCGACGGCATCCAGGAAAAGGATTCCCGCGGCCGCAGGATCACCGATGACAGCTTCATCATGGCCTTCAACGCCCACGATGACGAAGTGGACTTCTGCCTTCCCGCTGAGGAGTACTCGCAGTACTGGGAGGTGCAGTTCGACACCGCCGCCCAGGCCGACGACTATGAACCCCTCAAGGCCGGTGCCACGCTGAAGCTGCAGGCCAAGTCGATGGTGGTGCTGCGCGCCTACTCGGGCCCGGAGGAAGAGGTCGACTACTCCGCAGCCGCGTCGCTTGCCTCGATGGCCGAGCAGGAGGAAGCACAGGAGGAAATGGTGGAAGCCCAGACCAAAGCCGCGGAAGCAAGCGAGGCAAGGGCAACGGGCGCCGACGAGGAAGCCAAGGCATGAGGACCCCGGTCTCCACTTACCGCTTCCAGATCCGCAGCAGCTTTACCCTGTTCGACGCCGCCGAAAAGGTCCCGTACCTGAAGGACCTCGGCGTCGACTGGGTGTACCTGTCGCCCATCCTCACCGCGGAAAAGGGCTCGGACCACGGCTACGACGTGACCGATCCTTCCGCAGTGGACCCGGACCGCGGCGGCCCGGAAGGCCTGCTGGCCCTGTCCAAGGCCGCCCGCGAACACGGCATGGGCGTCCTGGTGGACATCGTTCCCAACCACGTGGGCGTGGCCACTCCCGTGCAGAACCCCTGGTGGTGGTCCCTGCTCAAGGAGGGCCGCGAGTCGCCCTACGCCGAAGCGTTCGACGTCGACTGGGACCTGGGCGGCGGCAAGGTCCGGCTCCCCATGCTGGGCTCGGACGACGACCTGGACAAGCTGGAGGTCAAGGACGGCGAGCTCCGCTACTACGACCACCGGTTCCCGCTGGCCGAGGGCACGTACAGCGAAGGTGACTCCCCGCAGGACGTGCACAGCCGCCAGCACTACCAGCTGATGGACTGGCGCCGCGCCGACGCCGAGCTGAACTACCGCCGCTTCTTCGCGGTCACCACGCTGGCCGGCATCCGGGTGGAGGTTCCCTCCGTCTTCGAAAAGGCGCATGCCGAGGTGGGCCGCTGGTTCACCGAGGGCCTGGTGGACGGGCTCCGTGTGGACCACCCGGACGGGCTTGCCGATCCCGCCGGCTACCTCCGCTGGCTCAAGGACCTCAGCGGGGGCGCGTACGTCCTAGTGGAAAAGATCCTGGAGCCGGGCGAGGAGTTGCCGCAGGACTTTGCCTGCGAAGGGACCACCGGATACGACGCGCTGGCTGACGTGGACCGGGTCTTCGTTGACCCGGCCGGGCAGCCAGGGCTGGATGCGCTGGACGCTTCCCTCCGGGGTACCTCCGAACCAGCCGACTACGCCGAGATGATCCGCGGCACCAAGCGCATGATCGCCGACGGCATCCTGCGCTCCGAGGTGCTGCGGCTGGCGCGGCTGGTTCCCGAATCCCACGGGCTCAGCGTGGACCAGGCAGCGGATGCCATCGCGGAGATTATTGCGTCCTTCCCGGTGTACCGGTCCTACCTGCCCGCGGGCGCCGACGTCCTCAAGGAGGCGTGCGAATCAGCCGCCGCGCACCGGCCGGACCTGGAAGTGGCAGTGGGGACCCTTCTCCCGCTGCTGCTGGATCCCGCCAACGCCATCGCCATCCGGTTCCAGCAGACCTCCGGCATGGTCATGGCCAAGGGCGTGGAGGACACCGCGTTCTACCGCTACACCCGGCTGGGCACGCTGACCGAAGTGGGTGCTGAACCCACCGAGTTCGCCGTGTCTCCGGAGGAATTCCACCAGCGGATGCAGCGCCGCCAGCAGGAGCTGCCGCTGTCCATGACCACGCTGTCCACGCACGACACCAAACGCAGCGAGGACGCCAGGGCCCGGATCTCGGTTATCGCCGAGCTGCCGGAGGAGTGGGCCGAAACGCTGGCGGAGCTTCGTAAGCTGGCGCCGATCCCGGACGGACCGTACGAGAACCTGCTGTGGCAGGCGATCGTCGGCGCGTGGCCGGCAAGCCGGGAACGGCTGCAGGGCTACGCGGAAAAGGCCGCGCGGGAAGCCGGCAACTCCACCAAGTGGACCGACCCCAACGAGGAGTTTGAATCCAAGGTGAAGGCCGCCGTCGATGCAGTCTTCGACGACGCCAAGGTCGCCAAGGTGGTCACGGACTTCGTGGCCCGGATCGACGCCTTCTCCGCGGCCAACTCGGTCTCCGCCAAGCTGGTCCAGCTGACCATGCCCGGCGTGCCCGACGTCTACCAGGGCAGCGAGTTCTGGGAACGTTCGCTTACGGACCCGGACAACCGCCGGCCCGTGGACTTTGGTGCCCGGCAGGAGGAGCTGGCAAAGCTCGACGCCGGCGAGTTGCCGGACGCAGGCACCGAGGCCAGCAAGCTTCTGGTCACCTCACGGGCACTGCGCCTGCGCCGGGACCGTCCTGAGCTGTTCCAGGGATATGTGCCGGTGGGCGCCACCGGCGCAGCGGCCGGGCACCTGCTCGCGTTCAGCCGCGGGACCGACGCCTCCTCCGGTGCCCTCACGCTGGCCACTCGGCTCCCCGCCGGACTGGAAGCCAGCGGCGGGTGGCGGGACACCGCCGTCGACCTTTCCACTGCCATGCGCGACGAACTCACGGGAGCCAGCTACGGACCCGGCCAGGTTTCGGTCGCGGAGGTGCTGGGTACCTATCCCGTGGCCCTGCTGGCACCTGTGGATGGAGAAAAAGCATGACCCTGGTCAACGTTGGACCCGAACGCTTCGATGTGTGGGCGCCGGACGTTTCGTCGGTGGTACTGGTGGCTGACGGCCGGCAGTACCCCATGCAGCAGAAGGAAACGGCGCCCGGCTCCGAAGGATGGTGGACGGCGCCCGAGGCCCCGGCGGACGGGGACGTGGACTACGGCTACCTGCTGGACGGGGACACCACCCCTGTTCCGGATCCGCGGTCCCGGCGGCTGCCCGCCGGCGTCCACGAGCAGTCCCGGACCTACGATCCGGCCGCCTACGCCTGGCAGGATTCCGGCTGGCGCGGCAAGGACCTGCAGGGAGCCGTCATTTACGAACTCCACGTGGGCACCTTCACGTCCGAAGGAACCCTCGATGCCGCGGTGGAGAAGCTCGGCTACCTGGTGGACCTGGGCATCGACTTCATCGAACTGCTGCCGGTCAACGGTTTCAACGGGACTCACAACTGGGGTTACGACGGCGTCCAGTGGTACACCGTGCATGAAGGCTACGGCGGGCCTGCTGCGTACCAGCGGTTCGTCGACGCCGCCCACGGGGCAGGTCTCGGCGTCATCCAGGACGTGGTGTACAACCACCTGGGGCCCAGCGGCAACTACCTCCCCAAGTTCGGCCCGTACCTGAAGCAGGGCGACGCCAACACCTGGGGTGACTCGGTGAACCTGGACGGACCCGGCTCCGATGTGGTCCGGGAATACATCCTGGACAACGCGGCCCTGTGGCTGCGCGATTACCACGTGGACGGGCTACGGCTCGATGCCGTGCACGCGCTGCGCGATGAGCGTGCCGTGCACATCCTGGAGGACCTGGGGGCCTTGGGCGACGCCATTTCGGCTGAGACCGGACTGCCCAAGACCCTCATCGCGGAATCCGACCTGAACAACCCGCGCCTGATCTACCCCCGCGACATCAACGGGTACGGACTGGCCGGGCAGTGGAGCGATGACTTCCACCATGCGGTGCACGTCAGCGTCAGCGGCGAAACCACCGGTTACTACTCCGACTTCGAATCCCTGGCCGTGCTGGCCAAGGTGCTGAAGGACGGGTTCCTGCACGATGGCAGCTACTCCAGCTTCCGCGGCCGCCACCACGGCCGGCCCATCAACGCCTCGCTGGTGCACCCGGCGGCGCTGGTGGTCTGCAACCAGAACCACGACCAGATCGGCAACCGGGCCACGGGGGACAGGCTTTCGCAGTCCCTGTCCTACGGGCAGCTTGCCGTAGCCGCGGTGCTCACGCTGACCTCTCCGTTCTCGCCCATGCTGTTCATGGGCGAGGAATACGGGGCCACCACGCCGTGGCAGTTCTTCACCTCGCACCCCGAACCGGAGCTAGGAAAGGCCACCGCGGAAGGGCGCATCAAGGAATTCGAGCGCATGGGGTGGGATCCCGCCGTCGTGCCTGACCCGCAGGACCCGGAAACCTTCCGCAGGTCCAAGCTGGACTGGTCCGAGGCTTCCACGGGTGACCATGCGCGGCTGCTGGAGCTGTACCGGTCGCTGACGGCGCTGCGCCGCCAGCATCCGGACCTGGCGGGCCTTGGCTTCGGTGAGACAGAGGTTTCGTTCGACGACGACGCCGGCTGGCTGCGCTTCCGGCGCGGTTCCGTCGAGGTGCTGGTGAACCTGTCGGACGCCAAGGTGCGGCTGGACGATACGGCCGGCGACCTCATCCTGGCCACCGATGAGGGCAACGCGCTGGACGGCGGCTCGGTTGCCCTGGCGCCGTGGAGTGCCGCGATCCTCAAGTCCTGAAGCAGGAGTTACGCCGGGGGCATTCGTCCCCGGCGTAACTTTTCTTCTTAGCGCTAACAACCTCCCGTGTAGCGCGGGTCACAACTGGCAGGATGGAACGTATGACTTATATTGCAGCGGACAACCGCTACGAATCCATGCCCTACCGCCGGGTGGGCCGCAGCGGCCTCAAGCTCCCGGCCATTTCCCTGGGCCTGTGGCACAACTTCGGGGACGACAAGCGCTTCGAGGACCAGCGCGACATCCTCCGGCGCGCCTTCGACCTCGGGGTAAACCACTTCGACCTCGCCAACAACTACGGTCCGCCGGACGGATCGGCCGAGACCAACTTCGGTCGCCATCTCAAGGATGACTTCAAGCCGTACCGCGACGAACTGGTCATCTCCACCAAGGCCGGCTACTACATGTGGCCCGGCCCCTACGGTGAATGGGGTTCCCGCAAATATCTGATCTCCAGCCTGGACCAGTCGCTGCAGCGCATGGGCCTTGACTACGTGGACATCTTCTACAGCCACCGCCCCGACCCCGAGACGCCCATGGAGGAAACCATGGGTGCCCTGGACTACGCCGTCCGCTCGGGCAAGGCGCTCTACGCCGGCATCTCCTCCTACACCCCGGAGCAGACCCTCGAGGCGGCCCGCATCCTCAAGGAACTCGGCACGCCGCTGCTGATCCACCAGCCCAGCTACTCCATGCTCAACCGCTGGACCGAAGACGGATCACCCAACCTTTACGAGGTGCTGGACCAGGTGGGCGCCGGCTCCATCGCCTTCTCGCCCCTGGCGCAGGGGATGCTCACGGACCGCTACCTCCACGGCATTCCTGCCGACTCGCGCGCAGCAAAGGCCCGTTTCCTCTCCGAAGAGTCCATTACGGAGGAGAAACTGGACCGGGTCCGCGGGCTGCGGAAGATCGCCGAAGGCCGCGGACAGACACTGGCCCAGATGGCCATCGCCTGGATCCTGCGTGACCAGCCGAAGGGTTCGCCCGTGACATCTGCGTTGATCGGTGCCTCAAGTGTCCGGCAGCTGGAGGACAGCCTGTCCGCCATCAACAACCTCAGCTTCTCTGACGAGGAACTGACCGCCATCGACGAATTCGCGGTGGAGTCGGACATCAACCTCTGGAAGCAGAACGCCTGACTGAGGTTTATCTTTACGGAGCGGGGCCGGGCGTGACAACGCCCGGCCCCGCTCCTTGGGTAGTATGAAAAGGCGCCGCGTGGCGCCAAGCCAGCCGGCCGCCGTCGTCCATTACTCGGAGGCAAACCAGGCAGGCTGACGTTTGTCCCCAAAGGAGTTCTGTGTCTTCACATCCCATTCGTGTTGCAATCGTTGGCGTGGGTAACTGCGCTGCCTCGCTGGTGCAGGGCGTTCAGTACTACAAGGACGCCGATCCGGCGGATACCGTTCCGGGCCTGATGCATGTTGAGTTTGGCCAGTACCACGTGGGTGATGTTGAGTTTGTCGCCGCGTTTGACGTGGACGGCAAGAAGGTCGGCGTTGACCTTGCCGATGCCATTACTGCCAGTGAGAACAACACCATCAAGATCGCCGACGTTCCCCCCACCGGCGTGACGGTCCAGCGCGGCCACACCCTGGACGGGCTGGGGAAGTACTACCTGGAGACCATCGAGCAGTCCACCGAAGAGCCCGTGGACGTGGTCCAGGCCCTGAAGGACGCCCAGGTGGATGTGATGGTCTGCTACCTGCCCGTCGGTTCACAGCAGGCTGCCGAGTTCTACGCCCAGGCAGCGATCGACGCCGGGGTGGCGTTCGTGAACGCCCTGCCGGTCTTCATTGCCGGGACCAAGGAGTGGGCTGACAAGTTCACCGCCGCCGGCGTGCCCATCGTGGGCGATGACATCAAGAGCCAGATCGGTGCCACCATCACACACCGCGTGATGGCGAAGCTGTTCGAAGACCGTGGTGTGACCCTGGACCGGACGTACCAGCTGAACGTTGGCGGGAACATGGACTTCAAGAACATGCTGGAGCGTGACCGGCTGGAGTCCAAGAAGATTTCCAAGACCCAGGCCGTGACCTCCAACGTTGAGGCCGAGCTGGCCGCCAAGGACGTGCACATCGGCCCGTCCGATTACGTGCAGTGGCTCGATGACCGGAAGTGGGCCTTTGTCCGCCTGGAGGGCCGGAACTTTGGTGACGCCCCCGTGTCGCTGGAGTACAAGCTGGAGGTGTGGGATTCGCCGAACTCTGCCGGTGTGATCATCGATGCGATCCGTGCGGCGAAGATCGGCCTGGACCGTGGCATCGGTGGGCCGCTGCTGTCGGCGTCGAGCTACTTCATGAAGTCCCCGCCGGAGCAGTTCAACGACGACCTCGCCCGCGAAAAGGTCGAAGCCTTCATCCGCGGCGACGTGGAGCGCTAACCCTTTCGTACCCCTTTCAGTCGCTCCCTCACCGGTTCACCGGTGGGGGAGCGTCCTCCGTTAACACGCCCGCTCACTTCTGACACGCCTTCTACTAACCCCCGCTCACTTTTGGCTGGGTTTTCTCCAACCCCCGCTCACGTTGGGTATGTCTTGGCGGGACGCCCTCACGCTAGCTGGACTTGTTCCGGATACTAAACGTGCGGTCTTCTCGCAGGCGCAAAAGGGCCGGAATGAGGTTCAGAGGTGCGGAACGTAGGAGCTGCTGAATCACTCATTGGCGAACCCCGACCTGATTGAGGGATCGACGGTTGAACTACTCAAGGCCCTTTTTATTTTCCTGATGGCAGCCGCAAAATCATCTTCCTGATCGGCCTTGTCGACAATGACGACAGTCCACCCAGCCGCTCCGAAGGCCTTGTCCCTGCGCCGATCACTCAGGCGCTGCGGCTCCAATAGGTGATGGCCGCCGTCGTACTGGATTGCAACTCTCCGTCGTCGAAAGCCGAGGTCAGCAGACGGCGATCGCGCGTCCCCTGGGCGAAGCCCAACCTGCAACTCGGGTTCGGGAAGGCCTGCGTCCAGCATGGACAATCGAAGAAACGTTTCTGGCGCGGAATCAGATCCGACCCGGATCAGGTCCAGCGCTTGCCTGGCACGAACAACGCCCTGAAGATTTGGGTGTCGGGCGACCAAACACCGCAGATCCTCAACGGTTGAGTAGGCGCCCTTCCTGCCCTCAAGTTCTGGGCGGGGTGTCCGGACGAGTTGGTCTCCCATGGCCACCAAGTCGTTCAAAGGCAGCTGCCGTGCCATGTCCAACCAGGTTCGCGCCCTGGTGCTCAGCCAAATTCCCTCGACGAACTCGACCTCACCGGGCTTCACAATGACCCGGTGGCCATGGATTCCCTTTCTCCGCGCTCCGGGAAGGGCAGTGGACTTGCTGAGATGCAGCGCGTTGGAGTCTGAGAGCCATGCGGGCAGAAGAGAACCTCGGATTCTGGCCGCGGTCACGTGCGAAATCCATGCTCCGGGCGTCGCTTCGGAAAGGGCGCGGGCAGCATCCTCCAGGCAGAAGTCCCAGTTGGCAGGACGATAGAGTCCCCGGCTGATGTGCTGAATATCCCTGCCTCGCAAGCGGTTGCGATGCAGTCCGGCATTCCTGGAATTCTCAAGCGTGAAAGGGCTGCTGGCCAATTGCTCGGGTAGGGGCGGGCGGGATCGCATACTGCATTCTCATACAAACAGCTGGAGTCAGTTTGAAGTTATCCACAGGTGCCCAGCACAGGGTAGAACGTGAGCGGGCGTTCCTAAAAGAGCTGCGAAAGGTGAGCGGGCGTTCCTGGAAAAGAAGCAGAAGGTGAGCGGGGGTTTCTGGAAGAGCTGCCAAACGGGAGCGGGGGTTTCTGAAAGGCGCGCCAAAGGTGAGCGGGGGTGCTAGGTGAGGCCAACGGGGTTGCCTTCTGCGTCCACGTCCATCCGCAGGGCGGCCGGGGCCGCGGGGAGGCCCGGCATGGTCATCACGGCCCCGGTCAGGGCGACGATGAAGCCCGCGCCGGTCTTGGGCAGCAGGTCGCGGACGTGGATGGTGAATCCTTTGGGCGCGCCGAGGCGGGAGGCGTCGTCCGTGAACGAGTACTGCGTCTTGGCCATGCAGACCGGCAGGGAGCCCCAGCCGTTCCGCTCGATATCGGCCAACCGCTTCAGCGCCGGAACGGAGAAGTCCACCCCGTCGGCACCGTAGATTTCCTGGGCGATGGTGCGGATCTTGTCCTCCACGGACAGCTCGAGCGGGTACAGATGCCGGAAGCTGCTGGGCGCCTCCACTGCCTGTGCCACCAATGCCGCGAGCTCATCGCCGCCGTCGCCCCCGCCGCCGCGGCCCCACACATCCGCAACGGCTGCCCGTACGCCCTCCGCAGCGCACCACGCCAGCAACCAGTCCAGTTCCTCGGGCGAATCGGACGAGAACTGATTGATGGCCACCACCGGCGTGACCCCGAATTTCTCCACGTTGCGCATGTGCCGGCGCAGGTTGGCCACGCCGGCTTCCAGTGCAGGGATATCCGGCCGGGTCAGCTGGTCCTTGGCCACTCCGCCCTGCATTTTCAGGGCCCGAATGGTAGCTACCACCACGACGGCGGACGGGGCCAGGCCGCCGTACCGCGCCTTGATGTCCATGAACTTCTCCGCCCCCAGGTCCGCCCCGAAGCCGGCCTCGGTGACCACGATGTCCGCCAGGCGCCGGGCGGTCTGCGTGGCGATCAGCGAGTTGCAGCCATGGGCGATGTTCGCAAAAGGGCCGCCATGCACCAGCGCGGGCGTGCCGGCGATGGTCTGCACCAGGTTGGGCTTGACCGCCTCCTTGAGGAGCAGCGTCAAGGCGCCCTCCACGCCTAGGTCGGCCACCGTCACGGGTTTCCGGTCATAGGTGTAACCGAACGTGATGCGCCCCAGACGGGTGCGCAGGTCAGCCAGATCGGTGGCCAGGCAGAAAACCGCCATAACCTCCGAGGCCACGGTGATGTCGAACCCGTCCTGCCGCGGCACGCCCTGGGTCGGCCCGCCCAGACCAATCACCACCTCGCGGAGAGACCGGTCGTTCATGTCGAGCACGCGCTTGAACGTCATCCGGCGCGGATCGATGTTGAGCGCGTTGCCTTGGTAGATGTGGTTGTCCACCAAGGCCATCAGCGCATTATTGGCTGACGTGATCGCGTGGAAGTCCCCGGTGAAATGCAGGTTGATCTCGTCCATGGGCAGCACCTGCGAATATCCCCCTCCGGTGGCGCCGCCTTTCATGCCCAGCACCGGTCCCAGCGATGGCTCCCGGAGCGCGATCATCACCTTGTGCCCGGCCCGGGCCAGGGAATCCGCCAGGCCCACTGTGGTGGTGGACTTGCCCTCGCCCGCCGGGGTGGGTGACATGGCCGAGACCAGCACCACCTTGCCGTGCGGAGCGGGGGCAGCGAGGCGGCCCGGATCGATCTTCGCCTTATACCGCCCGTACATCTCCAGGGCGTCGGCGTTGACCCCCGCGGCAGCTGCAATGTCCCCGATCGGCCGGATCCGGGCAGCACGTGCTATTTCAAGATCAGAAGGAAACTTCGACATCCTTGTCCTTTCCTGCACCGGCCCGCGCCGGAGACCTGCCCCTAAGCTAACAGCAGCGGGGCGAAGGACGAAGGAACGTCAGGAAGCGGGCACCACCGGGGCCAGGCGGCGGCCCACAAAGCTGTCGACGGCGGCATGGTAGCTCTCCAGCGTGATGGCGGCAGTGCGCTGCCAGCCGGAGCTCTGTGCCCGGATGGCGGCGGCCCGGCCCAGGTCCTCGCGGGTGGCGGGGTCGTCGTACAGGGCTTCCAAGGCGTCGGCCCAGTCGGCAGCGTGGTGGCCATCCACCAGGAGGCCCGTGCGGCCGTGGAAAATGGCGCGGGACAATCCGCCCACCCGGGTGGCCACCACCGGCGTTCCGCAGGCCTGCGCCTCGAGGGCCACAAGCCCGAAGGATTCGCTGAAGGAAGGCATCACCACAACGTCGGCGGCACGGAACCAGGACGCAAGCTCAGGTGCCTTGACGGGCGGAAGCTGCGTGACGACGTCGTCCATTCCTGCCTCCTTGATCAGGCAGCGGAGGTTGAATTCCTTGTTGCCGCTCAAGGCGCCCAGGATGGTGACCCGCAGGTCGATGTCCGGGCGGCGTTTCCGGAGCAGCGCGGCAGCCTTGACCAGGACCTGCGGACCCTTCAGCCGCTGGATCCGGCCGGCGAAGACGAGGTGGAAGGTGTCAGGGCTGACGCCGTGCTGCATCCTGGACCGTGCCCGGAACGCCGGGGTGAACGTGGCGAGGTCGACGCCGGGCGGTGCGATATCGATGCGGTCGTAGGTGGCGCCGTAGTGGGAGACGAGCTCGGCGGCTTCGGAGCTGGTGTTGGCGATGAGCCTGGACGCACCCTCCACGATGCGGTGCTCGCCCAACTCGCGACGCCGCGGCTCCGGTTGCTCGCCGGACTCCAGCAGCAGGTTCTTGACCCTGGCCATCGTGTGCATGGTGTGGACCAGCGGCACACCCCACAGCTGGGACAGCTCCAGCCCGGCGATCCCGGACACCCAGTAGTGCGAATGGATCACGTCATAGCGCCCGTGCGGCTGGCGCCGGCGGATCTGCTCGATTTCCGCCACCATGGCGTGCAGCAGCCCGGGAAGTTCCTCCTTGGGGATCTTCCTGGGCGGTCCGGCCAGCACGTTGTGCACGCACACACCGGGATCGGGATGCTCGACGGCGGGCTGGTCCACGGACGTGGCGCGCGTGAAGATCTCCACCTCAACGCCCGCCTCGGCCAGCGCCGACGCCAGCTCGCGGATGTAGACGTTCATTCCGCCGGCATCGCCCGAACCGGGCTGTTCCATGGGGGAGGTGTGGAGGGAGAGCAAAGCGACCCTGCGGATCAGTGCCACGGGACCTCCTTCCGGCCGCCGGCGCGCGTCAACGGAGCCGGTTCAGTGCGCATTCGGTAAAACACTACTCCTTCCCGTAACGCCCACCGCCCTCCCACATCTTCCCCAGATCCGGAAAAGCCTGTTCGTAGCCGGCCAGGAGCCTGGCGGCCAGGTCTGCCGAATCCACCAGCGGGTGCCGGGCGAAGGCCTCAAGGGCTGCGGCACGGTCCCCGGTGGTGGCCGCCTGCACCGTGAACCGCTCCACCTCCTTGACCCGCTGGAGCAACTCGAGCTGCGCGCCGGCGGGCATCTGCTGCGGCAGCGGGAAGGCGCCGTCAGCCGTAACAGTGCAGGGGACTTCGGCGACGGCGTCCGCGGGAAAACCGGGAATGGCGGGTTGGGAAGGGCTTGGGCGAGCAGTGGACGGTTCGGGTGCCCGGGTATCCGCGTTGCCCATGGCAGGTAGGGCGTTGCGGACATTGAGGATCAGCTGGGCCTCCCCGCCACCGGCCAGGGCGCGCATGGCCCCCAGCGCCACCCGTTCATACCCGCCGCCGGCCAGGTCCTCCTCATTCCGGCGCTCGCCGTCATGCCGGGCTTCGGCCAGGTACCCCTCCTCACGTGACCGCCGGGCTTCCTCCCACAGCCGATAGGACTCCGGCCCGGCAGCGGCCAGCCGCGGATACAGCTCCTGCTGCTGGGTGTGGATGCTTTCTCCGCGGGTTTGTGCCATGGCCTGGATCGCCTGCCGGGCGGCGTCGCGCTGGTAGTAGTAATACAGGTACTCGTTGGGCAGCAGGCCCAGGGCGGCCAGGAACGGCTGTGGGAAGAGCCGGCCCTCCTCGAACGAGTGCAGCGCGTCGGCGTCCGCCAACAGGCCAGGCAGCACGTCCGTCCCGCCGGACTCCAGCCGGTACAGCCAGCCCAGGTGGTTCAGCCCGTAGTAGCCCACGCCGTCGAGCCGTCCCGCCGCCAAGGCAACGCCGGCGGCGGCCGCTGCCCGTTGCACCAGCCCGCCCGCCGAGTCGCAGATGCCAAGGACACGGTGGCCCAGAACTGGGAGGAGCGCCTGGGTGACCATTCCGGCCGGGTTGGTGAAGTTGATCAGCCAGGCGTCCGGGCAGTGTTCCCGCATCAGCCGGGCGAGGCCAAGCATGTGCGGGATGGTCCGGAGGGCGTAGGAGATCCCGCCGGCGCCGGTAGTTTCCTGGCCCAGCAGCCCGAGGCCCTGGGCCACCTTCTCGTCGGCGATGCGCCCCGCCGTGCCGCCTGGCCGGATGGCCGCGAACACCACGTCGGCACCGTCCAGGGCTGCGGCAGGATCGGTGGTGGCATGCACGGGAAGCCGGGCACCCCCGCTCCCCGGCATACTTTGCAGCACCGAGGTGACGGCGTTCAGGCGGGCGGAATCGACGTCGTACAGCACCAGTTCGGTGACCAGCCCGGAAAAGGGGCCGGACACCAAAGCCCGGTAGATCAGCGGCACCCGGAAACCCCCGCCGCCGGCAATCATCAGCCGCATGGATGAAGTCTAGGACCGGCCTCCGACATCGTGTCCAGGCCATTCGAAAGCCCCTACCGGAGCAGTGCGGTGCGGCGTATCCTGCGCACTATGGACGCGATGCCAGCACGCCCCTTCGATCCGCTGGCTGCCGTCCGCCCACATGCCGAGCCGGGATTCGACCTGCTGCTCGCCGGGACGGTTTTCCAGGACATCATCTTCACGGGCCTGCCGCACGGTCCCGAACCAGGCACCGAAGTCTGGAGCGACGGCATGGGGAGCTGCCCCGGCGGGGTGGCGAACCAGGCCATTGCCGCCGCCAGGCTGGGGCTGCGCACCGGCCTGGCGGCTGCTTTCGGGGATGACGGATACGGGGACTTCAACTGGAAGATCCTCTCCGGCCAGGAGCACGTGGACCTCAGCCTGTCCCGCCGCGTCCCGGGCTGGCACTCTCCGGTCACCGTGTCCCTCTGCGTGGACCAGGACCGTTCCCTGGTGACCCACGGGCACTCCGCCCCGGTGACAAACTCCGAACTGATCGGAGACCCGCCCAAGGCGCTCGCCGGCATTGCGGAGGTGGGCCTGGAGATGGAACCGTGGGCCCGGGCTGCCCATTCGGCCGGGGTGAAGCTGTTCGGGGACGTGGGGTGGGATCCCAGCGGGGAGTGGGCTCCGGTGCGGCTGGACAACCTGCAGTACTTTTACGCCTTCCTGCCCAACCAGCGCGAGGCCATGGCCTTCACCGGCAAGGACAACCCGTGGAGTGCCCTCTATGCACTGGCTGATCGCGTTCCCGTGGCGGTGGTGACCCTCGGAGCGCAGGGTGCCATGGCCGTGGACTCGGAAACCGGGGAGGAGGAGTGGGTTCCGTCGCTTCCGGTCAAGGCACACGATCCCACCGGGGCGGGTGACTGCTTTGACGCGGCATTTATCGTCGGCACTCTTGCCGGCTGGCCGCTGGGGGACAGGCTGCGGTTTGCCAACCTGTGCGCGTCCCTGGCGGTACAGGAGGTGGGCGGATCCCTGGCGGCCCCGGGCTGGGGCGACATCGCGGACTGGTGGAAACGCGCCAACGCCCGCCCGGAACGTCAGACCAGCCAATGGCTGCGGCGTTTTGGGTTCTTGGCGGACATCATCGACGACGTGCCGCTCGCTGCCCAGCGCCGCGCGTCGGCCACCATCGCGCACCTGTCGGATGCCTGAGCAGCGCTGGGCGCCCTGATTATTCGGCGTGAAGTGCCCGCACTAGAATCAATTAGGTGACCTACCCCGCAACAACCGGTGAATTCAGCGCTGCCTCCGGGCCGGACCCCCGCCATGAGCGGTCCGCCGTGATCGACCTGGACGCCATCCGGCACAACGTCCGCCGGCTTGCCGCCGCTGCTTCCCCCGCGAAAGTCATGGCCGTCGTCAAGGCCGATGCCTACGGCCACGGTGCCGTCCCCGTGGCCCGGGCGGCACTGCAGGCGGGCGCCTCCTGGCTGGGTGTGGCCCACATTTCCGAGGCCCTCGCGCTGCGCGCCGCCGGGATTGACGCGCCGCTGCTCGCCTGGCTGCACACCACGGACAGCAACTTCGGTGCCGCCGTGGCCGCCGGCGTCGACATCGGCTGCTCCGGCTGGGAGCTGGAACGCATCGTTGCCGCGGCGCGGGAGCAGGAACGCCCCGCGCGCATCCACCTCAAGGTGGACACCGGGCTTGGCCGCAACGGCGCCACCCCGGAGACCTGGGACCGGCTGGTAGGGGAGGCCGTGGAATACCAGGACCAGGGGCTGCTGCGCGTGGTGGGCATCTTCTCCCACTTGGCCGTCGCTGACGAACCGGAGCGGCCCGAAACGGACCAGCAGGTGGCGGCCTTCCGCGAGGCGCTTGCCATCGCCGAGGATGCGGGCGTGGACCTTGAGGTCCGGCACCTGGCCAACACCCCCGCCACGTTGTCCCGGCCGGACACCCACTTCGACTTGGTGCGGGTTGGCCTGGGCGTTTACGGGCTTTCGCCGTTCGACGGGACCACATCCGCTGAGCTTGGCCTCCGTCCCGCCATGACGCTGCGTACCCTCGTATCCCAGTGCAAGCAGGTGCCCGCCGGACAGGGCGTCTCCTACGGGCTGCACTACCGCACCAGGGAAGCCAGCACGCTGGCACTCATACCACTGGGGTATGCCGACGGCGTGCCCCGCGTCGCCACGGGTGGTCCAGTCCGCGTCGCCGGCAAGACCTACCCGGTGGTGGGGCGGATCGCAATGGACCAAATGGTCATTGACCTGGGGCCGGAAGCATCGGGGGCCGGCCTGCAGGGCACGGAAGCGGAGCTGTTTGGCAGCGGCGCCGACGGAGGGCCCACCGTTGATGACTGGGCCCGCGCCGCTGGAACCATCAACTACGAGGTGGTGACCCGGATCAGCCCCCGCGTACCCCGTCGCTTCATCAACGAGGACGATCCTGCTGACAACAGCCAGGGCCTGGCGGGCGTGCCCGGCAAGGAGGGAGCCGCGTGAGCAGCCCCCAAGAGTTGCCTGCCAACTGGGAAAAGACGTTTACGGCGACGACGGCGGAACAGACGCACGCGTTCGGCGCCCGTCTGGCGGAGGTACTGCAGGCCGGGGACCTGCTGGTGCTGTCCGGCGAGCTGGGTGCCGGAAAAACCACCTTCACGCAGGGTCTCGGCGAAGGCTTGGGCGTCCGCCCGGGCATCATCTCGCCCACCTTCGTCCTGGTCCGGATCCATCCCAACCTGCCAGATGGTCCGCGTCCCGGTGGCCCGGACCTGGTGCACGTGGATGCCTACCGGCTGGGCTCGGCCGCGGAGGTCGACGATATCGACCTTGAAAACACGATGGACACATCCGTCACAGTGGTGGAGTGGGGGCACGAACGGGTGGAACACCTGAGCGACAGCCGGCTGGAGATCGACCTGCACCGCGCCATCGGGCTCGGGGCCATCGGGTTGGGAAGCGCCGGGACCACGGGCTTTGCAGCGGAGGGAGCGTCCGCGGCTTCCGCCAGCCTGGATTTCGACGGCGAGGACACCGACGAACCCCGCACCATTGTGATGCGCGGCTACGGGCCCCGGTGGCCAAGCGTTCCCGAACTCGGAAGCCCGGAAGGGAGCAGCCCGTGCTGATTCTGGCCATCGATACCTCGGCCGTGGCCAGCGCCGCGCTGGTGTCGGACGACGCCCCGGAAAGCGTGGTGGCAAGCTTCGCCACGGAGGACACCCGCAGCCACGCGGAGGTGCTCGCCCCGGGCATTCACGCCATGCTGTCCGAGGCAGGGGTCAAAGGGCAGGACGTCGACGCCGTTGTGGTGGGCGTTGGGCCCGGCCCTTTCACCGGGCTGCGCTCGGGCATTGCCACCGCGCGCACACTGGCCTTCGTCTGGGGCAAGCCCCTGCACGGGGTGATGAGCCTGGACGCCGTGGCCCTTGAGGTTGCCGAATCCACGGCGGCGCCTTCCGAGTTCCTGGTGGTCACGGACGCCCGCCGCAAGGAGGTGTACTGGGCCCGCTACAGCCTCAATGATGCCCAGTTGCCCCGGCTGGAGGACGGGCCGCATGTCGGGTTCGCGGCAGGCCTTCCGGACCTGCCCGCCTTCGGCGCAGGTGCAGGGCTCTACGCTGATGCCCTTCAGGCCCACCCGGACTTCGACGGCGAGCAACCGGACGCCCTGTACCTTGGCCAGTTCGCCCTCGCGCGGCTCGCTTCCGGACACACCCTGCTGGACTCCACCCCCCTCTACCTGCGCGAATCCGACGCGCAGGTTCCCGGACCACGGAAGCGGGCACTGTGAACACCCTCCCGGACCCCCGCATGGCCGGAATCACCATCCGTGACATGACCCTGGACGACGTCCCCGCCGTCGGTCTCCTCGAACAGAAGCTCTTCCCCATTGACGCGTGGCCCGTGCAGATGTTCCTGGACGAGCTTTCCCAGCCGGAGACCCGCCGCTACCTGGTGGCGGAAACAAACGACGGCATTGTGGGCTATGCGGGCCTGATGTGCATCGAGCCCATTGCGGACGTCCAGACCATCGCGGTCGTCCCCGATTACGAGGGCCGAGGCATCGGCAGCACGCTGCTCACGCACCTGATCGACGAGGCCCGGCAGCGGGGCGCGGCCGACGTCCTGCTCGAAGTCCGTGCCGACAACCCCCGGGCGCAACAGCTGTATGTGCGGTTTGGCTTTGAACAGATCCACACCCGGCCCCGCTATTACCGTGACGGCGTGGACGCCCTCATCATGCGCCTCCAGTTGACCGCACCGCATCCTGAAGGCCACGAAGCAACGGAAGCAGGCCAGGCATGAACCGTGAACAGCCCCTGGTACTGGGTATTGAATCGTCCTGCGACGAGACCGGCGTCGGCATCGTCCGCGGCACCGAACTCCTGACCAACACGGTGTCCTCCTCCATGGATGAGCACGTCCGCTTCGGTGGAGTCATCCCCGAGATCGCTTCCCGGGCGCACCTGGACGCTTTCGTCCCCACCCTCGAACAGGCCCTGGCAGACGCCGGGGTGACCCTGGAGGAGGTGGACGCCATTGCCGTCACCTCCGGGCCCGGGCTTGCCGGCGCGCTGATGGTGGGCGTGTGCGCCGCCAAGGCGCTCGCCGTCGCCACCGGAAAGCCCCTGTTCGCCATCAACCATCTGGTGGCGCACGTGGGCGTGGGTCTCCTGGACGACCGTGCAAGCGGCCGGAAGCAGGAACTGCCCGAAAACCTCGGCGCCCTACTCGTCTCCGGCGGCCACACCGAAATCCTGCGGATCAACAGCATCACCAGCGACGTGGAACTGCTGGGCTCCACCATCGATGACGCCGCCGGCGAAGCCTACGACAAAGTGGCCCGCATCCTGGGGCTCGGCTATCCGGGCGGACCTGCGATCGACAAGATGGCCCGCAATGGCAACCCGAAGGCGATCCGCTTCCCCCGCGGCCTTACCCAGCCCAAGTACATGGGCACGGCGGATGAACCCGGGCCGCACCGGTACGACTGGTCCTTCAGCGGGCTCAAGACGGCGGTGGCCCGGTGCGTGGAGCAGTTCGAGGCCCGCGGGGAAGAGATTCCCGTGGCAGACATCGCGGCGGCGTTCCAGGAAGCCGTGGTGGACGTGATCTCGTCCAAGGCGGTCATGGCCTGCCGTGAGCACGGCATCAAGGATGTGTTGCTGGGCGGCGGCGTGGCGGCCAACTCACGCCTGCGGGAACTGACCGGGCAGCGCTGCGCCTCGGCCGGGATCCGGCTGCACGTTCCGCCCCTGGATCTTTGCACGGACAACGGTGCCATGGTGGCCGCGCTCGGGGCCCAGCTGGTGATGGCGGGCGTCGAGCCCAGCGGTATCGGGTTCGCTCCTGATTCCTCGATGCCGGTCACCTCGGTGTCGCTCCCGGCCTGACCCCCGTTAAACGACCAGTTGCTCTACCAGATAGGGCTCCCAAACCGGGGGTTTAGGAGCCCTATCTGATAGAGCAACTCAGGCGGTAAGAGTGGCGATGACAAGCAGTGCGAGGTCGTGCAGGCCGTGGGCGGTTCCGGTAGCGAACGTTGAGCAGTGCCTGATCTTCATCCGGGCAGCGCTCCACACCACGCCGAAGAGCATAGTCACCAGGACCTGGAGAAGTCCTGCCCGCCGGGATAGTGCCACAGCCCGAAGAGCGCCGAGGACAGCAGCACCGCGGCCGCCCCGGAGCGCAGGTTCCGGCGCACTGCCCCCAGGACATAGCCGCGCCAGATGAGCTCCTCGCCAAACCCCACCAGCAGAAAGCTGCGCACGGCCCCGTACAGGAAGGGCAGCAATCCGGTCTGGCCCTCGCCGAACATGTGAAAGCCCAGCGCGGCCAGGGCCAGGGCCAGGGTCACGGCAAGCGTGACGGCCAGGAGTGCAAGGGCTGTGAGAAGCTGCCAGCCGGCATGCCGCGTGGAGAACCCGACGGCGGTGGCGAACCTGATCCCCTCGGTCCGACCTGCCAGGCCAATGGCAGCGAAGAAAACCACGAACGGTGCAAGGCCGGCGGCGATTTGAACGGAAAGCTGGGCCTGCGCGGTGGCAGCAGCCAGTAGAGGCCAAAGTGCGGCCACCGCAAAGAGGACCAGCACTACTGCAATGAGGGGGAGGAGTGTGCCGCTCCGCTTGGCCACAGGAGGAGCAGGAGTCATTCAACTTCCCCTTCCGCAGGAACTCACAAGCCTACGGAAAAGAATCGCGCCGCACTGAAGGGGCAGGGCAGGGTCCAAAGGCCCACCAAACCCCTCAAACCCCCATTTGCTCTATCAGATATGGCTCCCAAACCGGCGGTTTGGGAGCCATATCTGATAGAGCACGTCAGGCGGTGGGGCCGTTGCGCATCTGCTTGACCAGGTCCAGCACAACGGCCTGCAGGTTTCCGCCGTTTTCCTCAGCCACGCGACGCTGGCGCTGGTAGCCGGCGCCGCGGCGGATGATCTTCTCCACGTCGGCGAGTTCGTCGGAGCAACGCAGCTTGGCGGCCACGGGTTCCAGCCGGTTCAGCGTCTCCAGCAGGTGGTCCGTCACCAGCTGCTCGTGGCCCGCGGCGTCAAGGATGATGATGGCGTCCATACCGTAGCGGGCGGCGCGCCACTTGTTTTCCTGCACGTGCCACGGCGGCATGGTGGGGATGGTGCCGCCGTTGTCCAGGATGGTGGAGAACTCGTCCACCAGGCACTGGGTGAGGGCCGCGATGGCGCCCACTTCCTCCAGCGTGGCCAGGCCGTCGCAGATGCGCATCTCGATGGTTCCCAGTGCTGGAACCGGCCGGATGTCCCGCCGGATCTCCGAGATGGTGTCGATGACGCCCGTGGTGAACATGTCCTGGACGTAGGACTCGTACTCTTCCCAGGACTTGAACTGGAAGGGCAGGCCGGCCGTGGGAAGCTGCTGGAACATCAGAGCGCGCTGGGAGGCGTAGCCGGTGTCCTCACCGCCCCAAAACGGGCTGGACGCGGAGAGCGCCTGGAAATGCGGGAAGTAGTTGACCAGGCCATCCAGTACAGGGAGCACCTTGTCCCGGCGGTCCAGCCCCACGTGGACGTGGACGCCGTAAATGACCATCTGGCGGCCCCACCACTGGGTCCGGTCAATGAGTTTGGCGTAGCGCGCCTTGTCCGTCACCGGCTGCAGCTGCGGCGGGCTGAAGGGATGGCTGCCGGCGCAGAACAGCTCCACACCCATGGGATCGGTGATCTCGCGGACGGCGGCGACGGACCGGCTGAGGTCCTCCTTGGCCTCGGCGGCTGTCTCGCAGATGCCCGTGACCAGTTCCACCGTGTTCAGCAGCAGTTCCTGCTTGATGTGCGGGTGTTCGTCGTCTTCGTTGAGTTCCGGGTGGCGGGAAGCCACGCCGCGGAGCACCTGGTTGGCCACGGACGCGAGCTCGCCCGTCTTTCCGTCCACCAGTGCAAGCTCCCACTCAACACCGAGCGTTGACTGCCTCGATGACGCGAAGTCGATCTTCACACGTTTCCTTACTCTCCGGTTTGCCGCTGGCTGATGCCGCTCACAGACTGCTGCCGGGAGGCGAACGGGTGGTTCAAGTCTAGTGCAGGGGTAGCATCGTATTGATGGCCCCGTTCCTGCTGCGTCACAGTCCCGCCAAATCCTTCCCTCTCCTCCTGGCCCTGTCCGCCCTGGCCCTGGCCTCCTGTTCTCCCTCCCCAAGTGTGGCCCCGCCGTCGTCCTCCGCGCCGCCCACCGTCCCGTCCCCTTCGGCATCGGCAAGTACGACGCCGGCACCTCCTTCGGCTTCTCCGTCACCGGACCCGGGTTCCCGGCCTTTGGGGTGGGGACCGGAGCAGCGGGACCAGGACGCGGCAGTGGCCGCTGTGGCGGCGATGTCGCCTGAACAGAAGGCCGGGCAGGTCCTGCTCCCGTTCTTCAAGGGCAACCAGGTGGAGGCCCACGCCGCGCTCATCCAGCGCCTGCATCTTGCGGGTTCCATCATCATGGGGGACAACGTGCCCCTTGACGGGCAAGGCAACGTCGATGTGGCCGCCATGGGAGCCGTGAACCAGCGGCTGCTGCAGGCTGTTGCGGCCGACGGCCGGCGCTGGCCCGGGATCATCGGCGTGGACCAGGAAGGCGGTGCGGTGGCACGCCTCGGGGCCCCCCTCACCGAGTGGCCCACGCCCATGAGCTACGGCGCCGCCGGAAACCCGGACCTGACGCGCAAAGCCGGCAAAGGCCTCGCGGGTGAGCTGGCGCCGCTGGGCTTCGACCTGGACTTCGCCCCGGACACTGACGTGACCATCGGGCCCAGCGACCCCACCATCGGGTCCCGGTCCATGTCCGCCGATCCGGTGGCAGCGGCAACCCATGGGGTGGCCTTTTCTCAGGGCATGCTGGACGCCGGGGTGCTTCCCAGCGTCAAGCACTTTCCGGGGCACGGATCCGTGACTGCAGACTCGCACCTGAGCCTCCCCGTCCAGCCGGCCGGCATCGATGCGCTCAGGGCCCGGGACTGGAAGCCGTTCCAGGCCGCCGTCGCCGCGGGCCTTCCGATCGTCATGACCGGGCACATCGCCGTGCCTGCGCTGGAACCCGGCGTGCCGTCGTCGCTCTCGGGCCCAAGCTACAGCGCGCTAAGGGGGCTGGGCTTCAAGGGTGTGGCCGTCACTGACGCGCTGAACATGGGTGCGGTGGACAACCAGTACCCGGCCGGCGCTGCCGCGGTGAAGGCGCTCACCGCCGGTGCCGACCTGCTGCTGATGCCTGCCGACGTGGCACAGGCCCATGCCGCGATCGTCCAGGCGCTGGCCGCAGGCACGCTTCCCGCCGCCCGGCTGGATGAGGCAGCGCAGCGGGTGGCCACCATGATGATCTGGCATGCCCGGACCACGCCTGCTCCCGGAACGCCGGGTGCCGGTGCTCCGGCCGGAAGCGCTGCTCCCTTGTCTGCCCAGGTGTCCGCGTCCGCAGTCACGGTGGTGTCCGGCCCCTGCGCCGGACCATTGGTGCCCGGCTCGGTGCGCGTGGCCGGCGGCGGACCGGGGGACCGGGAGCGGTTCGAGGCCGCCGCTGCCCGGGCCGGCCTCGAAGTCGGGGCGGGACCCCTGGTCAACCTGATCGGCTTTGGCGGGAAACCGGCCGGCGGTGACATCGCCGTGGCCCTGGATGCCCCCTGGCCGCTGCAGGGCTCCAGCGCGCCGGTGAAGCTGGCACTCTATGGCCGTACCGACGCCGCTTTCGACGCACTGGCCGCCGTGCTGGCCGGAAAGGCGCCCGCCCCCGGGAAGCTGCCCGCCGCCGTCGGGCCCTTTCCTGCGGGAACCGGCTGCCCCTGACCGGAACACCACCCAGCGGGTGAACGCGGGTTTAATGGTCTGGTGCCCATTCTGAATAAAGACATGACCCTCTGCATCTCGCTCTCGGCCCGGCCCAGCAACAACGGGACCCGGTTCCACAACCACCTGTACGGACAGTTGGACCTGAACTGGATCTACAAGGCGTTCGCGCCCACCAACCTGGAGCAGGCCATCGCGGGCGTCCGCGGGCTGGGCATCCGCGGCTGCGCCATCTCCATGCCGTACAAGGAAGACGTCATAGCGCTCGTGGACGAGATGGATCCCTCCGCCAAGGCCATCGACTCCGTGAACACCATCGTGAACACGGACGGGCACCTCAAGGCGTACAACACCGACTACACCGCCATCGAGCAGCTGCTGGCCACCAATGCGGTGCCCACCGACTATTCCGTGCTGGTCCAGGGCGCGGGGGGCATGGCCAAGGCCACGGTCGCTGCCCTGCGGGACGCCGGCTTCAAGGACGTCACCGTCATCGCCCGGAACGAGGGCGCCGGGCGTGCGCTCGCTGACCAGTACGGCTTCCAGTGGCGTGCAGCGCTCGACGGCGGGACGGCCGACCTGATCATCAACGTCACCCCCATCGGCATGGCGGGAGGGGCGGAAGCGGACAGCCTGGCTTTTCCTGCCGAAGCCATCGAGGCCGCCCGCGTGGTGTTCGACGTGGTGGCGCTGCCTGCCGAAACGCCGCTGATCCGCGCTGCCAGGGCAGCCGGCAAGCCAGTCATTACCGGGGCGGAGGTGGCCACCATCCAGGCGCTGGAGCAGTTCGTCCTGTACACGGGGGTGCGGCCGACGGCAGAGCAGGTGCGGGCCGCCGAGGAGTTCATGCGCGCCCAGTAGCTGCGCGAGGGGCTCCCGGCCTGGCAGTCAGACGGGCTCCACCACGATGGCCACCCGGTCCTCGCCGATGCGGGTCAGGACCAGGGTGGCCGTTTTGCCGCCCTTTTTGGTGTTTTTCCCGCCCGGCAGCAGCTGCTTCCGCAGCTCTTCCGGGGTCACCGCGGTGCCGCGCTTCTTGATGTCCAGCACGGTGACGCCCTCCTGCTTCACCCAGGCCTTCAAGGCCTTGACGTTGTAAGGCATGACCTGGAGGACTTTGTAGGCCTTGGCAAACGGGGTGTCCAGGAGCTCCGGGGCGCAGATGTAGGCAATGTGCTCATCCACCAAATGCCCGCCGAGTTCCAGCGCCACGTCCGCCACCAAACCGGCGCGGATCACGGCACCGTCGGGCTCGTACAGATACCCCTCCACCGGTCCCACCGGCGCCGTCGGGCCTGCGCCGAAGTCCTCGCCGCTGGTCAGTTCGGCCGGCCCCTGGGAACCCAGGACCAGGGCAGCGCGGCGGACGCCGGGCCTGCGTACGGCGTTGAACCACAAGGTCACCTCGGTGACGTCCCCGCCCACCGACACCCACTGCGCCTCGCACCCGGCGGGCACGGATTCGTGCGGCATGCCCGGGCCCATCTTCACGCCCACGGCCTTCCCCCCGGCGGCCAGCGACTCCACGAAGGACAACGGCGGTGAGAACGCCTCGGGGTCCCAAATCCGTTTGGTGCCCGAGGTGGAGGTGACCCGGCGCGCCGGATCCAGCCAGACGCCGTCGATCCCTTCCAGCGGGACCGCCTCCGCGTCGGCGTGGACCACCGTGGCGTTGGGAAACGGGATGAGGTTCACCGTTGCGCAGGCCGCGGTGGTTTCATCCATTTCCACCGCGGTGACGTTGATGTCCAGGGAGGCCAGGGCCAGTGAGTCGGCGCCGAGGCCGCAGCCGAGGTCTGCCACGTGGCTGATCCCGGCAGCCGCGAAACGCCGCGCATGGTGGGCTGCGACGTTCAGGCGCGTGGCCTGCTCCAGTCCGGCCTGGGTGAAGAGCATCTGGCGGGCAAACTCGCCGAATTTCGCCGCTGCCCGGGTGCGCAGCCGCGACTGCGTGAGCACGGCGGACACGAGTCCGGGGGAGTGCCCGGCCTTCCGGAGGGCCGAATTGAGCTCGAACGAATCCTCGTCCCGGTAGGGGCCCAGCGATGCCAGCAACTCCCAGCCTTCGGGGGTCAGCAGTGGTGCGATCTGGTCCTGTGCGATCTGGTCCTGGGGAGCGTGAGCCATGGGTTCCAGCCTAGTGGAGGAGCGCGTGGCCGGGATGCGGATACTGTTGAAACCATGGATGAGAGCGCAGCCCCCGGGGAGACCGCGGACCACGGGCCCAGGCACACCGGACCCGCCAGGTTTGCCCGTCCCGTCCTGATCGCCGCTGCCGTGGTGGCCGTGGTCTGTATCGCCCTGCTGGTGATCATCTTCCTGCTGGACACCTTCAACGCCACCGTCTATTCCGTGGGCGGCAACGACATCCAGGACAACACTCAGGAGGCCAAGGACATCCGCGGGCTGTACGACGGCGCCCGGGCAGGAAGCATCGTTTTCCTCGTCATTGCGCTGCTCGCCGCAGCGGTGTCCGGGTGGGTCCTCTACCGCGGACGGAAGCAGGGCGGCGGCGATTCCGACGGCGGCGAGGACGTGGACTTTGACGACCTCGGCCGGTAGGTGGGCTGCGGCTTCCACCCCGCCGCCCGGCGTCGTCCGATCCCAGAAGGCGTACGCCCATGACGAAACGTTGGCACTCACCTTGACCGAGTGCTAACTCACACATAGAGTCTTCATTAGCACTCTCCCTAGGCGGGTGCTAACACATGAAGAGCTGCCAGCCAGGCTGCTGCCGGCACCGCGACGACGGTTTGCCAGCTACGGCGGAAAGCTTTCCAGTCCACGAATTTGCTGACGAAAAGGAGAGGTCCGAGTGTCGGTCTCTATTAAGCCTCTTGAGGATCGTATTGTTGTCCGCCCGCTCGAAGCCGAGCAGACCACGGCTTCCGGCCTGGTCATCCCGGACTCCGCACAGGAGAAGCCGCAGGAAGGCGAAGTTGTCGCAGTAGGCCCCGGCCGCTTCGAAGACGGCAACCGCGTCCCCGTTGACGTAGCAGTTGGCGACGTCGTCATCTACTCCAAGTACGGCGGAACCGAAGTCAAGACCGGCGGCACCGAGTACCTTGTGCTCTCCGCCCGCGACGTCCTGGCGATCGTCGTAAAGTAACTCTTCCGGATCCCCGTGCCGCCGGCCATGCTCATGCTGGCCGGCAGTGCGGGGTTCTGTCTTTGAAAGGACAAAACCATGGCAAAGCAGCTTGCGTTTAATGACGCTGCCCGCCGGTCCCTTGAGGCCGGCATCGATAAGCTCGCGAACACCGTCAAGGTGACGCTCGGCCCCCGCGGCCGCAACGTCGTCCTGGACAAGAAGTGGGGCGCCCCCACCATCACGAACGACGGCGTCACCATCGCCCGCGAAGTGGAACTGGACGATCCCTACGAGAACCTTGGCGCCCAGCTGGCCAAGGAAGTAGCTACCAAGACCAACGACGTTGCCGGCGACGGCACCACCACCGCAACGGTCCTGGCCCAGGCCCTGGTCAAGGAAGGTCTGCGCAACGTTGCAGCCGGCGCTGCCCCCGGCCAGATCAAGCGCGGTATCGAAGTTGCGGTTGAAGCCGTGGCTGCCCGCCTGCTCGAGAACGCCCGCCCGGTTGAAGGCACCCAGGTGGCAAACGTTGCCGCCATCTCCGCCCAGAGCGACGAAATCGGCGAGCTCCTCGCCGAGGCCTTCGGCAAGGTGGGCAAGGATGGCGTCATCACCATCGAAGAGTCGTCCACCACCCAGACGGAACTGGTCCTCACCGAGGGCATGCAGTTCGACAAGGGTTACCTGTCCCCGTACTTCGTCACCGACGCGGAGCGCCAGGAAGCTGTCCTCGAGGACGCCCTCATCCTGATCAACCAGGGCAAGATCTCCTCCATCCAGGAGTTCCTGCCGCTGCTCGAAAAGGCGCTGCAGGCCTCCAAGCCGCTGTTCATCATTGCCGAGGACGTTGAGGGCGAGGCCCTGTCCACGCTGATCGTCAACCGCATCCGCGGCACCCTGAACGTCGTTGCCGTCAAGGCACCGGGCTTCGGTGACCGCCGCAAGGCCATGCTGCAGGACATCGCCACCCTCACCGGTGCGCAGGTTGTCTCCCCGGAACTGGGCCTGAGCCTGGACTCCGTTGGCCTGGAGGTGCTGGGTACTGCCCGCCGCATCACCGTCACCAAGGACAACACCACCATCGTGGACGGCGCCGGTTCGGCTGAGGACGTGTCAGCACGCGTTGCCCAGCTGCGCGCCGAGCTGACCCGCACCGACTCCGACTGGGACCGCGAAAAGCTCCAGGAGCGCCTGGCCAAGCTGGCCGGCGGCATCGGCGTCATCAAGGTCGGTGCTGCCACCGAGGTTGAGCTGAAGGAAAAGAAGCACCGCATCGAGGACGCCGTGTCCTCCACCCGCGCTGCCCTCGAAGAAGGCATCGTGGCAGGCGGCGGTTCCGCCCTGGTCCACGCCCTCAAGGCACTGGATGAGGACGCTTCGGTCAAGGCCCTCGAAGGCGACGCCGCAGCAGCTGTCGGCATCGTCCGCCGGGCACTGGTTCAGCCGCTGCGCTGGATCGCCCAGAACGCCGGCTTCGACGGCTACGTGGTGGCCGCCAAGGTTGCCGACGCCGAGGTCAACAACGGCTTCAACGCCAAGTCCGGCGAGTACGAGGACCTGATCGGCGCGGGCGTCATCGACCCCGTCAAGGTCACCCGTGCAGCCCTCCGCAACGCGGCCTCCATCGCCGCCCTGGTTCTCACCACCGAGACCTTGGTCGTGGAGAAGCCGGCCGAAGAGGACGAGCACGCAGGCCACAGCCACTAGCGGCTGCACCCTCGCGGCTTTCCGCTCGAAAAAGGCTGGTCCGGCATCTGCCGGACCAGCCTTTTTCATGTCCCCTGAACGAGGCCCCCTTAACCCGCCGCCATGTCCTGCGTCTCTACGCCGCCTACAGGCTCATAGACCAAAGACACAGCGCCTTTGGGGAAGCTGCGCGCCGGCTCAGCCAGGCTGAAAGTGGTGGGTACGGCGCCGTCGTCGAAGAGGCGCTTGCCTTGTCCGAGCGCGATGGGATAAAGCCACAGGTGCAGGCGGTCCAGCACGCCTGCCGACAGGAGGGACCGGATGAGGAACCCGCTGCCGAACATGTGCACCTGCCCGTAGTCCTCCCGGAGCCTGCCGGCCGCGGCGGCATCCGGCAGCACCGTGGTCCCTGCCCACGCGGGATCGCGCAGGGAGCCGGACACGACGAACTTGGGCACCCGGTTAAGTGCGTCCGCAATGTCGCCGGACTGGTGGGGCCAGTACGACGAAAAGATGTCATAGGTTGCCCGCCCCAGGAGCAAGGCGTCCATGCGTCCGATCTCGGCAGCGATGGCGGCGCCCGCTTCGTCGTCGGACACCGGCGCCTGCCAGCCGCCGAATTCGAAGCCGCCTTCGCTGTCTTCCTCGCGGCCGCCGGGCGCCTGGTATACGCCATCGAGGGTGATGAACAGGTTCGCGACAATGATCCCCACGCGCCCATTGTGGAGCAGCGCCGGGAGGCTGTCCAGAGCCGTGGCAGGATGGTCCCATGTTGCTCCTTGAGCTTGTGGAAACCAGCGCGTCCGTTGCGTCGACCCGCTCCCGGCTGGCGAAGGTGGACGCCTTGGCCGGCCTGCTGCGCCGCCTTGAGCCAGTGGAGATCCCGACGGCGGTGGGCCTGCTCAGTGCCAAACCGCGCCAGGGCCGCGTGGGCGTGGGATGGAGTGCGGTGGCAGCGGCAAAGGAGGATCCGGCCGACGAGCCGAGCCTGACGGTGGCCGACTTTGATGCGGCGCTGGACGGACTGCTGGCTGCGGCGGGTACGGGGTCGGCGGCGGGGCGGACAGCAATCCTGCGGAAACTGTTGTCGGCGGCCACCGGGCCGGAACAGTCGTTCATCACCGGAGTCCTGCTCGGCGAGCTGCGCACCGGTGCGCTGGAAGGAGTCCTGACTGATGCCGTGGCCCGCGCTGCCGGGAAGCCCGTGGAAGCCGTCCGGCGTGCCGCCATGCTCTCCGGAGACCTCGGCGAAACAGCCCTCCTGGCCATCACTGGCACCCAGGCCGAGCTTGACGCCGTCGGACTGGTGGTGGGCCGCCCCGTGCTGCCCATGCTCGCTTCCACCGCAGCCAGTCCCAGTGCAGCACTGGAAACCACGGGGGAGGCCTCCGTGGAATACAAGCTCGACGGCGCGCGCATCCAGGTCCACCGCGCGGACGACCGCGTCAGCATTTACACCCGCAACCTGGCCGACGTCACCCACCGGCTGCCCGAAGTGGTGGAAGTGGTCCGTGGCCTGCCGCTGCGGCACGTAATTCTGGACGGCGAGACCCTGGCCCTCGATGAGGAAGGCGGCCCGCGGCCCTTCCAGGAAACCATGGCACGGTTTGGCGCGGATGCAGTGCGCGAAACCCTCCTGCATCCCTGGTTCTTCGATGTGCTGCACATCGATGGGAGGGACCTGCTGGACGAGCCGTTGGCCGACCGCATCGAGGTGCTTGAGCGCATTGCCCCTGCCCACCGGATCCCGGGGGAGGTAACGGCTGACCCGGCGGTTGCGGAACGTGTCTCACAGGACGCGCTTGCCGCCGGCCACGAGGGTGTTGTGGTGAAGGCGATCGGGTCCGCCTACGCGGCAGGCCGGCGTGGATCGAACTGGGTGAAAGTGAAGCCGGTCCTGACCTATGACCTGGTGGTGCTGGCCTGCGAATGGGGGTCCGGCAGGCGCACTGGGATGCTGTCCAACCTGCACTTGGGGGCCCTGGACCCTGCTGGAGAGTTCGGTGAACCCGGCGGTTTCGTCATGGTGGGCAAGACTTTCAAAGGCCTTACCGATGAACTGCTGCGCTGGCAGACCGAAAGGTTCCAGGAGCTTGAGGTGCGGCGCACTGCCGGGACGGTCTGGGTGGAGCCTGTCACCGTCGTCGAAATTGCCATTGACGGCGTGCAGCAGTCGCCGCGCTACCCCGGTGGAATCGCACTCCGTTTCGCGCGCGTCAAGCGCTACCGCGATGACAAGGTTCCGGCCGAAGCGGACACCATCCAGACCCTGCGGGGCCTGCTGCGCCCATAGGGGAGAGCTCGGCGGCTAGCGGCGCGCTCCGCTTCGCTGGCGCTGCAGCCTCCGCGCCGCCCCATCCGGTAGGCGCCTGGCGACCACCCGGTAAAAGAGCAGAACTGCCAAGGCTGCCACCACGATGCCCACGAGGTTGAGCAGCAGTTGCAGGGCAGAGCCCGCCGCCTTTTGGTATTCGCCCAACACCAAAGCCACCGCCACGTACCCGGCCGCCGGCACGGTGGTCACGGAGATGAAGACGCCGATCAGCGCGGCGGAACGCCGGCCGATGATGGACAGCATGCCCGCGATTCCGGCCAGCACCGCGACAATCAGTGAATACGGCCCGGGGTGGTAGATGAATTCGACGGCCGACCCCTTGTCCAGGGCATCGCCCGGGAACAGCCCCAGCGGCACCGAAAGCCACGCAGTGAGTGCTGCCAGCAGCATGGCAACGGGGAACCCGACACCCAACGCGACGGCGGCGCGCCGGCCAAGCTTCCACTGCCGGGTGGCCAGCGACACGGCCAGGGCGGCCAGCGGCCCGAACTCGGGGCCCACCGCCATGGCGCCCACAATGGCAATCGGGGAATCGGTCACAATTCCAATTCCTGCGAGCTGTGTGGCCAGGACCAGGAAAGCGAGGAAGTTCCACGTCAGCCTGGAATCCTCCCCGGTTTGCCGGGTCACATCGTCCCAGATCACCGCGTCCGCGCCGTCCCCCGGGGCGGATCGCTCTGCCTGGTCCGCCTTTGTCGAGAGGACGAATTCCGGCGTCGACATGGCAATCGAGCCCGCCTCCTGGATCTTCAGGATGTCCAGCTTTTCGAGCAGTTCCTCCACGGACTCCCGGGCGATGAAAACCTCGATCACGTCGCCCGGAGGCACCACGGCCGCCCCCTTGGCCACCATGACTTCTGCCACACCCCGCTGGTCGCGGCAGGTCTGTACCGTTACCTCGGACAGCTCCCCGGGCACACAGATCCGCAACTGGACAACCATGCCCGCTCCCTTCGCCGGTTGTGGCCAGCATAGTCCGGACGGCCGCGTTGATTAGCTGTTAAAGACGGCGTTGGCTAGGCTTGCTGCTTTGGCTGGCGGGATTTTGAGAGGTTCTTGTGTCGATAACGGAAACCCCGAAGGCACCGGAACCCAGGCCCAGTGTCGCCACAAAACAGCGGAAGCCGTCTTTCCGGCCGGAGATCCAGGGCCTGCGGTCACTGGCTGTCCTCATGGTGGTGACTTACCACGTCTGGTTCGGGCGCGTGTCCGGTGGGGTGGATGTCTTCCTCTTTATTTCCGCCTTCCTGATGACGCTCCAATTCCTTGGACGCCATGACCGGAAGCAGCCCTTCGCCCTCGCAAAACACTGGCTCCACCTGTTCCGGCGGCTCCTCCCGGCAGCTGTCACCGTCATCGTGGCAACCCTGGCCGTGTCCGCCCTGGTCCTTCCACCCACCCGGTGGCTGGACCTCATCGCGCAAGGCTGGGCCTCCCTGTCCTATTCGGAGAACCGCCTGCTGCAGCAGCAGGCGGTGGACTACTACGCCAACGACCACAGCCTGGCCAGCCCCTTCCAGCACTTTTGGTCGCTGTCCATCCAGGGACAGGTCTTCATCCTGTGGCCCCTGATCTTCGCGCTGGCCGGCTGGACGGCACGGCGCTACCGGTTGTCCTACCGCCCCCTGCTTGCCTACATCTTCTTCGCCATCTTCCTCGGTTCGCTGGGCTACTCCATCATCTTCACCGCCATCAACCAGGTGCAGGCTTACTTCGATACCGGCGCCCGGCTGTGGGAATTCGCCTTGGGCACGCTCGTGGCCTTGATCCTCCCCGGCCTGCGCTTCCGGCGCCGGACCCGCGTCATCATGGGCTGGGTGGGGGTTCTGGCCATGCTGGCGTGCGGCATTGTCCTGGACGTGCAGGGGGCTTTCCCCGGTATTGCCGCGCTGTGGCCCACCGTCGCCGCGGCCATGGTCATCGTCGCGGGCCAGACAGAGAGCGCCGCAGGGATAGACCGCTTCCTCTCTGCCAAGCCGCTGGTCAAGCTCGGCGACATCTCCTACGCCCTGTACCTGTGGCACTGGCCGCTCCTGGTCCTCGCTCTCGCCTGGAGCGGCAAGGACCACGCCGGATGGCTCTCCGGTTCCGTCATCATCCTGGTGGCCCTGGCGCTCGCCTACCTGACCACGCGCTACATCGAAAAGCCCTGGCGTGAATGGAAATGGCCGGAAGTCCGGAAGCGCAGGGCCGCCCTGGCCATCATGCTGGCCGTGGCTGTGGCGGCGGTGCCTCTGTCCGGCTGGAGTTTCCAGCTTGAGTTGGAACGCCGTGCGGTGGAAGCGCAAAAGATCGCCAACAACCCCGGGTCCCGCGTCCTTGACCCCGCTTACACGGCCGCAACGCCGGCCCCGGATGCTTCCCTCCTCCCGTTGGCCGCGGACCTCACCAAGAACTGGGTATCCCTGGATGGGCCGTGCACGGAGGAGATCGCCCCGGACAGCCGTCTGTTGAAGGGATCGTGTTTCGAACAGCGGCCGTCCGGTGAGCCTTCCAAGCGGGTCCTGGTGCTCGGAGACAGCCATGCGCAGCAATGGACCGGTGCCGTCAAACCGCTGGCAGCCGAAAAGAACTGGCTGCTGTATTCCATCCTCAAGGGTGCCTGCAAGGCCACGCCGGCCGGGCTCGGAGGAAGCGAGGACTGCGACGCCTTCAACGCGGACGTGCAGAAGGAAATCACCCGGCAAAAGCCTGATGCCATCATCGTGGTGGGGACTGCGGCGGCGCCCTCGACTCCTGCCGAGGCCCTGACACCGGGGTTCGAGGAGATGGTCTCCGGGTGGCTGGACCAGGGGATCCAGGTAGCTGCCGTCCGGGACAATCCCCGTTTTTCCTTCAACATGGCTGAATGCGTGGTTCGGGAAGGTGCCGAGGCCCAGGGCTGCCGCCCGGCGATCGGGGACAATTTTCCGGCGGCCAGTCCCTTCGACACCCTGGACATGGCGCGTCTGCCCGGCTTGTCCCTGGTGGACCTGACAGACAGGATCTGCACGCCGACGGAGTGCCCTGCCGTGGTGGGCAACGTGTATGTGTATCTGGACGACAACCACCTGAGCGCGGAATACGCGGAAAGCATGGCGGACGAGTTTGCCAAGCGGCTGCAGACGGCGGCGGGATGGGCGGTCTGATGCCGCGGATGCCGCAGGCAGCACCAGACACCAAAGCCACGTCAACAGGCCCCGCGCCTTCGAAGCCCCGAAAGCCGTCCTTCCGCCCCGAGGTCCAGGGCCTGCGCGCCCTGGCTGTCCTGATGGTGGTGGCCTACCACGTTTGGCTGGGCCGCGTGTCCGGCGGTGTGGACATTTTCCTGCTGATCTCTGCATTCCTGCTCACCCTCTCCTTCGTCCGCAAGGCAGAATCAGGCAAGCCCTTCCAGCTCCTGGCGCACTGGCTGCACCTGTTCAAGCGCCTTCTGCCCGCCGTCGTCGTGGTGATCCTGGGGGTGCTGGCCGGAACCTGGCTGATCCTGCCCCAGGGGCGTTGGCCGGAGGTGCTCGACCAGGCGTGGGCGTCCCTGCTTTACCGGCAAAACTGGCTGCTGGCGGACGCTGCCGTGGACTACTACGCGCAGGACCATGCCGGCGCCAGCCCGTTGCAGCACTTCTGGTCGCTGTCCATCCAGGGGCAGGTCTTCATCCTGTGGCCACTGATCTTCGCTGCCACGGCCATTGCGCTGTCCCGGCTGCGCCGGATACCCCGCTTGGGCCGACTGACCTACCGCGGGCTGCTCGCCGTCGTGTTCGGGACGGTGTTCGTGCTGTCCCTGGCCTATTCCGTGGAACAGACCGCCACCAGCCAGGCCTACGCCTACTTCGACACGCGCGCCCGGCTTTGGGAGTTTGCGCTGGGGTCATTGCTGGCGCTGGTGCTGCCCTACCTGAAGCCCGGCCGCAGGCTCCGGGTGGTGCTGGGCTGGGCCGGACTGGCAGGCATGGTTTCGTGCGGGCTGGTCCTGACCGTTGACCGTTCCTTCCCCGGGTATGCGGTACTGTGGCCAACGTTGTCGGCGGCCGCCATCATCGTGGCGGGGAAGACTGGCAGCCGGTTCGGGGTGGACCGCCTCCTCAGCAGCCGGCCCGCCGTCGCCCTGGGCGATAATTCCTACGCCCTGTACCTGTGGCACTGGCCCCTCCTGGTGCTGGCCCTTGCGGCCACCGGGGTGGAAGCGCCCAACCTCAAACAGGGCCTTGGAATCGTCGCTGCCTCCATGGTGCTCGCCGTCCTGACCACGCGCTTTGTCGAAAAGCCCTTGCGCGACTGGCACTGGCCCAAGCTGCGCGCCTGGCGCACCGCCGTCGTCATTGCTGCCTGCGGTGCCGTGCTGGCGGGGCCCGTCGCCGTCTGGCAGACATCGCTCACTGCGGAGGAAAGCGCGACGGCGGCACAACCGAGGGAGCTGACGCCAGGGGCGCTGGCACTCACCCCGGAGAACGAAAACACTCCCGCCCCCAGGGCCCGGACCATCCCCGGGCCCACCGCGCTGGACAACGACTGGGCCGGCATCGACTCGCCCTGCACTGGCGCCAATGCCACCAGCGACCCGATATTGGAGGGCTGCCGGCAGGAGCTGCCGGAGGAACCTTCCTCCAAGCGCATCGTGGTGCTGGGCGACTCCCATGCCCAGCAGTACCTCGCCGCGCTGGCCCCGGTTGCTGCTGCCCGCGGCTGGGAACTGGTGACACTGCTGATGCCGGCCTGCCGGTTCGGCGCCGACTCGGAAACGCGTAACGCAGAGTGCAACGCCTACAACCGCGCCAGTTCCGCCTACGTCCTGGAGCACAGGCCCGATGCTGTGTTCACGGTGGCTTCGCTGACCCACGAGGAGGCTCCCTTCGAAACCGAGGTGCCGGGATACCTCGAAGGCGTGCAGCCATTTGCCCATGCGGGTATCGAGGTGGTGGGAATCCGGGACAACCCCCGGTTCACGTTCAATATGCCGCAGTGCGCCCAGCGCCACGGTGCCGCTGCGCCGGCCTGCAACCCGGCGCTCGCCGAGTCCCTGGTGGAGCCGTCCCCCCTCGAGAACTACCGCGGCAAGCTGCCCGGGCTGCACCTGATGGACATGAGCGACTTCATCTGCGCCCGCGGGGTCTGCCCGGCGGTGGTGGGAAACGTCTACGTCTACAAGGATGACAACCACCTGACCCGGACCTATGTGGAGACCATGATCCCCATGTTCGAGCAGCGCCTGCTCGCCGCCACCGGCTGGAACTGACCCGCTCCCCGGGCTTGGCCTGAGCGGCGAGCGGGTGGGGGACCGTGCGGTTGCTCACATTGGCCGCGCGGAATAGGGGGATCGGCGCCGAGGTTCTAATATTTACTCAACACTTTCTGCCCCCGGAATGCCGTGCTCCACGGTGCTCCCGCAGGATCGTCTGCACAGGCCAGTTCCGTAATCACGGGCTGGTCATCGGCTGCAACCCCTACCCGTGACCCAGCAACCAAGGTAAGAGGCGCACTCATGACCGAGCCCGAACACAACCCCTTTGGCTTCATTGGCCTGACCTACGACGACGTCCTCCTCCTGCCGGGCCACACCGACGTCATCCCGTCCGAGGCAGACACCTCCTCCCGGATCTCCAAGCGGATCTCGGTGCAGACGCCGCTGCTTTCCGCCGCCATGGACACCGTCACGGAGTCCCGCATGGCCATCGCCATGGCCCGCCAGGGTGGATTGGGCGTGGTGCACCGCAACCTGTCCATCGCCGACCAGGCGGACCAGGTTGACCGGGTCAAGCGGAGCGAGTCCGGCATGATCACCAACCCGCTCACCATCCGCCCAGAGGCGACGCTGCGTGAACTGGATGATCTCTGCGCCCACTACCGCGTCTCCGGCCTGCCCGTGGTGGACGAGGACAACCGCCTGCTGGGCATCGTCACCAACCGCGACACCCGGTTCGTCCCGGAGTCCGATTTCCCGCTGCGGCTGGTCAGTGACGTCATGACCAAGATGCCCCTGGTCACCGGGCACGTGGGCATCAGCCGCGAGGAAGCCTCGCACAAGCTGGCCACCAACAAGATCGAAAAGCTTCCGCTGGTGGACGACCAGGGCCAGCTGAAGGGCCTGATCACCACCAAGGACTTCACCAAGGCCGAGCAGTACCCGCTGGCCACCAAGGATGACGAAGGCCGGCTCCGCGTGGGTGCCGCCATCGGCTTCTTCGGGGACGGCTGGGAGCGCGCCATGACCCTGGTGGACGCCGGCGTCGACGCGCTGTTCGTGGACACTGCCAACGGCCACTCCCAAGGCGTGCTGGACATGATCCACCGCCTGAAGTCCGAGCCCGCCGCGGCGCACGTGGACATCATCGGCGGCCAGGCTGCCACCCGGGAAGGTGCCCAGGCACTGATCGACGCCGGCGCCGACGGCATCAAGGTGGGCGTTGGCCCCGGCTCCATCTGCACCACCCGCGTGGTGGCCGGCGTGGGCGTCCCGCAGATCACCGCCATCTACGAATCCGCCAAGGCTGCCATCCCGGCCGGCGTGCCTCTGATCGCCGACGGCGGCCTGCAGTACTCGGGCGACATCGGCAAGGCCCTGGTGGCCGGTGCGGACACCGTCATGCTCGGCTCCCTGCTCGCCGGTTGCGACGAGTCCCCGGGCGAGCTGATCTTCGTCAACGGCAAGCAGTTCAAGTCCTACCGCGGCATGGGCTCCCTCGGCGCCATGCAGTCGCGCGGCAAGAACACGTCCTACTCGAAGGACCGCTATTTCCAGGCCGATGTGTCCGGCGACGACAAGCTCATCCCGGAAGGCATCGAAGGCCGTGTTGCCTACCGCGGTCCGCTGTCCTCGGTGGCGTACCAGCTGGTGGGCGGCCTGCGCCAGACCATGTTCTACACCGGCGCACCCACCATTCCTGAGCTGAAGGTCCGCGGCAAGTTCGTCCGGATCACCTCTGCCGGGCTGAAGGAATCGCACCCGCACGACATCCAAATGACCGTCGAGGCGCCAAACTACGGCTCGCGCTAAGCTGCGGCCGCACGTTTCCGCTGAGCGTGCATGAACAAAAGGAGGTAGGGGCGACCCTGCCTCCTTTTGTTTTGGCCTGAGACAGCTGCGAAACAAAATGTCAGACCCTCGTTGGATGATTCTTCTATGGGAATCGGCAGCGGTGTGGGGGCAGGTGCGGCGGGTGTTCATGCCTCTGTGGCTGCCCTTGATGCGCTCACTGCCCTTGGTGCGCTGGACCAGGAGGACGCCTTCCTGGCTTCCGGGGTTGCTGTTGGTTCGGGCGCTGCTCTCGGTTCCGGCGTTGTTATTGGTTCGGGTGTTGATGTGTTGCGGCGGCGGTACGAGATCCGGCTGGAGCGGCTGGAACTGGCGGCCCGGTTGGAGGCGCAGCTGGCGGCGATGAAGGCGCGGGATGCAGCGGAGGCGATGGGGTTTCAGCTTGCCATGACCCCGCCTGACGCGTCGGTGCAGGACCGTACCTACGCCGAGATGTCCGTGGTGGAGGAGATCGCAGGGGTCCTGACCGTCAGCTCCGCCGCTGCCGGCGCTCTGGTGGAACAGTCCCGGAAAATCTGCTCCCTCCCGCCCGTGTTCCAGGCCCTGTCCGCCGGTGCCATGTCCTGGCAGCACGCCCGCATCGTTGCGGACGAAACCGAGGGCCTCGATCCGGCGGGCGCTGCGGCGCTGGTGGCGCACTTCTTCGACCCCGACGCACCCCACCCCGCCCGCGGCGCAGCCCCTGGCGGACTCGTCCCCTCCCGGTTCCGGGCCAAGGTCCGTGCCTGGCGGGAACGACACCACCCCGAGACACTGCAGAAACGCCACGCCAAAGGGGTGGCGGACCGGCGGATGGAATACACCCCGGACCGGGACGGGATGGCCTGGGTCTCGCTCTATCTGCCCGGCGACACCGCCTGCGCCATCTGGAACCGCACCACCGCCACCGCCCGCGGCCTCCAAGGCCCCAACGAACCACGCACCATCACCCAACTCCGCCCCGACATCGCAGCATCCCTGCTCCTCAGCGCCGGCAACACCACCGGCAACACTCTGACAGCCACCGGCACCACCACCGCGGCAGAGCCGGCCAGCATCGACGACGGGACCGGCAACGACGACGTGACCGGCACCGACGCCAGTTCGTCGGCCGTGACGGAAATCGGCAAGGTTCCCACCCCGCGCGCGGACGTCCTGGTCATGGTGCCGGTGTTCTCCCTGCTCGGACTCACGGATGAGCCAGCGGTACTGGACGGGCTGGGACCGATCCCGGCATCCATGGCCCGCAAACTGGTCGCCGACGGTGCGGACTCCTTCTACCGCGTCCTGGTCGACCCCCGCGACGGGGCACCCTTGGAGATCGGCCGGAAGAACTACCGGCTCACCGAAACCATCAAACGCTGGATCAGGATGCAGACGGCAAATGCACCTTCCCCGGCTGCACCAACCGCACCCCGGACAACGAAACCGACCACCTGAAAGCCTGGGAACACGGCGGAACCACCGGGGCCAGCAACCTGGCACAACTCTGCCCGGAACACCACCGGCTCAAACACCACAGCCAATGGACACCAGACCCGGCCACCAACAACGGATCACCCGGCTGGACCTCGCCCACCGGCCGCCACTACAAACCCGAACACCCCCACCCAGAACCCACACACTGGCCAGTAGAGATTCATGCGCAGGGCAGGACAGATGTTCCGGGCGGGACATTCGAGCCTAAAACCGGGGTGAATCTTAATGGGGAATTGCTGCGGGTGGTTGGCCATCGCCCGGACTTCCATTACCTGGATTGGTCCCCGGGAGAGGACGCCTTGCGGCGCTGTCTCCATTCCACCAAATGACTCCAGGCCTGTTCGAGCACTCCCAGCACTAGGCTGATTCCATGCCTCCAACACGCCATCCGGCGGAGCTGACTCCTAAGCGCGATCCGCAAAAGCGGCTTGCCTTGCGCCCCTATGCCAAGGCCGTGGCCCAAGTCCTCCGAGTGAGCTTCCGGGCATCCCCAGGCGCTGTGGTCATGAAGGTGCTCAGCTCCCTGATCTCCGCAGTGCTGCCGCTGGTCACCACCTACTTCGCGTCCCTCACCACCTCGGCGCTGGCCGCGGCATATGCGGGCGACGGCGGAGCAGGCCGAAGTGCTGTCGTCTACGTCATCATCACGGCCGCGCTGGGGCTGTTCTGGGGCGCCTTCAACAGCGTGGACCGCTACATCCAGCAGTTGATGAGTTTCAAGGTTGGCGCCATCGTGGGGGATCAGATGTATGAGCGGTTCCTTGCTCTCGAGTTCTGGCGCTACGACGACAAGGAGACGGTGGACCTATACGACCGGGCAAAGCGATTCTCCGATTCCTATGCCCGCGTCCTGGACCGCATCGCCGCCATCTTCACGCAGCTGGTCTCGGTCATCCTGGCCATCGGCGCCCTGCTGCTGGTCAGCTGGTGGATCGCCGTCATCGTCCTGGTGGCGATCGTCCCCAGCGTGTACCTGCAGTTCAAGCTGTCCAGGGAGCAGATCGCGCACTGGAACACGCAGGTGGATTCACGCCGTCAGCGGCGAATGATTGAAACCAACCTCCTACGGCCGCAACACATCGCCGAGATGCGGCTCTACGGCATTGTCGGCTTCCTCATGGGCCTTCGGTCCCGGCTCCGCGACGCGGACGAGCGGCGGCGCCTGGATTACCAGCGACGCTACATCCCCAAGCAGCTTGCCGCCGACGCACTCCAATACGGCGCGGAGGTGGTCTCGCTGATCTGGGTGGTGGGGCAGATCATTGCCCGCGCCGCCCCGGTGGGCCAGTTCCTCTACGTTCAGCAGATCGTCAGCCGCGCCCTGTCCACGGCGAACAACCTGGTGTCGTCCCTGAGCTCCATCGATGAGGACCTGGCTAACCTGAAGGACTACGAGCTGTTCATGGCGATGCCCATGCACTCGGAACACGCGCCTCCTCTGCTGCAAGCACCCAAGGAAGTGGAGCTGAAGGACATCCGCTTCACGTACACGGGCAGCGACATTGAAGTGATCAAGGGCATAAGCCTGACCATCCGCCAGGGCCAGCACATCGCCATCGTGGGGGAAAACGGTGCCGGCAAGTCCACCCTGATCCGCATCCTCGCAGGCCTCTACCGTCCCGACTCGGGGCAAGTCCTGCTCGACGGCGTGGACCTGGCCGCCGTCGACGTCACCTCCTGGCACCGGCACCTGGCGGTTCTCAGCCAGGAGTTCCTCAAGTACGAGTTCGCCACGGCCGCCGAGAACATCTACTTCGGCGATGTGGAGAGTCCTCGCGATGATGACCGCATCCGCAGGGCCGCAGCCGACGCCGAGGCACTCGACTTCATCAACAAGCTGCCCAACGGCCTGGACAACCACGTCAGCAACTGGATGGAAGACCCCCGCGGCCGGAAGGGGAGCGGCCTTTCCGGCGGCCAATGGCAGCGCCTGGCGATGGCCCGGAACTTCTACCGGGACGCATCCTTCATGGTCATGGATGAGCCCACGTCCGCCATTGACGCGCTGGCCGAGCACCGGATCTTTACGCGTCTCTTCGCCGACCGCAGCAGCACTATCATCGCCATCAGCCACCGGCTGGCCACCATCGAGAAGGCGGACGTGGTGTACATGCTGGAGGACGGGCAGATCGTGGAGCAGGGAACCCACAAGGAGCTGGTGGCACTGCGCGGCCGCTATTTCCGGATGTTCGAGTCCCAGCTTTCCGTGGAGGAACCCGAAGGAGTCTGACGCAGGTTGTCGAAGCCCGCGCTCCGCGCAGGGTACGGCGAAGACCATGCTCATCCACCAAAACCGGAAGAGACGGGCCCTTCGATGGGCACAACCCCGTGCCCGTTCCTGTGCATCACGGTTACCTCGGCGCCGGCGTCCCCATCACGCTTCCACCACGGTGGTGCGCACGCGGGCCACACTTGGCCGCGGCGGCACGCTGCTGAAGCCGAACGTGACGGCGGGTCGGACGGGGGTCAGCGCTCCGGCATCGGCACCATTCCAGCGGATGACGGCGGACGTCAGGTGGTGCAGGTCCGTCACCCCATAGAACTCCGTCCTTCCGCTGCCCGCAGTACCGTAGGTGCGGGCGCCGGGTGCCGCAAGGGCGGCAAACGGATTGACCGCGGCGAGCCAGCGGGGATGGACGGCAAGGCGCCGGGGCACTGCCCGCAGCGCTGAACCCAGGAGGGTCCTGGGACCGGTGACGGCCCTGACCTCCAGCGGGCCGGCGTCGACCATCAACGTGCGCTCGGCGAGCGAGGCGGAAACGTCCACCACCTGCACCTCGTCAAAGCTGTAGGTGGCGGCGATGAAGCCGGCAACGTCCGGCGTCGGTGCCAGCAGCAGCCGGTGTCCCGAAGGTTGTTGCACCATGACGTCGGCGAATGGGCCAAAGGGGGAGTCCTGCCAGATCCCCACCACGGCGCGCAGTCCGGAGGCCGTACCAATCCCGGCGATATGGCCGTCAAATGTCCAGCGGCTGCCCATCACGCCACTGTAGCGGGAAGGGTGCGCCTTACAGAGGTCCGGAAGCCGGGTTGCCGTAGGGTCACGCCAGGAGGGCCAGGTCCTCCCTATCGGAAGGAAGCCCAATCGTAAGCTGGTCGCGGGAGCATCCACCGAGACTCCGGAGAAGGCTACGTGTTTGCCCCGCGCCGCCGCCACGGGCAGCGCTTTCCGTCAGGATCCGGCCCGGGCAAAGCCAGCGGACCTGCTGGGATAACCTAGAGCAGTGACTTATGAGATCGAGATCGGCCGTGGCAAGCGTGGGCGTCGTGCCTACTCCCTGGATGACATCGCAATCGTCCCCAACCGTCGCACCCGCGACCCCAAGGACGTCTCCGTCTCTTGGCAGATCGACGCCTACCAGTTCGACATGCCAGTGATCGCCGCTCCGATGGACTCGGCCATGTCCCCGGCCACGGCCATTGCCCTGGGCAAGCTGGGTGGCCTCGGAGTGCTGGATCTGGAAGGCCTCTGGACCCGGTACGAGGATCCGCAGTCGGTCCTGGATGAAATTGCGGCGCTTGAAGACGAGACCAACAGCCCCGTCGTCACCGGTCGGATGCAGGAGCTGTACCAGGCACCCATCCAGCCGGAACTCATCACGTCCCGCCTGGCCGAAATCCGCGAGGCCGGCGTCACCGTTGCCGGTTCCCTGACCCCGCAGCGCACCCAGGAGCACTACAAGACGGTCCTGGCTGCCGGCGTCGATATCTTTGTCATCCGCGGCACCACCGTGTCGGCCGAACACGTCTCCAAGGACCACGAGCCCCTCAACCTCAAGCAGTTCATCTATGAACTCGACGTCCCGGTGATCGTGGGCGGCGCAGCCGGCTACACCCCGGCGCTGCACCTCATGCGCACCGGTGCCGCCGGCGTGCTGGTGGGCTTCGGTGGCGGCGCAACCACCACCACGCGGCGCGCCCTGGGCATCCACTCGCCCATGGCTTCCGCGATCTCCGACGTCGCCGCGGCACGCCGCGACTACATGGACGAATCCGGCGGCCGCTACGTCCACGTGATTGCCGACGGCGGCATGGGCACCTCGGGTGACATCGTCAAGGCAATCGCCATGGGCGCCGACGCCGTCATGCTGGGCAGTGCCCTTGCCAGGGCAGAAGAAGCGCCGGGCAAGGGTTGGCATTGGGGCCAGGAAGCCCACCACACCGAGCTGCCGCGCGGGGACCGCGCCAATGTCGGCACCGTTGGGCCGCTGGAGGAGGTCCTCTTCGGGCCCGGCCACCACACCAACGGCACGTCCAACCTCATTGGTGCGCTGCGGCGCTCCATGGCGACCACCGGCTATTCGGACCTGAAGGAATTCCAGCGGGTGGACGTCGTCGTATCGCCTTACGAAGGAAACTAAGCACAGGTCAGGGCCGGGTGGGCACCACCCGGCCCTGCCCAAAGCACGCCACTTGCAAGTAGTGTGGGGTTACTACCGGCACTAGAGGCACTGGAGGCGTTCAATGAAGAGTGTTCCTGCAAACGGCGGGGCCCTTGGCCCCGAAGCCAGGGAAGCATCCATCCAGCGGCTGCGCGCCACCACCGAGCCCGGCCAGGAACTGGACATCCTGATTGTCGGCGGCGGCATCGTTGGCGCCGGAGCTGCGCTGGATGCCGTGACCCGGGGGCTGAGCGTAGGCATCGTCGAGGCCAGTGACTGGGCCGCGGGCACTTCTTCACGGTCATCCAAACTCATCCACGGCGGCTTGCGCTACCTCGAAATGCTGGACTTCGCCCTGGTCAAGGAAGCCCTGCAGGAACGCGGGCTGCTGCTCTCCGAGATTGCCCCGCACCTGGCCCGGCCGGTGCCCTTCCTCTATCCACTCACCAAGCCGTTCATCGAGCGCCCCTATGTTGGCGCCGGCATCGCACTGTACGACGTCATGTCCATCTCCAGCGGACACAGCCGCGGCGTGCCGTTCCACAAGCACCTGAGCAAGCGCGGCACCCTGCGGGCCGCCCCAAGCCTGAAGAACGACGCCTTCGTGGGGTCCATCAGGTACTACGACGGCCAGGTTGATGACGCGAAATACGTGGCAAACCTGGTACGGACGGCCGCTTACTACGGCGCGCATGCAGTAAACCAAATGGCAGTGGTGGACTTCCTGCGCGAGGGGGAGCGGGTGGTCGGAGCCAAGGTTGAGAACCGCGAGGACGGCACGCAGTTCAGCGTCCGCGCCAAGCAGGTCATCAATGCCACGGGTGTGTGGACCGATGAAACCCAGGCCATGGTGACGGACCGCGGCCAGTTGAAGGTGCGCGCCTCCAAGGGTATCCACCTGGTGGTTCCCCGGGACCGTTTCCAGTCCACCGTGGGGCTGATCCTGCGCACCGAGAAGTCGGTGCTGTTCGTCATCCCGTGGGGCAGGCACTGGATCATTGGCACCACCGACACGGACTGGCATCTGGACAAGGCGCATCCGGCAGCCTCCAGCAAGGACATCGACTACGTCCTGGAACACGTCAACCAGGTTCTGAAGCGGCCGCTCACCAGGGAAGACGTCGAAGGGGTCTATGCCGGGCTGCGGCCGCTGCTGGCCGGTGAAAATGACTCCACCGCCAAGCTCTCCCGCGAGCACGTGGTGGCGCATCCGGTTCCCGGCCTGGTGGTGGTGGCCGGCGGCAAGTGGACCACCTACCGGGTCATGGCCAAGGACGCCGTCGACGAGGCCACCCGGACCATGGACGAGCGGGTGCCGCCCAGCTGTACCGAGACCATCCCGCTGCTGGGCGCCAGCGGTTTCCGGGCGGCCTGGAACCGGCGGAACCGCACCGCGGAGGAATCCGGGGTGCACGTGGCGCGGATCGAGCACCTGCTCAACCGATACGGGTCCATGACCCCTGAGGTCCTGGAAATCATCGAGCAGAACCCTGAACTGGCTGAGCCCATCCCGGGAGCCGATGACTACCTTCAGGCCGAGGCCGTGTATGCAGCCACGCACGAGGGCGCCCGCCACGTGCAGGACGTCCTGACCCGACGGACGAGGATCTCCATCGAGGCGTGGGACCGCGGCGTGTCCGCGGCCCCTGTTGTCGCTAAACTGATGGGTGACGTCCTTGGCTGGAGCGAGGCACAGCGCGAAAACGAAGTCCGCCACTACCTTGCCCGTGTGGAGGCGGAACGCCTTAGCCAGCAACAGCCGGACGACGAATCCGCAGACGCTGCCCGCCTGGGCGCGGAAGACATCGTGCCCTTGCGTTGAGGGGCCGCTAGCCCCACTGCTGACCGAAGGGATACGCCTTGGCGGAACCACTGGACCCGTATGACGCCCATTTGACCACCGCCGACATGGTGATCCTGGAAATGGTGGCCAAGGACAAGACCGACGCCACCAACCAACTGGCAGAGCGGCTGCACGCGGCAGGGCGGATCTCAGATCTTGACGGGTTCCTGAAGAACGTTAACGCCCGGGAGCACCAACTGGCCACGGGGCTCCCGGGCGGCATCGGGTTGCCGCACGCAAGGAGCGAATTCGTCTCCCAAACGTCCATCGCGGTTGGAATCGCGAAGTACGGCCATGCGCTGGACTTTGGTGCCGCGGACGGTCCGGCCACGGTCATCCTGTTGATTGCCACCCCGGCCAGCTCCTTCTCGGACCATCTGGAGGTGCTGGCCACCCTGGCCCGGTCGCTCTCAAAGGAGTCTTTCCGGGAGTCGCTGCGTCGTGCGTACGACGCCGAAGTGATTGCCGAACTCATCAACTCCAGCCTGGTCTTCTTCGACCACTAGGCGCGGCTGGGATGGGCCGGTCCCGTTTCCGGTCCGGATGCCCTGGCGTTTAGTTGTTCTACAGAAGTACGAAGTACGGTTAAGACGTGTGGAAAACAGCCCTTAAGCCCCGATGGATCGCAGGCTTTATCTTCGCGATCGTTCTCTCCGGGGTCTTCGTGCTGCTGAGCCAGTGGCAGTTCGGGCGCTCCACCCAACCCGAGGTGCCCGTCAACCCGGCTTCTGAACAGGTCCAACAGCTCACAAGCACCCTGCAGCCCGGGGAGTTCTTCCACGGAAGCGTCGCAGACCAGATGGTGACGGCGCAGGGAACGTACAGCCCGGACAAGCAGGTCCTGGTTCCCGGCAGGCTCCACGACGGCAAAAGCGGCTACTGGGTGGTGTCCGCCTTCGCCGTCAACGGTGCCCCGGCCCTGACGGGCGCGGGCGCATCTCCCCAAACCTGGATCCCAGTGGCACGCGGGTGGGTAGCCGAGCCGGGGGATGCGGCAGCACCGCCGTCGGGCGTTGTTGAACTAACCGGACGCCTCCTGCCATCCGAGGCGCCGGTGGCCGGGAAGTCGCCCAAGCCGGGGGAGGCCACGGCTGTTTCCGTCGCCGAGCTCATCAACTACTGGGACGTGAGCAGCTACCCGGGCTTTGTGTCTGCCACCGCCGAGGTGGTGGGCGGCCAGGACGTCAGCGCCTCAGCCGTCCCTGGAAAGCTCCTGCCCCTGGATATCGGGCCGCAGCCCCCCGGGCAGCACATCAACTGGCTCAACCTGTTCTATTCCATCGAATGGGTCGTCTTCGCCGGTTTCGCCTTCTTCATCTGGTGGCGCCTGGTCAAGGACGACTACCACCGCGATCTCGAGGAGGCCCTCGAGGACGCCGATGAAGCCCCCGCAGGCGGCCTCCACGAAACACAGCCTCTTCAGCAGCAGCCTGACCAGCACCAGCCTGAACAGCAGCAGCCTGACCAGCACCAGCCTGAACAGCAGCAGCCTGACCAGCACCAGCAGAAGGTACAGCCATGATTGATCCGAAACCCGCCACCCCATCCCCGCAGGCATCCGGCGGCAAGACTTCCGGCAAGAAGCGCCGCTTCGGCGGTACTGAGGCACAGATCCGGTCGGCCCTGAAGTTCTACAAGGTCATGGCCTACCTCACCGGCACCATGCTGCTCCTGCTCTGCGCCGAACTCGTGGCGCGGTACGGCTTCGGGCAGTACCTGTTCGCAGGCGGCACCAACGCAGTGACCGGCCAGCCGTTCGGCTTCGGATTCGCCGACGCCGAGCCGGCCGGGGTGATCAACGGCGTCAACGTCTCCGTCACGGTGCTGATCGTGCACGGCTGGATGTACGTGGTGTACCTGATCTCCAACTTCCGGCTGTGGTCGCTCATGCGCTGGCCGTTCCTGAAGCTAATCCTGTTGGCACTGGGTGGCGTGGTGCCGTTCCTGTCCTTCATCGTCGAGAAGAAGTTCCACGCCGAGGTGGAGGCCGAGCTGGCCGCCAACCCGCAGGCCCCGCAGCGCTACTGATCCCCTCCGCAGTGGGCTGCGCACAGGCAGCCGACCGGCCGCCGTCGGACGTTTGCTCCGTCACAGCGCGGCCTCCCAAGGTGCGCCGGTGCAACGGCGCCAAGTAGGCTATTACGGTGACTACTCCCACTGCATCCCAGACTTCCCAGAAGCCGGTGCTGGTTGTTGATTACGGTGCCCAGTACGCGCAGCTGATTGCCCGCCGCGTCAGGGAAGCGAATGTGTATTCGGAAGTGGTTCCGCATACTTACTCCACCGAGCAGCTCCTGGCCAAGAATCCCGCCGCCATCATCCTTTCCGGCGGCCCTTCCAGCGTTTATGCCGACGGCGCCCCGAGCGTTGGTGCCGACCTCTTCGAGGCCGGCGTCCCCGTCTTTGGCATCTGCTACGGGTTCCAGGCCATGGCCAACGCGCTGGGCGGCAAGGTGGACAAGACCGGCCTGCGGGAGTACGGATCCACCGAGACCACCATCCTGGGCGAGGGGCGTTCCGTGCTGGAAGGCATGCCCCAGCACCAGAAGACCTGGATGAGCCACGGCGACTCCGTCCACTCTGCGCCCGAAGGCTTCGAGGTGCTGGCCACGACCGCGGGCGCGGAGGTGGCTGCCTTCGCCAACGAGGAAAAGGGTCTCTTCGGTGTGCAGTGGCACCCGGAGGTCAAGCACTCCGCCTACGGACAGCAGGTGCTTGAAAACTTCCTGTTCAACTGCGCCAAGATTGAGCCCAACTGGACCACCGGGAACATCCTGGAGGAGCAGGTGGAGCGGATCCGCCAGCAGATCGGGGATTCCCGGGTTATCTGCGGGCTTTCCGGCGGCGTCGATTCAGCAGTGGCGGCAGCGCTGGTCCAGCGTGCCGTGGGCGACCAGCTCACCTGTGTGTTCGTGGACCACGGACTGCTGCGCGAGGGCGAAGCGGAACAGGTGGAACGCGACTTCGTGGCCGCCACCGGCGTCAAGCTGTACGTGGCCAACGAACAGGAGCGCTTCCTTTCGGCACTGGCAGGCGTCAGCGATCCCGAAACCAAGCGCAAGATCATTGGCCGCGAGTTCATCCGCGCCTTCGAAGAAGCCGAACTGGCCATCATTGCCGACGCTGCCGCGCACGGCGAGAAGATCAAGTTCCTGGTCCAGGGCACCCTCTACCCGGACGTCGTCGAGTCCGGCGGCGGCGAAGGTGCGGCGAACATCAAGAGTCACCACAACGTGGGCGGGCTTCCCGAGGACCTGCAGTTCGAGCTCGTCGAACCGCTGCGCGCCCTGTTCAAGGATGAAGTCCGCGCCGTGGGCGCCCAGCTGGGGCTGCCGCAGGAGATCGTGGGCCGCCAGCCGTTCCCCGGCCCCGGCCTGGGCATCCGGATTGTCGGCGAGGTCACCAAGGAGCGGTTGGACCTGCTCCGCAAGGCGGACGCCATCGCGCGCGCCGAGCTGACCGAGGCCGGCCTGGACAACGAGGTCTGGCAGATGCCGGTAGTGCTGCTGGCGGACGTCCGCAGCGTCGGCGTCATGGGCGACGGCCGCACCTACGGCCACCCCATCGTGCTGCGTCCCGTTTCGTCCGAGGACGCCATGACCGCCGACTGGTCGCGCCTGCCCTACGACCTCCTGGCCAGGATTTCCAACCGGATCACCAACGAGGTGGACGGCGTCAACCGGGTGGTGCTGGACGTCACCAGCAAGCCGCCGGGAACCATCGAGTGGGAATAGCTTCCTAAGTGGCCGGCCTCCGCCAGCGGGGGCCGGCCACTGCTTTTCCCGAATGAATCCTCCGCAATTTCCCGTGCTCCAGTGTTGCGGTCGCTCAAGTCCGGCGCCGAAGCGGCTACTCTCGAACCTATGCCGGTATGGTCCAGGACGTCACGTGCAAACGCAGAAAAGAAGGCAGAAGTGTCAGTTGGTCAAGGCCACCCGGAGGGCTCGGAAGAGCTTCGTAAATGGCTGTCCGGGCTCAAACCCGTCACCGGTGCGGACACGATGCTGCGCTTCACCAAGACGCCCGAAGGTTCCATCGACCTCACCTCGGCACACCCCTCCGGACTCGCCCAGCTCATGGCCGGGCGCCGCACACGGCTGTCCACGCTGATCCGGGACCGGCAGCAGTACGTGGTCGCGGCAAGGGCTTCACGCAACATCCGGTCCAAGATCTTTGAGCTCGCCAATGACCGCGGTATCGATGCCGGGTACCTGTCCGCAGGCACCGTGGTGTGGACATCCGCCGTCGGGGGCAAACCCCAGCGTGTGTCCGCCCCCGTGATGCTGACCGCCATCTCCCTTACGGTTCGGCCAGGGGAGGACGACTTTGAACTGCAGCTCACCGAGCAGGCACAGATCAACCCGGCATTGGTGCGGCACCTGAAGAACATCCACGGCATCGTCTTCGACGTCAACGCCGTGACGCGCCTGGCCTACAGCACCGCCCGGTTCGACCCCCAGCCCGTCCTGGACCGGCTGGCCACCCTGATCCGGCCCATCCACGGGGCGGAAACCCAGCACAACCTGCTCGTTTCCACCTTCGCCGACCTCTCCGGCAACCTGGACGACCCCTGGATCAACGACACACACCCCATCGTGTCCGCACTGGCCACCGCCGCCGGCGGCGAGATGGTGGACATTGAAGAACCGGACCCGTCCCGCTTCCCGCAGCTGGACAACCGGCACCCCAAGGACGAACTGCTCCTGCTGGACGCGGACACGGACCAGCAGTACGTAATCGATGCAGCCCGCGCCGGGGACTCCCTGGTGGTCACCAGCCCGCCCGGCACCGGCCAGACCCAGACCGCGATCAACACCATCGGTGCCCTGGTGGATGCCGGAAAGACCGTGCTGGTGGTGGGCGACCGGCGCGCCAGCCTCAATGAGGTGTCCGGACACCTGGAGTCGCTGGGACTGGAGTCCATCCTGTTCCAGCTCACCGGGAATGTCACCGCCCAACAGCTGAAGGGCCAGTTGGTCCGGGCGATCGTCCGCAACGAGAAGTCGCTGGAACCGCAGCTCGGGAACCTGCACAACACCCTCACCGAGCACCGGCATGCGCTGATGGACCACGTGGCATCGCTGCACAACGTCCGCGACCGGTGGGGCTGCTCGCCGTACCAGGCCATGCAGTCCCTCGCCGAACTCACGTCCATCCACCCGGCACCGGCCACCACCGTCCGGCTTAAGCGCAGCGTCCTGGACAGCATCCGGGACCGCGATGAACTGGCCGGCCGGCTTCGCCGTGCTGCCGAACTGGGCAGCTTCAGCAAGGCGGCCACCACCAGCCCCTGGCACGGCGCAAGGCTGCTGACCCGCAAGGAAACCGAGGAAGCCCAGGACCTGGTCCGGTCCGTGGCCAAGAGCCTTCCCATCCTCCGCGACCGGATGGACGCAGTTGCCGAGCACGCCGAAATCCGCTTGGGCGAATCCTTTGCCGAGTGGGGCGAGCAGCTGGAACTGCTGGTTGCCGTCCGCGGCAGCCTGGACAAGTTCACCCCGGACATCTTCGACCGCCCGGTGACGGACCTGATCTCCGCCACTGCACCGTCCTCGTGGCGGCGTGAGCGCGGCATCGAGCTGACGGCCATGCAGCGCTCCAGGCTGCGCCGGGTGGCCAAGGAATATGTGCGTCCGGGCGTCCACATCGCGGACCTGCACTCGTCCCTGCTGCTGGTGCAGGAACAGCGGGCCCTGTGGGCGGGATACGCCACAACGCAGCGGCACCCTGCCGTTCCATCGGGCTTGGCCGAAATGAACGCCATGTACCGCTCCCTGGACAAGGAGTTGGCGCAGCTGGGCGAGGCGCTGCGGCATACGGAAGACGGTGGGTCGCTGACCGGCGTTCCCTACCCGCAGCTGATGGAACGCCTGGAGCGCCTGGTGGCGGACACCGATACGCTCAAGACCCTGCCCGAACGCACACTCCTCATCGAGAACATGCGCGAACACGGCCTGGGTGAACTCCTTGCCGACCTTGCTGAACGGGAAGTACCCGAAGGATCGGTCGCGGCCGAATTGGAACTGGCCTGGTGGCAGTCCGCGCTCGAGGCAATGATCAGCGGTGACGACTACCTGGCCATGTCCGACGGCGACGCACTGCGCCGGCTCGAAGCAGAGTACCGCCTCGCAGACAATGCGCACATTGCCAGCGGCGCAGCCCGGCTGCGGTGGGCCCTGGCGGAGCGGTGGCGCACCGCTATTGCCGCCCAGCCGCGGCAGGCCGGCCTCCTGCGCAGCCTGCTGAAGGACGGGCGGGTCTCCCTGCCCGCCCTGACCGCACAGGCGCCTGACCTGATCGGGACGCTGGTTCCCGTCTGGTCTGTCAGTCCCTACCTCATGACGGGCCTGCTGCCAGCGGAACAGCACTTCGACGCGGTGGTGATCCTCGATGCTGAGGCCACCTCCCTGCAGGCCGTCCTGCCCTCGATTGCCCGTGCACGGCAGGTCATTGCCTTCGGTGATTCCCGCATTGCCACGCCGCGGACCTTCACCGTGGGAGTGGAGCGGCTGGCGCCCGGCGAGTCGGCGCACCATCGTGTGGAAAGCGCCTTTACCGCGCTCTCCGCCGTCCTGCCGGTATGGCGGCTCAATGTGGTGTACCGCGCGGTGGACGAAGACTTGGTCCTCCAGCTGAGTAAGAGCTTTTACGACGGCGGCCTGCGCCGGCTGCCGGAAGGGCAGTCCGCCACGGGGCTGGACCGGTCCCTGCTGGTTGAGTACCTGCCGGACGGCACCGGCCTGCCCAGTGCCGACCACGAGGGTGTGGAATCCGTCGTCGCGGAGGTCAACCGCGTTGTGGAACTGGTCTTCGAGCACGCCAGGATGCGCCCCCGAACGTCCCTCGCCGTCGTAACCGCCAGCCTCCGGCACGCGGCCCGGATTGGCGAGTCCATCAGGCTCCAGCTGTCCAACCAGCCCGGCCTCGCCGGATTCTTTGGGGCCGGCCCAGAGTCCTTCCGGGTGGTTGACCTGGAACGCGCCCAAGGCCTGGTGCGTGACCACGTCATCTTCTCGCCGGGATTCGGGCGGACCCCCCACGGCCGTGCACTCCACAACTTCGGGCCGCTGTCCGCCGAGGGCGGCCGGGAAAAGTTTGCCCTGGCGATGACCCGGGCACGGCGTTCCCTGCACGTGCTGACCTGCTTCCGGCCGGAAGACCTGGACCACACCCGCCTCACCCACGGGGCGGTGGACCTTTACACGCTGCTGAACCGGGAAATCTCCGGCAACACGGACCTGGGCACTCCGGCGTCCCGTGCCGCTGCCAGCGAACAGGCACTCGGAGCGGATCCCCTGGTAGCGGATCTGGGGGACAGGCTGCGCGCCCGCGGCGCCCGGGTGTGGCACCAGTACGACGGCGCCATCGACGTTGTCGCCGCGGCCGACCCCCTGAACACCATGGGCCAGGACGACCTGGACCTGCCCCGGCCTGTGGCCATCGAATCCGACGGCACCAACCAGTACCGCGCCATGAGCGTGCGTGAACGCAGCCGGCTGCGCCCGGAACTGCTGGAACGCCTGGGCTGGCGCTACATGCCGCTGTGGACCATCGAAGTCTTCACCGACCCCTCGACCTGCGCCGACCGCATAGCGGGGTACCTGGGACTTGAGAACATCGTGCTCCCTGGTAGGACCACGACCTCTACGGGCTTCCTTGACGACGATGTCCACCAGGCGCTCAATGGAATCGATACCGCATCATCGGCGGCTTCCGTGGGCAAAGAAGATTTGAGCAGAGAAGAATTGGGCAAGGAAGACAGGGCCGGGAAAGCCGGTCCCGAGGAAGACATGCACTACGACGAAAACAAGAACGGAAACCCTGAACCTGGCACTGACGCTGCTGCGTCGGGGGCGCCTGCGGCACCCGGCCCGAATGCCCCTGCGGCGCGGGCGGCACAGGGCGGCAGCGAGGAAATCCTTCCGAGCAAGGCCGCAGAGGACGATGCGCGCAGCTGGGGAGACCGGGAGGACGACCACGACACGTGGTTGAAGGAACAGAAACCACCGCACTGGGGCTGACCGCGCAGGGCTGACCAGGGTGTCCAGTTTGGACTGCGGGTCCGGGTTGGACTGCGTGTCTGGTTTGGATGGAGCGCCCGCTTCGGCCTTGCATGGCTGATGTCACGGCGGCCCGACAAGGACGAAGAACAGCCGGCCCTGGGTTGAGGCTCCGGCCAGACGGGACGATTGTTCTGCGTTGGCCGCCACCACGATCAGTCCATCCGTCTCCGTGGTGCCCAGCCATTGCCCGCCCTGGCCGCCGTTGTTCGACGTCCACAGGACGGGGACGGCAGATGCCAGGACCTGGGAGGGACCCTGCTGGTCAAACCCGTTGGCTGATGTCAGCACCACATTGACCAGTTGGCCGGGGGAGACCAGCTGTGTGGACGAAGGGTCCGCCATGCGCAGGGGAACAGCCGCTGAACCGGGCGGAGTGCCAGCCAGCAGTCCGGGACCCAGCAGTTGGGCGTCCGTGAGGAGCTGGCCCTTGCGCATGGGCGCGGCCAGCTGCTTGCCCGTTGCGGCGGCGTCATCCTGCAGGAAGCCGTCCGCCACCATTCCCGGCGGCACCTGGACGTGAGCCAAATCTGCTGTGGTGACGGCGCTTCCGGCGGGAAGATCCCGGGCGGCGGCCAGCGCCCTGACAGTGGAGAGCGGGGCAGGAGTGAGCTGCTGGACCGCAAGGGCTGCAGCTGCGCATAACAACAACGCCGCAGCGAGCCTGCGGTTGCGGTTCACCCAGCTGGCAAACCGTGCCCCCGGGGAACGCTCTTTGCCGCGGCGTGCGATGTTTCGGGGGCTGGCGGGACGCCGGTAGTGGTCGCGGCGACGGCGGGGAAGTCTGGGCATGCGCCCACGCTAGTTGCGGCAACCGCACCTGGGCAGCCAGAACGAACGCTATGTGGACAAAGGCGGCCGGCGCTGGAATGCGCCGACCGCCGTCGAACTTAAGGCTTATGCCTGTCTAGCTGGCTGCCGCAGCCGCAGCCGGAGCCGAAGCGGCGGGGGCGGCAGCGGGCGCAGCCGGAGCCGGAGCCGCGGCAGGCGCGGGGGAGACGGAGCTGCCCTTGGAATCGCGCGAGTCGGTGCGGTAGAAACCGGAGCCCTTGAAGACGACACCCACGCTGTTGAACTTCTTCCGCAACGTGCCCTGGCATTCGGGGCAGGACGTCAGGCTGCTGTCCGAAAACGACTGGACAATGTCGAAGGCGTGGCCGCAATCCTTGCAGGCGTAAGCATATGTTGGCACTGGTGCTCCTCCTCTTGGGCAAACGAAAGGTCCCGTGCTGCCACTTGGTAAACCATTAGCAGTCGCAGGGCCTGAGTGCTAATTCTATCACTGCCCCTGGACGGGCCGGGGTCAGGCGCCGCCTGTGAGCGGCTGGTACCCGGACGGCGCAAGGACCGCCGGGACCGGCCGGTCGAACTCCTCTGCAGGAATCCGCCCCGCAGGCAGCAATTCATCGTCGTAGATAACAGCGGCCAGGGGAATTTCCTTCCCGGCTGTCGCAAGGTGTCCCAGGAACTTGTCGTAGTACCCGCCGCCCTGGCCGATCCTGTTACCGGCACGATCCACCGCGGTGGCCGGAATGAAAAGCACTGCCGCTGCGCCTGCCGTCTCCGGCCCGTGCCGGGGTCCGGCGGGCTCAAGGATGGGTGCATATTTGCTGCGTTCAAAGCTGGTTTCCGGCGTCCAGAACACCCAGCTCAACTCCCTGCCGGGTTCACACACCGGAAGCAGCACTCTGTGTCCGCTGCTGTGCAAAGCATTCACGAGCGGCAGGGTGGGCGGTTCTTGTCCCACGCCGAGGTACACGCACGCTATGCCGGGCTGGCCGCCGGTAACCGTCCCGGCCCAGGCTTCGCCGTGCACAGCCAAGGCGTTGCCTGCCGCTTCCAGTTGCGCCGGGGTTAGCCCCGCGCGCCGGCGTCGGTGGGCGGCCCGGATATCGTCCTTGACCGCGTTCGTTTCCTGCAGCATGGTGTCCTTCCTGCGTTGCCGGCACTCAGCGGCTTCTGGCCGGATGCCAGCCTGCCGCGCCGGTGGTTACTGAAATGCTTGACGCTGACGTTAGATTAGTCCGGTGAGCACCAGTAACCCCAGAGTCCGCAAAGCCGTCATTCCCGCCGCGGGCCTGGGCACCAGGTTCCTGCCCGCCACGAAGGCGATGCCCAAGGAAATGCTTCCCGTCGTGGATAAGCCTGCCATCCAGTATGTGGTGGAGGAAGCCGTGCACGTGGGCCTCAACGACGTGCTGATGATTACCGGCCGCAACAAGCGCGCCCTGGAAGACCACTTCGACCGGGTGCCCTCCCTCGAATCGACGCTGGAGGACAAGGGCGACACGGAAAAGCTTGCGTCCATCCAGGCGGCCAGCCAACTGGGCGACATCCACTACGTCCGGCAGGGCGACCCCCACGGACTGGGGCATGCGGTGCTCCGGGCAAAGCAGCACGTGGGCAACGAAGCCTTCGCCGTCCTGCTGGGGGATGACCTGATTGATGCCCGCGACGAACTGCTCAGCACCATGATCGACGTGCAGGCGAAAACGGGCGGGTCCGTCGTCGCGCTCATCGAGGTGGAGCCGTCGCAGATCAGTGCTTACGGCTGCGCCGACATCCAGGAGATTGACGGAGAAGACTACGTCCGCGTCAACCGGCTGGTGGAGAAGCCCACGCCCGAGGAAGCTCCGTCGAACCTTGCGCTGATTGGGCGCTATGTCCTGCACCCGGCCGTGTTCGAAGTCCTCGAGCACACCGAGCCGGGGAGGGGTGGAGAAATCCAGCTGACGGACGCCCTCCAGGAGCTTGCCACCGGTGATGCCGAGGGGCATGGTGTCTACGGAGTGGTGTTCCGCGGCCGCCGCTACGACACCGGAGACAAGCTGAGCTACCTCAAGGCCTGCGTCCAGTTGGCCGTCGACAGCGAAGACCTGGGCCCGGGCCTGCGGGAATGGCTGCCCGGCTTCGCCGCCGACCTTTCCCGGTAACCCAATGCACACAGGTCCTATTTGGCCAGTCACCCTCGAGTCGGGCGACCTGGTCCTGCGGCCCATCCGGTACCGCGACAAGAAAGAGTGGACCGAGGTACGGTCGCGCAACAGTGAATGGCTGGCGCCGTGGGAGGCATCCAACCCGGACCCGGCGGGCGGCCTCCCTGACTACCGGCACATGGTCCGCTCGCTCAATATGCAGGCTGCCCAGGCCACTGCTCTGCCTTTCCTCATCACCGAGTGGCAGCCGGGCCTTCGGAAACCCGCCATCGTGGGGCAGCTGACAGTATCTTCCATCGTCTGGGGTTCGGCCATGATGGCCACCTTGGGATACTGGGTGGACCGGGGCAGGGCAGGACGGGGGATAGCGCCCACCTCCGTGGCGCTGGTAACCGACCACTGCTTCCAGGCGCTTGGCCTTCACCGTATGGAAATCAACATCCGGCCCGAGAACGGACCAAGCCTGCGGGTGGTGGAGAAACTGGGCTTCCGGGACGAAGGGTACCGGCCACGTTTTCTGCACATCAATGGCAAGTGGGCCGACCACCGCTCGTTCGCCCTCACCGCGGAAGAAGTCCCGGAGGGCCTGTTGGGCCCTTGGCTGGCATCGCGCCGGTCATAAATCCAATGGTTTGCCCTCAGGGGCACGACACACCCTTGGTAATGCGGCCTGAGCAGGCATGATGCTCATACGGTTTTGAGTGTGGACTTCCCCCTTAGCAGCTCAGTGATCCTTGTGGTTGCCGTCGCGCTCTGGATTGTATGGGTTGCCCCTTACGTCCTCCGGAACCGCAGGCACCAGTTCCAGCCCGCCGGCGACTTCCTGGCAGACGCCCCCGCCGATGAAAGGCCGGACCCGCATCCCGGCCTGGTCCTGAACGTCGCCGCCCAGCAGGAGAAAGCCATGGAACCCAGGAAGAGTGCCGCAGGCGCTGCAAGCACCCCACCCCCGCCCAGGTTCCGCGTCCGCTACGGCCGCACTGCCCTGGCCCTTGTGGGACTGCTGTCCCTGGTCACCGCCTTCATCTCGGGTGTGCTGCTTCCGTTCGGCATCGGATCGCCTGCTCTTCCCTTCACCTGCACCCTGGTGACCGTCGCGTCGGTGGCACTGCTGCGCTGGCTCGCTGTCCGTGACCGCAAGGCGAAGGTGAACGCCGCCTTCCGCTCTGCCATGAGTGCCCCGGCACGCCGCCCGCAAGACGCCGTCGTTATTCCTGCCAAGCCCGAGGTGGCTCCCGTGCTGCCGGAAAGCACGCTCTTCGATGCGGAGGCGGGCCAGGCGAAGGTGAAGCCGCTGACGGCCGTGGAGCTGCGTGAAGCGGCCCTCGCCGTCGCAGTGGCTGCCGGTGACACCAGCGCCGCAGCTCCGTCCCCCATTCCCGTGGGCACGCCCTGGGAGCCCGTGGAGGTTCCCAAGCCTGTTTACGTGGAGGCGGCCAAGGCTGAGCGCCCTGAGCCGGAGCCGTTGGAGCTGCCGGAAGCGCCCAAAGCAGTCGGCAAGCCGTCCTTGAAGAAGGGGGCTGCGGAGGCAACGGCAGCAGAGGGCGGCGAAACGGAACAGTTGAGCGCCCAGCAGTTGTCCAAGGCACAGAGCGCCCTGAGTAACCTCGACGACGTCCTCCAGCGCCGCCGCGCCTAGGGCCAAGCGGGGGAGCTTCGCATTACCGGCAGATGCCCGTGTGCGTCGATTGGCGTTGGGGATGGAAAATTTGTAGCCTAGGGACACCGGTTCCGCACCAGCCTGGGATATCTTGCAGGAGGCAGCTGGTTCCGGGGCTATAGCTCAGTTGGTAGAGCGCTTCGTTCGCATCGAAGAGGTCAGGAGTTCGAATCTCCTTAGCTCCACTAAAAGAGCCCGCTGGAAACAGCGGGCTCTTTCGTTGCCTCTTGCCCCATGCTGCGAAGCCTGTCCGCGAAACGCCGGGCAATGCGCGCGCGCTTCCTGCAGCACAGGCCTAGAGTAAGCCCATGGGAATCATCATCGGCCTTCTGGTCCTCTGGCTCATCCTGTCCATCCTTGGCTTCGTCGTGAAGGGCCTTCTCTGGCTCGCCATCATCGGCCTGGTCCTCTTCGTCGCCACCGGCGTCTGGGGTTGGCTGAAACGCAGGGCCAACGCCTGATCATCATCCGCCTGCCGGGCTGCTGTGCGGCCAGGTAGGCGGCTGGTACCAACCGCCCAAGGACCCTGGTCTTTTCGTACCGGCGGCGCCACGCTGGCTCCATGAGCCTTGCAGCGAAGCCGGACGGCCTGACGCCCTTGATTCCTCCGGTCCGGCGCAACCTTGCCGCCAACCACGCCCTGCACCCGGACCGCCCGTGGATCCGTGTCCTTCGGGTCCTCACAGGGCTGGCCGTCCTCGCCGCAGTGGTCCAGAAGACGGTGGATGCAACACGGCCCGGCAACGATGTGGACATCGCCCAGCTGTATTCGGAATTCACCGTGCAGGGGAACCTCGCTTTTGGTCTTGTCCTGATCATTTCGGGAGTACGGCGGCGCGGCTCGCTGCCGTACTGGTGGGACCACTTCTTTGGCGGACTGGTCCTGTACCTGGTCATGACCGGGATCATCTACGTGGTGCTCGTGGCTCCGCCGGGGGAGCCCTGGTGGACCTGGGACCTGTACTGGCCGCAGCTTGTCCACCACCGCCTGGCCCCGTTGGTGGCAGCCCTTGACTGGGTCCTGGTAACCCGCACGGTCCGCGGCCCCTGGTGGCGGCCGGCTGCGTGGCTGGGCTACCCCGTAGTGTTCCTGGCCTTCTCGTGGATCCGGGGCGGGCTGGACGGGTGGTATGTCTACGACTTCCTTGACCCCACCATCGACGGCGGCTGGCCCAGGGTGCTGGCAACCACCGGCCAGGTCCTGGCCGCGTTCCTGGCAGTTGCGGTCCTGGTGCACGCCGCGGGCAACGCGCGGGCGGCGCTGGCAGCCGGGAAGGCCGTCCGGGCCAGGGTTCCTAAATCCAGCCCTTCTTTTTGAAGATCCCGTACATGAGCGCCCCGGCGGCAACCATGAGGACCAGGGCGTAGGGATAGCCGAAGGTCCAGTGGAGCTCGGGCATGGTGTCGAAGTTCATCCCGTAGATGCCGGCGACGAAGGAAGGCGCGAACAGGATGGCAGCCCAAGAGGAAATCTTCTTCACCTGCTCGTTTTGCTCGGCGCTGGCCTCGTTCTGCCGGTTCGCCGTGAGGGTTCCGTCCAGGGTCAGGGCGTTTTGGAGCAGGTCCCGGAAGGAATCCGCCCGGGAAATCACCCGCTCGACATGGTCTTCCACATCGCGCAGGCGGTGCCGCAGGTCGCCTTCAACCTGGTACTTTTCGAAGCCCCTTTTGAGCTGGTCCAGCATCTCCGGCAGGGGGTGGATGGCGCGCTGGAATTGGATGACTTCACGTGCCAGTTCATAGATGCGGCGGGACACGGAAGAGTCGCCGCTGAACAGCTGGTCCTCGATCTCGTCAATGTCGTTCTCCAGCCCGGCCACCACCGGCGCGTAGTCGTCCACCACGCGGTCCAGCAGGGCATACAGCACCGCTTCGGGTCCGTACTGGAGGAGATCAGGCCTTTCCTCCAGCCGCCGTCGAACGGTAGCCACACCAGCTGTTTCGGCGTGCCGTACGGTCACCACGAAGTTCTTGCCCGTGAAGACGTGGAGTTCACCGAACTCCACCGTCTCGTCCTCATCCAGGTACCGCGCTGGCCGGAGTACCGTGAAAAGGTTGTCATCGTAACGCTCCAGCTTGGGCCGCTGGTGGGCCGAAACAGCGTCCTCCACCGCGAGGGCATGGAGCCCGAACTCGGCGGCCACAGCAGCCATTTCCTCAGCGGTGGGCCGGTAGAGCCCGATCCAGGCCATGCCGCCGTGCCGGGCCAGGGTCTCAAAGGTCTGTTCCAGGTTTTCAGGCTCTGCGTGGCGGACGCCGTTGACGTAGACGGCGTTATCGATGATGGTCATTCAGGAAATCCTAGCCGCCGGGGCTGTCGCGCTGCTGAGGCCGCTGATAAGGGGTTCGGTGCGGTAGGGGATGTGGGTGTGCAGGGCCAGCACCGTCTCCGTCCGGATCACGCCCTTGATCCTCAGGACCTGCCGGAGGGACGACTGGAGGTTGTGCGTGTCGGTGGCCACCACCCGGCACCATACGTCCCCGCGTCCGGAGATCTCGTGGACTTCCAGGACCTGTGGGATGAGCCGCAGCGCCGCCACAACGCCGTCGAGCTCACGGTGGGAGACCTCGATGGTCACGAACGCCACCACGTCATAGCCCACCGCCTCCAGGTCCACTTCGCGGCCGCCCGGGCGCAGCACCCCGGCCCGCAGCAGCCGCCGCACGCGGGACTGGGCCGTGTTGCGGGCGATGCCCAGGGACTCGCTGAGCTCGCCGATCTGGATCCGGGGATCCCTGATGAGGGCCAGGAGGATCTTCAGGTCTGTGGGATCCAACTTGTTCAAGATCGTCACTCTCCATCACGCTGCGCTTCGTAAATTGATTATTCTGCTCAATTATCCTCGCAGTAATGGATGGATAGGGCAGCAGTGCCGCACTCTTGAACCATCAATGTTGTATCCGCGCCGGGCTCCCACAAGGACTACCTGCCGTGGCGATCCCTAAGGCGGCAAAATGACGGTCTTCAGCGAACTGCGGATGCGCCCGGTAACGGCCATGCCCAGCGGGTGGAATGCCTCCACCACCGCGCGGCTGGTAATTTCCGGTGCGGCCATCTTCCTCCTCCTGGTGGGCGCCAACCTGGCCACGCCGCTGTACCCGCTGCTGCAGGCCAACCTGGGCCTGTCCAGCCTTGATGTGACCGCCGCTTTTGCCAGCTACGTCCTGGCGTTGGTGGGAACGCTGCTGCTCGCGGGGCACTGGTCGGACCATATCGGCCGGCGTGCTGCGCTCCTGGTTGCCGTGCTGACCGGGCTGGCGGGCGGCTGGATCTTCGCGGAAGCGGGAACACTGGCCGCCTTGTGCGCGGGCCGGGCACTACAGGGAATGGCTGTCGCGCTGGCCACCGGGGCAAGCGCCGCTGCCCTCCGTGAACTGCTCCCGTCCCGTCCGGAGTGGGCATCGCGCTTTACGTTGCTGGCCTCATCCGGGGGAGTGGCCGCCGGACCCGTCATCGGCGGGCTGCTGTCGCTGCTTCCCGGCCCCACCACGGCCCCGTACGTCGTCCACTCTCTGCTGCTTGCCGGTCTCCTGGTCCCGCTGTACCTGGTCCGTGCCCGCCCGGCCATCATGGTGCCGGCAGTGTCCCGGCCGCTGCATGCCCTGGCCCCGCGCCGGCCTTCCGTTTCCCGCCAGGCGAGGGGCGCATTCTGGCTGGCGTCCGCCGTCGGCTTCCTGAGCTTCGCAGTCTTTGGCTTCTCGCTGTCCCTGGCACCGGGTTACTTTGCCCAGGTCCTTGGCACTGACTCCCGGCCGTTGACCGGTGTGTTGGCCGGCCTGCCACTGGGCGCGTCAGCACTGAGCCAGCTGGTCACCGTCCGGGGCCGTCTGACCGTCCCGGCCGGGCTCGCAGTCCTTGGCGTCTCCGTCATCCTGCTGGGGGCCGCCGGCGCCTGGCACAGCCCCCTGCTGCTGGTGGGGGCCGCCGTGACTGCCGGGCTGGGGCAGGGCCTGTCGTTCCGGATTGTCTTCAACGACGTTGCTGACAGGGTGGAGCCCGCCCGCCATGCCCAGATCATCAGCACCGTCTACGTCATCACCTACCTGGGGAGTGCGGTGCCGGTCCTGGGCCTTGGCTGGGCCAGTGCGGCGTTCGGGATGGCGCCGGCCGTCCAAGGCTTCGTCCTGCTGTGTGGCGTCGCGGCCCTTGGCCTGTCAGCCTGGACGCTCGCAGCCATGGCCGTCCGGCGGCGAAAGTGACCCCCGCCTCCCCAAATGAGCAGGGCAGGGCTAGTCGGGTAGTGGCCCGTGGTTGCCCTGGATGTGTTCGAAGACCAGGGTGGTCTCGGTGTGCCCCACCACGGGATCGGTGGCGAGGTTGTCCAGGACCCAGTCCCGCAGGTCTTCGGTGCTTCCGACGGCGATGTGCAGCAGGTAGTCCACCGAACCTGAGGTGTGGAACGTGGAGAGCACGGCCGGCAGGTGCGGGACGCGTGCGGTGAAGCGATCGATTTGGTCCCGGTCGTGGGCGCGGAGCCGCACGGCCACCAGCGCCTGCACGGACCTGCCGATGGCCGACAGGTTCAGCTTCGCCTCATAGCCCTGCACGATGCCCCGTTCAGACAGCGCCCGGGTGCGCATCAGGGCCGTGGATGGAGCGATCCCCACCAGTTCGGCGAGCTGTTTGTTGGAAATCCTCGCGTCAGAGACGAGGGCTTCCAGGAGCCGTTCGTCGATGGCGTCGAGCGGTTCAAGATGTGGCCCGGGCCTGTGGTTCCTGGGATTCGTACTCACTGCGGTTCCTTCCACGCGATCTTTCGTTCATCCTAGACCGCAGAATCGTCGCCATCCGCTCAGCACGGGCGTGCCCTGCCGAATATCCAAGCCCCTTTTAGGGCGCGGGAAGCCGCTTAATTCACGGGCGGCGCGGCGGACCTCAGGAAGGGGCTGCTTCGGCCCGGGGATGGACGACGGCGACAGTTGCGGCAGTGACGCAGGCCAGCGCCATGACGGCTCCCGCCAGGGCGCCCCAGCCCCACGCCTGGAAGACCAGGCCGCCCGCCCATCCAAGGAGGCTGGAGCCCAGGTAGTAGGCCAGGTTGTACAGCGAGGCCGCCTGGGCCCGGCCGGTACTGGCGATGGCACCGGTCCACCCGGACCCGATGCTGTGGGCGGCGAAGAAGCCCCCGGTGAACACCACCAGCCCGGACAGGATCAGCACCAGGGACGGGGTGAGGGTCAGGGAGAGGCCGGCCACTGCAAGCGCAAGTCCCGCGAGCAGGACGTTCCGGCGGCCATACCTTGTGGTCAGGCCCGCAGCCCAGCGCGAGGAAACAGTGCCGGACAGGTAGGCCAGGAAGATCAGGCTGATCACGGTGGCCGGGAGCCCGAACGGCGCAGCGGACAGCCGGAAACCCAGATAGTTGTAGACGGCCACGAACCCGCCCATCATCAGGAAGGCCTGGGCGTAAATGGCCAGCAGCCGGACATTCCGAAGATGGGCGGCGAGCGTCTGAATGGCGTTCCGGAGGCCGGCGGCCTGGGCCGGAACGAATCCCCGGGCCCGGGGCACCAGGACAAGGAATACGACGGCGGCAACGGTCGCCAGCAGGGACACGGCCAAGGCCGCCGAGCGCCAGCCCCAGAGTTCACCAACCGGCCCCGCCACGAGCCGGCCGGACAGGCCGCCAAGGGTGGTGCCGGCAACATAGCTTCCTGCAGCCAATGCGGCATGGGCTTTGCTGACCTCTTCGTTGAGGTAGGCAATGGCGATGGCGGGAATGCCGCCCAGGGCCATCCCTTCCAGTAGCCGCAGCACAAGCAGCATGGTGAAGTTCGCGGACAACGGCACCAGCAGGCCCAAGACGGTGGCCGCCGTGATGCCCCACATCATGGCCTTCACCCGGCCAATGCGGTCTGCCAGGAAGGACCAGGGGATCACCGTGGCGGCCAGCCCCATGGTGGACAGGGAGATGGTGAGGGCGGCCTCGGCAGCAGTGATGTCCAAGTCGGCCGCCATGAGCGGCAGGACCGCCTGGGTGGTGTAAAGCTGCGCGAAAGTGGCCACACCGGCGCACGCCAGTCCGGCGAGGACGCGGCCGTAGTCACGCGATCCCTTGGGATGCCCACTCCAGACGGGTGAGGGGCCGGTGCCGGCTGGTGCCTTCTGTCGCATCCAGCCAGCGTAGTCCTCCCGAAATGGATGCTTCCAATGCATCTTTCCTGTCAAACTGATATCAATAGTGGGTCATTCGAGGCAAAGGTAACGCAGCAATGGAACCGGACCGGAAACAGTTGGCGCAGCTGCTGCCGCTCCTGCCGGTACTGGCCGAGCTGGGCCGCACCGAGCATGTGACGGAGACAGCCGAGTTGCTTGGAGTACCCCAGTCAACGGTGAGCAGGGCACTGGCCCGGGCCAGCGCCGCCGTCGGCACCGAACTCCTAGTCCGGGACGGGCGCGGGGTCCGCCTGACTCCCGCTGCCCGCACGCTTCTGCCTTACATCGAGCACGCGCTGGCGGAGTTCCAGGCCGGGCTGGACCTGGTCCGGAACGAGTCCCAGGTGGTCAGGGGCACTGTGTCTGTGTCCTTCCAGCACACATTCGGCGAAGCCACCCTGCCCCTGCTGATCAGCGCCTTCCGTACCCGACACCCCGGAACCGCCTTCCGGCTTAGCCAGGGCGCCCGGAACAGCTGTTTGGAGGAGCTTGCTTCCGGCGAAGCCGACCTTGCCCTCACCGCGCCCGTGGCCCCACCCGGGAAGAACCTTGATTCGGCGCCGCTCTACCGTGAGCCGCTCCGGCTGGTGGTGCATCATGGCCACCCGCTGGCGCGGAAGCGGATGGCGGCCGTGGCCGATATCCGGACCGAGCCGTTCGTTGCCCTGGGGCCCGGGTACGGGCTGCGGTCCCTCACCGATGCACTGTTCCGCGAGGCCGGTTACCGCCCGCGGATCGCCTTTGAAAGCCAGGATTCCCACACGGTCCGCGGACTGGTCGCGGCAGGCCTCGGCGTCAGCATCCTCCCGCCGGGCGGTGAGGCGCCGGGCCGCACACTGCGCCCCGAAACGGGCGACCTGGGGTGGGTGGAAGTGCCACTGGATTCCCCGCTCGCCTTCAGGGAGGTCGGCGTGAGCTGGCGGCGCCGGAAGCCCGAAAGCGAACCTGTTCCAGCCAGGCTCTTCCGCGAACTGGTGGTCTCCCAAGGTCCGGGCCTGTTGGCTGGGCTGGTCACCAGGGCGGGCCGCTGAGCAAGTAAGACGGCCGACGGCGGAGCGCGCCGGCCAGGGCCAGGCGCGGCCGGGTGCCGCACGGCACGCCCTCCCCGCAAGTACCCTTGTGACGTGACGAACACCCAGAACCCTTTCGCTCATCCCGTCGAGCCGGCCGCGGAAGCGCCAAGCGACCCGCAGCCGGGCAACCCGCTTCCTGTAAACCCGCTTCACGGCATCACGATCGGGCTGGACATCGGGGGCACCAAAACCCACGGGGTCCGCTTTGAGGACGGCCGGCCTGTCGCGGACGACTCGGCAGGCAGCTCCAACGTCCAGAACGTCACCCGTGGACAGGCGGCCCGCAACCTGGCGGAGCTGTTCGCCCGGATCGGCGGAGGACGTGTGGACCGGGTGTATGCGGGCTCGGGCGGAATCGATACCGACGAGGACGCTGCAGCCCTGACTGCCCTAATCCAGCCGCTGGCCCCGCAAGCACGCGTCACCGTTGTCCACGACTCGCGTTTGCTGCTGGCGGCAGGCCGTGCCGGCACCGGGGTGGCCGTCATCGCAGGGACGGGCTCAGCGGCCTGGGGACGCAATGCCGACGGCGGCGAGGCCCGGGCCGGCGGCTGGGGTTACCTGCTGGGGGATGAAGGCAGCGGCTATTGGCTGGGCCGCGAAGCGGTGCGGCACAGCCTCCGCAGGATGAACCAGGGCCTGCCCATCGACCAGCTCACCGCAGCCCTTCTGCGGTCCTGCGGGCTGGACCACCCCAACAAGCTGATTGCGCTGTTCCACTCCCCGGACACCGGGCGCCGCTTCTGGGCGCAGCAGGCCCGGCACGTGGTGGAGGCGGCAGCTGCCGGGCACCAGGACAGTGCAGCCCTGCTGGCCCAGGCCGGGCAGGACCTTGCTGCCCTGGCGGCACAGGTGCTTGGCCAGCTGAAAATCGACGGGCCGGTGATCCTGGGAGGCGGGCTGGGGATGAATGTTGCTCCCCTGCAGGAGTCATTCCGCCGGAACCTTGCCGCAGCCGGAATCATGGATGTGCGGGTCCTGGACCAGGAACCGGTGTTTGGTGTCCTGCAGCTCCTGGCAGAGCCCGCCTGACCCTTTAGGCAGGACTCCTAGCTGACGGACCGTTTGCGGGGTGTCAGCCGAACGCCGGGAAGCGGGGGAGCCGGGATGCGTCCTGCCTCCGCCCCGGCGTCCGGACCGTGCCCGGGCACCAAGCCGTAGCGGGCGGCGGCCGTTTCGGTGTCCGGCAGCCCCGCCTGCGCTTCCCAGTCATCCCGGGCCTGTTCCACTTCGTCGTGGGTGCGGCCCACAAAGTTCCACCACATCAGCAGTTCCTCACCGAACGGCTCACCGCCGATCAACAGGAAGCGCGTGCCAGGATGCGCCTGCATCCGCAGCTCGCTGCGGCCGGTGCCCAGGTAGCCCAGCGGCCCCGCCGGCAGTTCCTGCCCGTCCACCGCCAGGCCGCCGTCGAGCACCAGGATGCCGTGCTCAAACGCGGGCTCCAGCGGGAGCACCGCCTCCCCTTCGCAGGAAACGTCAGCGCCGACGATTGGCGAGTACATCGTTGCCGGGGACGCCACTCCGGCAAGCTTTCCCACCATCACGGTGGCGGTGAAACCCTGGCCGGCGGCGCGCGGCAGCTCACGGTGCTGTTCGAACGCCGGTTCCCTGTGCCGGTCCCCGTCAGGAAGGGCAACCCACAGCTGCAGTCCCCGCTGCAACGGCAACTCCTGGCCGCCGTCGGAAGGAAGCACCGCGAACTCCGAGTGCGACACGCCCTGCCCCGCAGTCATGATGTTCAGCTCGCCCGGACGCACCACCACATCGCTGCCCACACTGTCCCGGTGCCGGATGTGCCCCGCCAGCGGCCAGGTGACCGTCTGCAGCCCAATGTGGGGGTGCGGGAGGACAGACATGGCGGTCCGGTCGGGGCCAAAGCTGTCCAGGAAGCACCAGGCACCGATCGTCGGCAGTCCGCGCTGGGGCAGCGTGCGTTTGACGTTCATGGCGCGGACTCCGCCCAGCGGCACTTCGCGCTCCGGCCACAGCTGCAGGCACGGGCCCGGGGTGCCTTCGGCAGCGGCAGGCGGGCACAGCTCTTCCTGGGGTGAAATTTCCAAGTTGGTCACGCCTTTACTCTAGGCGCGCTGATGCCACCTCAACAGGAGTGGTGCGCGTCCCATTCCGGACACCCATCCGTGCAGGACAGGGTACCGAATGGTCACAGTAGGGATTCCTTTGCGGGGATTGGGGCTTTAGCTGCTGAAGGCCGCCCCCGTTTGGGTTACCGTAACTATCAGCGTGCTGATGGCAGTGTCGCGGTGCTGAAAGCAGCCCGTCCAAGAGAACAGGTAAGTCCGCACCATGGACCAGGCGATGATTGAGTTCCAGAGCGTTACCAAGCAGTACCCGGGCGGCCAGCCCGCCGTGGACGGGTTGTCCATGTCCATCGCCAGGGGCACGGTCACAGTCTTCGTGGGCCCTTCCGGCTGCGGCAAAACAACGTCCCTCCGGATGATCAACCGTATGGTGGAGCCCACATCCGGGACCATCACTGTGGATGGCCGGGACGTCACCTCCGTGCCGGCGGCCGAACTGCGCCGGTCCATGGGCTACGTCATGCAGTCGGCAGGGCTGCTGCCGCACCGCTCGGTGCTGGACAACATCGCTACCGTTCCCAGGCTGAATGGGGTTTCGAAAGCTGACGCCCGCAGGCGCGCCGAGGAGCTCCTGGACGTGGTGGGCCTGGCGCACTCCCTGGGCACGCGGTATCCGTCGCAGCTGTCCGGCGGCCAGCAGCAGCGCGTAGGCGTAGCGCGCGCCCTCGCTGCAGATCCGCCCATCCTCCTCATGGACGAGCCGTTCAGCGCAGTGGACCCGGTTGTCCGGGACGAACTCCAGCACGAGCTGCTGCGTCTGCAAAAGGACCTGGCCAAGACCATCGTGTTCGTCACCCACGACATCGACGAAGCCACCATCCTGGGCGACAAGGTTGCCGTCTTTGCCACCGGCGGCAAGCTGGCCCAGTACGCCACCCCTGAGGAAATCCTCCGGGCGCCGGCCAACAACTTCGTGGCGTCCTTCGTCGGCAGGGACCGCGGCTTCCGGCACCTGGGTTTCAGCCCGTCCGACGGCGTGGTGATCCACCCGGTGCCCACGATTATCCGCGCCGCAGGGGGATACGAGTCCGATTCCAGCGCAGCCGGCGGATGGCAGCTGGTGGTGGATGCGGACATGCAGCCTCTGGGATGGTCCGCGCCGGGCACTGAAACCGAGCTCGTTCCCGGCGGTTCGCTGTTCCGCCCTGGGGAAAGCCTCCGGCGGGCCCTGGACGCAGCCCTGTCCTCGCCGTCGGGCCTGGGCGTTGCCGTCGACGCCGACGGCAAGGTACTCGGTGTGGTCCGCGGCGGTGAGGTGCTGGCGCTCATCGAAGAAGCGCGCCAGGTGCGGCAGGCTGCCCTCTGATGGAATGGTTCCTTGCCAACACCGGCATGATCCTGGAACGCGGCGGCCAGCACCTGGTGCTGGCCATCGTTCCCATGGTCCTGGGCCTGCTGATTTCCATTCCGCTGGCGCAGCTGGCACGGCGGAACAGCGCACTGCGCTCCGTGGTGCTCACGGCCTCCTCGCTCCTGTACACCATTCCTTCGCTGGCTCTGTTCATCATCCTGCCGACCATCCTGGGCACCCGGATCCTGGATCCCCTCAACGTGGTGGTGGCACTGACCATCTATGCGGTGGCCTTGCTGGTCCGCGCCGCCCTGGACGCCTTCGACTCCGTTGACGCGGACATCAGCCAGGCCGCGCAGGCCATGGGCTTCAAGCCGCTGGCCCGGTTCCTTCAGGTCGACCTGCCGCTCTCCCTGCCGGTCCTGTTCGCCGGACTTCGCGTAGTGTCCGTCAGCAACATCTCGCTGGTCAGTGTTGCGGCACTCCTGGGTGTCGGCAACCTGGGGATGCTCTTTACCGACGGCCTCCAGCGGGATTTTGTCACCGAGGTGGTGGTGGGCATCATCGCCATCCTGGTCCTTGCGCTGCTGATGGATGCTGTCCTGGTCCTGCTGGAACGCATCCTCACCCCGTGGGAGCGGGCCGGCAGCCGGCGGGACCGCGGCGTTGGGCGTGCCCCTGCGGACGTGCCGGCGGCTGCGGAGCGGTCTGCGTCAACGGCGGGAGGAGCATCGTGAGCAACGTCTTTGCCGATACGTTCGCCTGGCTCACCGACCCGGAGCACTGGTCCGGAAGCATGGGCATTCCTGCCCGCATGGTCGAGCACCTCCAGTACACCGGCCTGGTCATGCTCATCGCCACCGCCATCGCCGTTCCCGTCGGGCTTTTCGTCGGCCACACCGGAAAGGGCCGGGTGGCCGTCGTGGCGCTGGCCGGGGCCCTCCGTGCACTTCCCACCCTTGGCCTGCTGATCCTGTTCGTGCTGCTGGCCGGAATCGGACTGATGCCCCCGGTGTGGGCCCTGGTGATCCTCACCGTCCCGCCGCTTCTGGCCGGAACCTATGCCGGAATATCCAGTGTGGACCGGAACGTGGTGGACGCCGCCCGTGCCATGGGCATGACGGAACTGCAGGTCCTGTTCCGGGCCGAGCTGCCTAATGCGCTCCCCGTCATGTTCGGCGGATTCCGGACCGGCGTGCTGCAGGTGATCGCCACTGTCTCCGTGGTTGCCTATATCAACCTCGGCGGCCTGGGCCGCTATCTCTTCGACGGCCTGGTCCTCAGCGACTTCCCCCAGATGCTGGGAGGCTCCCTCCTCATCGCGGTGCTGGCCATCGCCGTCGACCTCGTCCTGTCCCTGTTCCAGAGGCTGTTCCTGACCCAGGGGCCCTCGAAGCTGTCCTATCGCAGCCAGGAGGCTGCGGTTGATCTCACAGACCCCGTTGTTGCGGAGACTGTTGTACAAGGAGGTAAGTCATGAAAGATAGCCGTCCCCAGCGCCTCGGAAGGCGGGCATTCGGTGGCCTCGCCGCCGGGGTTGGCCTGGCCGTGGTGCTGTCCGCCTGCGGCGGTTCATCCGATCCCCTGAAAAACCCGCCGGCATCGAGCAGCGGGGCCTCCGGCCAAGCCACCTCCCTGGTGGTGGGTTCGGCCGACTTCCCCGAGAGCCAGATCATCGCCGAACTCTACGCAGGCGCGCTGAACGCCAACGGGATCACCGCCACCACCAAGCCGAACATCGGCTCCCGCGAGGTCTACTTCAAGGCAGTCCAGGACGGCTCCGTGGACGTGGTGCCGGACTACAGTGGCAACCTGCTGCTGTACGTGGACAAGGAAGCCAAGGAAGTCTCCGCCGGCGACATCGCCAAGGCACTGCCCGGCAAGCTGCCGGAGGGGCTCGGCGTGCTGGACGCATCCAAGGCTGAAGACAAGGACGCCATGGTGGTCACCAAGGCCACCGCGGAAAAGTACCAGCTGAAGTCCATCGAGGATCTGGCCAAGGTCTGCAGCGAGATCGTGGTAGGGGCACCCGCCACGTTCGCCGAGCGCGCCTACGGCCTGCCGGGCCTGAAGAAGAACTACAACTGCGTCCCCAAGAAGCTGGAGCCCTTCAGCGACGGCGGTGGCCCGGTGACGCTGAAGGCGCTGCTGGAGGACCAGGTGCAGGTGGCTGACATCTACACCACCACGCCCTCCATTGCCGACAACGACCTGGTGGTGCTGGATGATCCCAAGAACAACTTCATCGCCCAGCAGGTCCTGCCGCTGTACAACAAGGCGAAGATGACGGACAAGGCAAAGCAGGCTCTGAACTCGGTGTCCAGCACGCTCACCACCGATGACCTGATCAACCTCAACCGTGCGGTCAGCGGCAGCCAGAAGCAGGACGCCAAGACGGCGGCCACCAACTGGCTCAAGGAGAAGGGCATCGTCAAGTAGGCATCACGCCCCTCCGGCGAGGGGAGCTTCTTTAATGACGACGGCGGCTGCCGGACTTTCAAAGGTCCGGCAGCCGCCGTCGGCCATGTGGTGGATGTCTCAACGGGGATGCATCCTTCCTGTGGCATATTTGAGGAATGGCAGAATTCAGGCAGTCCACGAAGCTTCACAACGTTCTCTATGACATCCGTGGACCGATTCTGCAGGCCGCCCAGCAGATGGAGGCGGAGGGCCACCGGATCCTCAAACTGAACATCGGCAACCCGGCCCCGTTCGGCTTCGAGGCACCGGACGCCATCCTCGTGGACATGATCCGCCACCTGCCGCACGCCCAGGGCTACAGCGACTCGCGCGGCATCTTTTCCGCCCGCACTGCGGTGTCGCAGTACTACCAGACCCGCGGCATCCAGAACATCCACGTCGATGACATCTACCTGGGCAACGGTGTCAGCGAGCTCATCACCATGTCCCTGATGGCGCTTCTGGACTCAGGCGACGAAGTCCTCATCCCGACGCCGGACTACCCGCTGTGGACGGCCTCCGTGGCGCTCGCCGGCGGTAAGCCCGTCCACTACCTTTGCGACGAGGAATCCGGGTGGCAGCCTGACCTTGAGGACATGGAAGCCAAGATAACGGCTAGCACCAAGGGAATCGTGGTCATCAACCCGAACAACCCGACGGGCGCCGTCTACCCGGAAGAGACGCTGAAGCGCATTGTTGCCCTGGCTGAAAAGCACGGCCTGGTGGTCTTCGCCGACGAGATCTACGAAAAAATCCTGTATGAGGACGCCGTCCACATTAACCTTGCCAAGCTCACGGACGACCACGTCCTGTGCTTGACGTTCAGCGGGCTGTCCAAGGCCTACAGGGTGTGCGGCTACCGGGCTGGCTGGATGGCCATATCCGGCCCCAAGAAGGAGGCCGCCGACTACCTCGAAGGCATCAACCTCCTGGCCAACATGCGGTTGTGCGCCAACGTCCCGGCCCAGCACGCCATCCAGACCGCACTGGGCGGCTATCAAAGCATCAACGACCTCATCCTCCCCGGCGGCCGCCTGCTGGAGCAGCGGAACAAGGCCTATGACATGCTCAACGCCATTCCCGGCGTCAGCACCCAGCAGGCCAGGGGCGCGCTCTACCTCTTCCCGCGCCTGGACCCCGACGTCTACCACATTCGCGATGATGAGAAATTCGTCCTCGACCTGCTGAGGGAACAAAAGATCCTCGTCTCCCATGGGCGCGCCTTCAACTGGGTCCGCCCCGACCATTTCCGGATGGTGACGTTGCCGAACGTGAAGGACATCGAGGAGGCCATTGGCCGTATGGGGGACTTCCTAAGCAGGTACCAGGGGAACTAGCCTGTGCTCACGGGCCCCTGCCCGTGCAACCCTTGGCGAAAGGATTCTCATGGCCCGCGTCGTTGGCTTCGACCAGCATCCTGCCCAAACCCTTCGCGCGGGGGAGGGTTTCTCCCTTGCCGCCGTGGATCCCAACTCAACGCCCGGCTACAGCGGAACCAAGGATGACGGCAAGCTGCTCCTCGCGGAGATGGACGACGAACTTTCCGAACTCCAGGAAAAGCTCTTTGCGGAGTCCCGCTTCGGCGGAACCAAACGGGTCCTGCTGATCCTGCAGGCCATGGACACCGCCGGCAAGGGCGGGATCGTCAGCCACGTCATGGCATCGATGAACCCGCAGGGCGTCCACTTCAAGGCGTTCAAAGCCCCCACCGACGAGGAAAAGTCCTACGACTTCCTATGGCGCGTCGAGAAGGAAGTGCCGGCCGCCGGGATGGTGGGTGTCTTTGACCGTTCCCATTACGAGGACGTCCTCATCCACAGGGTCCACGGCTGGGCCAGTCCGGATGAAATCAAGCGGCGGTACGTTGCCATCAATGAATTCGAGGCGAGGCTGACGGATTCCGGTACCAAGGTGGTCAAGGTGATGCTGCACATCAGTGGGGACGAACAGAGGGAACGCCTGCTGGCACGGCTGGACAACCCTGCCAAGCACTGGAAGTACAGCCACGGCGACCTGGACGAGCGCGCTTTTTGGGACGATTACATGAGTGCCTACCAGGCTGCGATCGACGAAACGAGCACGCCGGTCGCGCCCTGGCACGTCGTCCCGGCCAACAAGAAATGGTATGCCCGGATCGCGGTCCAGCAACTGCTGCTCGGCGCCCTCTCCGGGATGAACCTCAAATGGCCAAAGGCTGAATTCGACGTCGCCACAGAGCGGGAACTGGTGGCCCGTTCCTGAGGATCGCTCCCGTGAATCGACTGTGTAATCGTTCCGCTGGCCTGCTGCTGCCGGTCCGTTGACTGGGCTGCGTTGACCGGCTGGCGACAGTGGCCGGGCTGCCTATAGCGGCTGGTCGCGGGCTGCAGCCAGGCGCTTCCGGGCGCCTTCCAGCCACTCCTCGCAGCGCGCCGCCAGCGCCTCGCCGCGCTCCCACAGCGCCAGGGATTCCTCGAGGCTGGCGCCTCCCGCCTCCAGCTTGCCCACTACAGCGATGAGCTGCTCCCGCGCTTCCTCATAGCTCAGTGCTGCGACATCCGACCCTGGTTTTTGTTCAGTCATGCTTTTTCTTCCAATTCCTGGTGGTGGTCTGGTTTCTGGTGGTGGTCTTGGTTTCCTGCCTGGAATCCGCCGGTGGACTGAACGGGTCCGGTGGACCTGGCGCCGAAACGTCCCTCCGCCACGCGGATGGACAAGGCTGCACCCGCAGGCGCCTCGGCAGGGCGGCGGACCACTGCGTGCCCGGCTTCGGCGATCCGTGCGGCCTGGTCTCCTGCCAGTTCGACGACGGCGTACCCCCTGTCCAGCGTCTTCTGCGGGGACAACGCGCGTACCTGGGCTTTGAGGTGCTCAAGCTGGTCTGCTGCCCGCACCACGGTGGAACTTACTGAAGCGGAGGAACGGCGCAGAAGCCGTTCAATTTCCTCGGCCCGGAGCGAGACCATGCCCTCGGGCGCCGCCATGACCGGCCGGGAATGCAGTGCCGCCAATCGGTCCGATTCCCGGTCCACCAGCCGCTCCATGCAGCGGCGCAGCTGTTCACGCGCCTGGCGCACTCCGGCAAGCTCTTCTGAGACTTCCGGCACGATCCGCTTGGCGGCATCGGTGGGGGTTGAGGCGCGCAGGTCCGCGACGTAGTCCAGCAGCGGGCGGTCTGCCTCGTGGCCGATGGCGCTCACCACGGGAGTGGCGGCCGCAGCCACCGCCCGGATCAGGTCCTCGCTGTTGAAAGGCAAGAGGTCTTCCAGCGCACCGCCGCCACGGGCGATGACGATGACGTCCACCTCCGGCCGGGCATCCAGTTCCCGCAGGGCACGGACCACCTGGGCCACAGCTGTGTTTCCTTGGACGGCCACCTCGCGGATCTCAAATTCCACCGCCGGCCACCGCAGGGCTGCATTGCGCAGGATGTCCTTCTTTGCATCGGAGTCGCGGCCAGTGATGAGGCCGATCCGGTGCGGCAGAAGGGGCAGGGGCTTCTTCCGGGAATCTGCGAACAAGCCTTCCGCCGCCAGGGCCTGGCGCAACCGCTCGATCCTGGCCAGCAGGTCACCCAGTCCCACGGGCCTGATGTCCCGCACCAGCATGTTGAGCCTGCCCGTTTTCAGCCAGAATTCCGGCTTCAGCAGTGCCACCACCCGCGACCCGCGCTCCAGTGGAAGGTTCTGGCGTTCCAGCACCTTGGTCCATACGGAGGCAGGCAGTGAGACCTCGGCGTCCACGTCGCGAAGGGTCAGGTAGGCGTTACTTCCGCGCCGGTTCAGCTCGATGACCTGGCCTTCCACCCATGCGGACGGAGTGCGGTCAATGTGGGCCTTCAGCTTCTGCGACAGCAGCTGCAAGGGCCACGGGTTATCCGGGCTGGTTTCAGCTGCGGTAGCCGGCAGCGTCGTGGGGGCGGTACCCGGAAGGGATGCCTGCTCAGACATGCGGATGCCATTGGGAAGCTGGTGCTGCGGGCATGCGGTCCTTCATCTCTTGGGGGCGTTCAATCAACCTTATCCATATGGTCTAGCACCGGGGGCTGACAGGGACAGTCCTCCGTCCTGCCTAGGATGGGTAAAGGCCCCCAACCCCTAAGGACCTGTTGTGCGCACCTTTGTCTCTGCCATTGCCACCGTGCTGGGCATCCTCCTGGCCGCCGTCGCCGTTCCCGCTATATGGGTGGATCGGAACATCGTCCAGGAAGATGGGTTCGTCCGCCTCGCGGCTCCGCTGGGCAAGGACTCGGACTTCCAGCGAAAGCTTGCTGCGGCGGCGGTGGGAACAATTGACACCGGAGCAGTTCCGGGCTTTCTTTCGGGGCTGGTCGAACCGATGCTTGAGAAGGCGGCGGAGTCGTTGACCGGGCTTCCCGGTTACCCGGCGGCTTGGGAGGAAACGCTGCGCCGAAGCCACCGCCTGAGTTTTGCGGAGCCTTCGGCGGATCCCCAGGATGGCGCCTCGCCGTCGTCGCTGACTCTGGACGTGGCCCCTTTGGTAGCCCTCGGCTCGGAGGAAATCTCCCGGACCACGCGGCTTCCACTCAACCCACCGGAGCAAACCCTGATCAACGTAGGCCAGCCTGCGCAAAGGGAGTGGACGGAACGGCTGGCCACCTATGCGCCGATGGGCTACATCCTGGCCATGGGTTCGGCCGTAGCCTTTCTGCTGGCGCTGGTGGCTGCACGGCGCCGCTGGACCGTTCTGTTGGCAGCAGGCCTTGGGGGATTGGCGCTCGCCGCTCTGTGGGGAGCTGGCTCGCAGCTGGGCTCGGCCCGTGTGCAGTCGACGGACACCGGCAATGCCGTGGCCAACATGTTCCGTGACGAGTTCCTGGCCGCCGCGGGCGCGGACTTCCAAGGATGGATCACCACCGCCGCAATCACGGGTGGCGTCCTGGTGGCCTTGGGCATTGTGACCTTGTTCGCATCCCGGAAACGGGCGCGGACCAGCCGGTAACATGGAGGGATGACCACCACGGCCGTACCCCTTTCGATGCCAACCATTCCACGCAGGCGCCGTTCGCCTGAGGAAGTAGCAGCCGCAGCCCCCGTCAACGGCACCAAGAAGGTGCTGCTGGCTGCCCCGCGCGGCTACTGCGCCGGCGTTGACCGGGCCGTCATCGCGGTCGAGAAGGCGCTGGAGCACTACGGCGCGCCCGTGTATGTCCGCAAGCAGATTGTCCACAACGTCCACGTGGTCAGCTCCCTGGAGGAAAAGGGTGCCATCTTTGTGGACGAGACCGACGAAGTCCCGGAAGGCGCGCTGGTTATCTTCTCCGCCCATGGCGTGTCCCCGGCAGTGGTCCAGTCCGCGGAAGACCGCGGCCTGCGCACCATCGATGCCACCTGCCCGCTGGTCACCAAGGTGCACAGGGAAGCCGTCCGCTTCGCCAAGGACGATTTCGACATCCTCCTGATCGGCCACGACGGCCACGAGGAAGTGGAAGGCACCGCCGGTGAAGCGCCGGAGCACATCCAGATCATCAACGGCCCCCACGAAGTCGACAAGGTGACCGTCCGCGACCCCGAAAAGGTCATCTGGCTTTCCCAGACCACGCTGAGTGTTGACGAGACCATGGAAACCGTCCGGCTGCTCAAGGAACGGTTCCCCACCCTGCAGGATCCGCCCAGCGATGACATTTGCTACGCCACCACCAACCGACAGGTGGCCATCAAGAAGATCGCGCCCAAGGCTGACCTGGTGATCGTGGTGGGCTCAGCCAACTCGTCCAACTCCGTCCGGCTGGTGGAGGTGGCGCTCGAATACGGCGCCAAGGCCTCGTACCGGGTGGACTTCGCCAACGAGGTGGACGAAGCGTGGTTTGAAGGCGTCGCCAGCGTGGGTGTCACGTCGGGGGCCTCCGTTCCCGAGGTGCTGGTCCAGGACGTGCTGAGGCTCCTGGCCGACTACGGTTACGGCAAGGTGGAGGAAGTGGTCACGGCTGAAGAAGACCTGCTGTTCTCGCTGCCCAAGGAACTCCGCGCAACCCTGAAACAGTCCGGTGACGTCAGCCGTGCCCTGGGCGGCCGCAGGGCCCGCAACTGAACGCAACCACGGCACATAGCCGGCGTACGTAGAACGGACGGGGCCGGGCAGTCAGCGACTGCCCGGCCCCTCCTGCCTTCACCGGCACTTCAGGCGGCTTCGTCATCACCTTGAAGTTCGGGCGCCACCAGCGCGCGCGGGGTTACCTCCACCAGCGGAGGCGCGGCGAGGCCCGACTCTTCCAGGCTGTTGAGCTTCCGCGCGGTGGGCAAAATCCGCGCTTCCAGGGTGCCGACCATCGCGTTGTAGCGGTCCACGGAGGTCTTCAGTGAGGAACCCAGCTTGCTGACGTTCTCACCCAGCGTGCCCATCCGGTCGTACAGCTGCCGCGCGAGCTCGAACAGTTCGCGTGCACTGTCCGTCAGGACGTCCTGGCGCCAGGTGAAAGCCACGGACTTCAGCACGGCCAGCAGGGTGCTTGGGGATGCGAGGACAACATTGCGGGACAGCGCATGGTCCAGGAGCCCGGCGTCAGCTGTCAGGGCGGCGGCCAGGATGGACTCGGCCGGGATGAAGCAAACCACCAGTTCCGGCGAATTCCCCGGGATGTCCCAGTACTTCTTGGTGCCCAGCGCATCGACATGGGCCCTCAAGGCCTTGGCGTGCGCGGCGAGCAGGGCCTGTTGGTTCCTGCCATCGCTCGCCGAGGGTCCGGCCGGCCGGCCCGTGCCTGGATCCACGGCGCCCAGTTCCTGTGCCTCGAGGTAGGACGAGAGCGGGACCTTGGCATCGACCACCAGCTGCTTTTCACCCGGCAGCTGCACCACCAGGTCCGGGCGGACAGTTGAGTCGTGGCCGGCGCTGTGGACCTGTTCCACGAAGTCCACGTGGCGGAGCATGCCTGCGGCCTCTACCACGCGCCTAAGCTGCACCTCGCCCCACTGGCCCCTGGCGCTGTTGGAGCGCAATGCCGACTCCAGGGCATGCGTGGACCGGATGAGCTGTTCATCCGACAGCCTGGCCTCCTGCAGCTGCTGGGCCAGCTGGCCGTATTGCTCAACCCGGTCCCGCTCCAGCAGTGCCACCTGCTGCTGGACGGCAGAGAGCTTCTCGGCCACCGGGGCCAGGGCGCGCAGCACGCTGCCGTCCTGCGTCCTTGCCTCGCCCAGCTCACGGTTCTGTGCAGCCAGAAGCCGCCGCTCGGCGTCGGCCGCTGCAAGCTGGGCCGTTACCTCTGAAAGGCGGGACGATACCTGGTCAAAGTCTGCCTCCAGCCCATGCGAGTTCCGGCGCAGGGAAAAGTAGGTGGCAGCGGCGCCGGCAAGGGCGCCCAGCAGCAGCATGAGAAGGGCCAGAATCAAGGCAAAAGCATCCATGGCTTCACTGTTGCACGGGGCTCTGACATTCACCGGCAGTGACATTCCCCGGTACTGTCCCCGGCGGCCCGGCGGGTAGAATCAATGCTCGTGGCTCTTACTATTGGCATCGTCGGACTGCCCAACGTCGGCAAATCAACCCTCTTCAACGCGCTTACCCGCAACCAGGTCCTGGCCGCGAACTATCCGTTCGCCACGATCGAACCCAATGTGGGGGTGGTGAACCTCCCGGATCCCAGGCTTCAGAAGCTTGCCGGCATCTTCGGTTCCCAGCGCATCCTGCCCGCAGCCGTGTCCTTCGTCGACATTGCCGGGATCGTGAAGGGTGCATCCGAGGGGGAGGGGCTGGGCAACCAGTTCCTGGCGAATATCCGCGAGGCCGAAGCCATTGCCGAGGTTGTCCGGGTCTTCGACGACCCCGACGTGGTGCATGTCGACGGCAAGGTGGACCCGCGCTCGGACATGGAGACCATCAACACCGAACTGATCCTCGCGGACCTGCAGACCATCGAAAAGGCCATCCCGCGGATCGAAAAAGAAGTCAAGATCAAGAAGCGCGAAGCCGCCGAACTCGCAGCCATCAAGGCCGCGCAGGCAGTGCTGGAGCGTGGTGACACCATCTACTCCTCCATCAAGAGCGACAAATTGGAGATGGAACACCTCAAGGAACTGGGCCTGCTGACGGCCAAGCCCTTCATTTACGTCTTCAATGCCGACGAAGGCATCCTGGGCAGCCCGGAGAAGCAGGAGGAGCTGCGGGCCATGGTCGCTCCGGCAGACTGCATTTTCCTTGATGCCAAGCTCGAAGCGGACCTCGTCGAACTGGATGAGGAAGAAGCCCGCGAGATGCTCGAGATGAACGGCCAGGACGAGTCCGGCCTGGACCAGCTGGCCCGCGTCGGCTTCCACACCCTGGGGCTGCAGACCTACCTCACGGCCGGCCCCAAGGAAGCCCGGGCCTGGACCATTCGGCAGGGGGATACGGCACCGCAAGCGGCGGGTGTCATCCACTCCGATTTCCAGCGCGGCTTCATCAAGGCCGAAGTTGTTTCCTTCAATGACCTGGTCGAGGCCGGCTCCATGGCCGAGGCAAAGTCCCGCGGCAAGGTGCGGATCGAAGGCAAGGAATACGTCATGGCCGACGGCGACGTGGTTGAATTTCGGTTCAATGTGTAGTTTCTGACCCTCGTGAAACCTCTGGGAAGGCCGCCAAGAACACTGTTCTTGGCGGCCTTCGCCTGTATCCACGGTCGATAAAACCTATCCCGGCAAGAATTGATTGCGGCTCGTTTTCGGCGGGGATAAGCGGGTCGTTCGAGCATTCCCCTTACGCCCGTCCGGGCATGAGTAGGAGCGTTTTGGAATCAAGGTTTGGTGAGCAGGGGCGTGACGGAGACTTGGCTCTTTGCCGCGCTCGAAGCAATGTACCCCGCCAACACTGCCCCAAGGCCAATGACTCCGCCGCGCAGCTCAGCCCGTGCTATCGAGGATCAGGCGTGCCGTTTCCGTTGGTTGGTCCCAGTGTGGGAAGTGACCGGAGTTTTCGAACCAGTGGAGGGTGGCATCCGGGAACAGCTCCGCGGCACGCGCCGCCTCACTGGGAGGGGTGACCTTGTCCTTCCGCCCCCATCCGATTACCACTTTGCCCTTGAGTGAACCCGCCGGTGCGCCTTCCTGGCGGGGACCGTGAATCAGCGCGTTGAGGGCCGGGTCCAGGCTGGTCGATGTCTTGAACCCGCGAAGCTCATGCAGGACAAGATCCTGCGGCAGTTTCCAGGGATGGGCGGAGAACTGAGCCAACAGGGCCGTGCGGCCCACGGGGTTGCCCGTGAGGAAGGGGAGTGCCGGTTGGATGCGGCGCACCAGTGCGACGGATGCTTTGATGCTTGCCCCAAAGATCGCTGCCTGGCGGTCATTCCAGAAGCCACCAGGGTCCAGGGCGATCGTGGTGGCAGCGTGCCCTCGTCGCGCCATTTCCATTGCCATCCGGGCGCCCATGGAGCTGCCTACAAGATCAATGTCATCCAGTTTCTCGTCGCGGATAAAGGCTTCGACGGCATCGGTCAGCGTGGCAATGGTGGTTTCGCCGGTCAGCGGCGCGGATTCGCCGCAACCGGGGAGGTCGATGGCAATCACATCGCGTTCAGCAGCTAGCGCCGGGATTACCGGGTTCCAGTTACCAATACTGGAACCGAGTCCATGGATCAGGAGGAGTGGCTTACCGGAGCCTTGCCGGGTTGAGTGCAGCATGCCTTCACTCTAGGGGGCGGTGCAATGTGTCTGGCCAACACCGGCCTCGTTCCGCGTCAACGTCTGGGCCCGTGGCGGCCACGGCACCATGACGTGCCCGCTTCCTTGGGGGGGCTGCCGCCGCTACCGCGCCCGAAGCTTGTAACGGACCACCTCGATGGCGGCCCCGATATCCTCCGGCGAGCGGATCCGGACGACGACCGGCAGCATCGCTCCGGACATCTCCACCCCGGTGATCTGGGCCCGGAGGTTGTCAGGAAGGGGCAGCGCGGCGAGGTCATTGCGGTGTCGGGCGGAGAAGTAGCACGTGACCGTGGCGTAGCCGTCCCAGACCGCCAACCACGCCATATTCTTGCTGCCCCGGAGAGCCTTGCACAGCCATCCGCCGTCCCGGTAGTGGTGCCACGACAACTCCAGGCCAAGGTCGGGTCGGGACAACAGCTCCTTGAGGTCGTGCCAGGCGGCGAAGGAAGCACCCAGATGCTGGCGGATCTGTTCGTCGTCGGGCATGCGGCCGGGATCGGTCAGGACAGCGACACGGCCAGGCACGGGTTCATAGTAGCGGCCCGGTGGGGGGGGGGACTACAGGGTCCAATGCCCCACATCAACGACTGACCGGCCTGACAGCTTATCCTGAAGTGGTAGGGCGCGATTGGGCGGCCCGGGTCCCCTCCTGGAGAGGGAAAAACACAAGGAGGCGGCATGCCGGTACGGCGTCTGATTCAGTTGCTCGTCGCCGCATTGTCGGCCGCCCTTGTTCTTTCCGGCTGCTCGGGTGGCAGCGCCCCGTCCGTTGTGGTGGGGGAGGCGAAGCGCGGCGGCAGCGTCACGGTGGCGGAGGTCAATGCCTTCTCGTCGTTCAACCCCTACAGCGCCAACGGCAACACTGACATCAATTCGAAGATCGGTGCCATCACACATTCGGGCTTCTTCTACCTTGATGACACGTCCAAGGTTGTCCGGAACGACAAGTTCGGCCATTTCGAGAAGGTATCCGACCAGCCGCTCAAGGTGAAGTACACGGTCAACGAGGGCGTTAAGTGGTCGGATGGTGCGCCCATTGGCGCAGCCGACCTCCTGTTGAGCTGGGCCGCCGGGTCCGGCTACTACGATGATGTCGATCGTGCTGCCGGCAAGGGAACCAAGTACTTCTCGGTTGCCTCCGACACCACGGGGCTCGCCGGCACCCTGTTCCCGGAAATCGGATCCGACGGGCGTTCCATCACCATTGAGTACGCGGCACCATACGCCGACTGGGAAGTGGCGTTCGACGTCGGGCTCCCCGCCCACGTCGTTGCTGCCAAGGGCGGACTCAACGATGAGGAAGACCTGGTGACGTTGCTCAAGGACACGCCTCGGGGCAACCCGGAAAAGCCGGTGTCCAACCCCGCACTCAAGAAAATCGGCGACTTCTGGAACACCGGATTCAATACAAAGGCCGTTCCGGATGATCCGGCACTCTACCTGTCCAGCGGCCCCTACATCGTCCGCGATATCGTCCCGGAAGTCTCGATGAAGCTGGTTCGCAACCGGGACTACACATGGGGCGCGGAACCCTGGCTGGACGAAATCAATGTCAGGTTCACCGGGGCAGTACCGGCGGCAGTGGATGCCCTCCGCAACGGCCAGGCTGACATCATTTCGCCGCAGCCCTCAGCCGCTACGGACAGTCTCCTCACCGGCCTGTCGGGCCAGGGCATCACCGTGCAACGGTACAAACAGTCTGGCTATGACCACCTGGATCTCAACTTCTCCGGGACCTTTGCCGACAAAGACGTCAGGGAAGCCTTCCTCAAGACCGTGCCGCGGCAGGCAATCATGGACGCCGTGGTGGGAACCCAGGTGCCGGACAACAAGCCATTGGACTCGCAGGTATTCCTGCCGGGACAACCGAAGTACGACGACACCGTGAAGAATAACGGCTCTTCGGACTACGCCAAGGTGGACATTGACGGGGCAAAGAAGCTCCTGAAGGACACCACCCCCAGCGTCCGCGTACTTTACAACCGGGACAACCCGAACCGGGCCAAGGCGTTCGCCCTGATCCGCGACTCGGCCGCGCTGGCCGGATTCCGGGTGGTCGACGGCGGACAGGGCAGTGCCGACTGGGCTGCCGCGCTAAGCCGGGGCGGATATGACGCCGCCCTGTCGGGATGGATCGGCACAGAGGCCGGTGTCAGCCGGGTGCCGCAGATTTTCCGCACCGGTGCGGGCAGCAACTTCACGGGATATTCCGACGGCGGCGCGGACAAGGTTATGGAGCAACTGGCCGTGACCACGGACCTGGGCAAACAGGATGAGCTCCTGGCGGAAATCGATAAGCACATCTGGGAGGACGCGTATGGCCTCCCGCTCTACCAAACGCTGGGAACAACCGCCTTCAATTCCCGGGTAGCGGGCATCAAGACCAGCCCCGGCCCCCTCGGCATCTGGTGGAACGTCTGGGAGTGGCGGCTGTCCAACCCTGCCAGGTGACCTAGGGTCTTTCGCCCCTTGCGCAGCGCTCTTTGGCCCGATTCGCCGTACGGCTTACCGGCGAGTAGCATGTGACGTGCCTAACTTCCCTCCATTTGCCGGGGTATTGTACTGCGCCGGTCACGGTTTGGCAACGGAGTACCAATATCTGGACTACGTGCGGTTAGGCTAACTCGTATTGTGTAGGTTTCGTCACAGCGGTGAGCTGCGTGCAGCCTGCAGGGGAAGCACAAGATTCCCCTATATATCTCTCCCACAACTCATAGGAGGCGGAATGCGTTTTACGCGCACTTCCAAAGCACTGGGCATCGTGGCAATCGCCGCGCTTGCCCTGACCGGGTGCGGCGCCGGCGGCGGCGGCAGCACTGAAGGGTCCAGCAATGCTGCCGGCGATCCGAACAAGGTCATCACTGCCTACAGCAACGAGCCACAAAACCCGTTGCTGCCGGCAAACACCAATGAGGTTTACGGCGGCCGCGTGGTCGAGCTCCTCTTCGAAGGCCTGCGCACGTACGATGCCAGCGGCAAGCCGGTCAACGCCCTCGCCGATTCCATCGAGTCGTCCGACGCCCAGAACTGGACCATCAAGGTCAAGCAGGGCCAGAAGTTCACCAACGGCGAGGCCATTACGGCTAAGACCTTCGTTGACTCCTGGAACTTCGCTGCAAACTCCAAGAACCTGCAGAACAACGGATTCTTCTTCGAGTCCATCGCCGGTTACGAAGACGTTTCGGCTGTGAACTCGCAAAAGGGTGCTGACGGCAAGACCACCACCACCCCGGCCCCCAAGGCTGACACCATGTCCGGCCTTGCAGCAACCGATGATTCCACCATCACGGTCAAGCTGGCCCAGCCTGAGGCTGACTGGTCCCTGCGCCTCGGCTACTCCGCCTTCTTCCCGCTTCCTTCGGCAGCGCTGACCGACCCCAAGACCTTCGGTGAAAACCCCGTCGGCAACGGTCCGTACAAGTTCGAAAAGCAGGGTTCCTGGGTCCACGACCAGTCCATCTCCCTGGTAAAGAACGCGGACTACAAGGGCCCGCGCGAAGCCAAGAATGGTGGCGTGACCTTTAAGTTCTACACGGATCCGGGCCCCGCATACACGGACCTGCAGTCGGACAACCTGGACATCACCGACGTTCTTCCGTCCAACGCACTGAAGACCTACGTTTCCGACTTCCCGGACCGCAACGCCACCAAGGCCGTTGCCACCAACTCCACGCTGAACATCCCGCCGTACAACCCGAACTTCCAGGGTGAGGCCGGCAAGCTGCGGCGCCAGGCACTGTCCTACGCCATCAACCGCGAGGAAATCGCCAAGGTGGTCTTCAACGGCACCCGTACCCCTGCCAAGGCATTCGTCCCGCCGGTCATCGACGGATTCAAGGAAGGCCTGAAGGGCAGCGAAGTCCTCAAGTTCGACGCCGCCAAGGCCAAGGACCTGTGGGCACAGGCTGACAAGATCCAGCCCTACGACGGCTCCAAGCCGCTTCAGATCGCCTCCAACACCGACGGCGGCAACAAGGAATGGATCGACGCCGTGGCCAACGGCTTCAAGAACAACCTCGGCATCCAGGCTGAAATCCAGCCCTTCGCCAAGTTCGCTGAAGTCCTGAACCTGCGCAAGTCCCAGCAGCTGCCCGGCCTGACCCGTGCGGGCTGGCAGGGCGACTACCCGTCGCTGTACAACTTCCTGGGACCGGTATGGGCCACCAACGCTTCCTCCAACTACGAGAAGTACTCGAACCCTGAGTTCGACAAGCTCCTCAAGGAGGGCCTGGCTGCCAAGAGCACGGATGAAGCCAACGACAAGTTCAACCAGGCACAGGAGATCCTGTTCCAGGACCTGCCCGGCCTGCCGCTCTGGGATCAGGCCCGCCCGATCGTTTGGAGCAACAACATCGTGAAGGCCGAAACCGGCTGGAACGGCGGCATCCTGTACTACGGCATCACGGCCAAGTAGTTCCAAGAAATAACTTGCCGACAAGCTGATGGGGGTTCCGGTTACGTCCGGGCCCCCATTGGCTTGCAAGCGGCAGGAAGGCATTCATGAACGTGTTCTCCCCCTTACCGGAAGGCAGGTGATCCTGTGATCCGGTTTATTCTGCGCCGACTCCTGCAGGTGATCCCTGTTTTCCTCGGCACTACCCTCCTGGTGTACTACATGGTGTTCGCCCTGCCCGGCGACCCCATCGCCGCGCTGTTCGGCGACCGCCAGCCCCCGCAGGCAGTCATCGACACCCTGCGCAGCCAGTACAACCTCGACCAGCCCTTCTGGGTCCAGTACGGCCTGTTCCTCAAGAACCTCTTCACCTTCAACCTGGGCAATGACTTCACCGGCCAGCCCATTGCCGCCAGCCTGGCCCGTGTCTTCCCCGTCACAGCCATGCTCGCCATCGAGGCGTTGGCGATCCAAGCCATCTTCGGCGTGGCCTTCGGCGTGTTCGCCGGCCTGCGCCGGGGCGGTTGGTTCGACTCCACCGTCCTGGTGGCTTCGCTGGTGGTCATTGCAGTTCCCACCTTTGTCCTCGGCTTCGTCTTCCAGCTCGTCTTCGGTGTGCAGCTGGGCTGGGCCAAGCCGACGGTGGGTGCGAATGCGAACTGGGGCACACTGTTGCTGCCCGCAATTGTTTTGGGGCTTGTCTCCTTTGCCTACGTCCTGCGCCTGACCCGCGCGTCAGTCAGCGAAAACATGAACGCGGACTACGTGCGGACCGCCACGGCCAAGGGCCTGTCACGTCCCCGGGTGGTCCTGGCACACATCCTGCGCAACTCGCTGATCCCGGTGGTGACCTACCTGGGCGCCAACCTTGGCGGCCTGATGGCGGGCGGTGCCATCGTTACCGAGGGCATCTTCAACGTTCCCGGCGTTGGCAACAAGCTTTACCAGGCAGTCCTCCGCAGTGAAGGGCCCACCATCGTCTCCATCGTCAGCGTGCTGGTGCTGGTGTTCGTCGTGGCCAACCTGCTTGTCGATCTCCTGTACGCCTGGCTTGACCCGAGGATCCGCTATGACCAGTAATAACAGCCACTTCGTGGCCCCCATTGAAGAGACGCCGCTGCAGGCAACGGATGCCGTCAAGACTGACCAGGCCCCACTCAGCCTGTGGGCCGACGCCTGGCGCAAGCTCCGCCGTCGTCCGCTGTTCATCATCTCGGCACTGCTGATCCTTGCCCTGATCGTCATTGCGCTGTTCCCTGGACTTTTCACGTCCACGCCGCCCAACGAAGGCTGCGAACTCGGGAACTCGGAAGGCGCGCCCAGCGCCGGACACCCGTTCGGCTTCACTTTCCAGGGCTGCGACGTGTACTCCAGGGTCATCCACGGCACCCAGGCCTCGCTGTCAGTGGGCCTGCTCTCGGTGCTGTGCGTCCTGGTGATCGGCGTGACCCTTGGCGCCCTTGCGGGATACTACGGCGGCTGGATTGACGCTGTGCTTGCCCGCTTGGGTGACATCTTCTTCGCGCTGCCGCTGGTACTCGGCGCTCTGGTGATCACCCAGCTGCCGCTGTTCCGCGAGAACAAGAGCGTGTGGACCGTGGTGTTCGTCATCTCGCTCCTGGCCTGGCCACAGATGGCGCGCATCACGCGCGGTGCAGTCATTGAGGTGCGCAATTCCGACTTCGTCACCGCAGCCCGCGCGCTGGGTGTTTCCAAGTTCGGTGCGCTGATGCGCCACGTCCTGCCGAACGCCCTGGCTCCGATCATTGTCCTGGCAACGCTGGAACTTGGCGTGTTCATCGTGGCCGAAGCCACCCTGTCCTTCCTGGGCATTGGCCTGCCGCAGAGCATCATGTCCTGGGGCAATGACATCGCAGGCGCCCAGGCCTCGATCAGGACCCGGCCGGAAATCATGCTCTACCCGGCCGCGGCGCTGTCCATCACGGTGCTGAGCTTCATCATGCTGGGCGATGCAGTGCGCGACGCCCTTGACCCGAAGAGCCGTCAGCGATGAGAGAAAATGAGATGACAACTCCAGACGTCCGCATTGATGAGGCCGAAACCACCGGCGTCAGGCCGCTGCTCGAAATCCGTGACCTCGCCATTACCTTCAAGACCGGCGGCGGTGAGGTCCAGGCCGTGCGGAACGCGCACCTGACCATCATGCCGGGCGAAACGGTGGCAATCGTGGGGGAGTCGGGGTCCGGCAAATCCACCACGGCGCTGGCGGCCATTGGCCTCCTGCCCAACAACGGCAGGGTGTCCGGCGGCCAAGTCCTGCTCGACGGCGAGGACATTGCCCATGCCACCGAGCAGCGCATGATCGAGCTGCGCGGCAACACCATCGGCATGGTTCCGCAGGACCCCATGTCCAACCTGAACCCGGTGTGGAAGATCGGCTACCAGGTCCGGGAAACACTGAAGGCAAACGGCCGCCCCAGCGGGCCGGACGATATCGCCAAGGTGCTCTCCGAAGCGGGGCTGCCCGACGCGAAGCGCCGTGCCAACCAGTACCCGCACGAGTTCTCCGGCGGCATGCGCCAGCGCGCGCTGATCGCCATTGGCCTCTCCTGCCAGCCCCGCCTGCTGATTGCGGACGAGCCGACGTCGGCCCTCGACGTCACCGTCCAGCGGCAGATCCTGGACCACCTGGAGACGATGACCAACGAACTGGGAACCTCGGTGCTGCTGATCACCCACGACCTGGGCCTGGCAGCCGAGCGGGCAGACAAAGTGGTGGTCATGTACCAGGGCCGCGTGGTTGAAGCCGGTCCGTCGCTGGAACTGCTCCGCAACCCGCAGCACCCGTACACCAAGCGGCTCGTAGAGTCCGCGCCGTCCCTGGCCAGCCGCCGTATCCAGGCTGCCAAGGAGCAGGGCGTGGAGACTGCGGACCTGCTGGCGCCGGCGGCCGAGACGGCCAAGTCGGACACCTTCCTGCAGATCCAGGACCTGCGCAAGGTCTACAAGCTCCGCCAGGGGCTGGGCAAGGCGACGGACTTCGCGGCGGTGGACGGCGTGAGCTTCGACGTCAGGCGGGGAACCACGACGGCGATTGTGGGGGAGTCGGGCTCCGGCAAGTCCACGGTGGCCAAGATGGTGCTCCAGCTGGAAAAGCCCACGGAAGGCAGGATCCTGTTCGACGGCGTCGACACCTCGGCCCTGAAGCCTGCCGAACTGTTCAAGTTCCGCAGGCGCGTCCAGCCCATCTTCCAGGATCCGTACGGCTCCCTCGATCCGATGTACAACATCTACCGCACCATTGAAGAACCGCTTCGGGTGCACAAGATCGGGGACCAGGCCAGCCGGGAAAAGAAGGTGCGGACGCTGCTGGACCAGGTGGCCCTGCCCCAGTCCGCCATGCAGCGGTACCCGAACGAGCTGTCAGGCGGGCAGCGGCAGCGTGTTGCCATCGCGCGCGCACTGGCGCTTGACCCCGAGGTCATCATCTGTGACGAGGCAGTTTCCGCCCTGGACGTACTGGTGCAGGCGCAGGTGCTGAATCTGCTGGCTGACCTGCAGGTCAACCTCGGCCTGACCTACCTGTTCATCACCCACGACCTTGCCGTCGTGCGGCAGATCGCGGACCACGTGTGCGTGATGGAGAAGGGCCGGCTTGTCGAGACCGGGTCCACGGACGAGGTTTTCGAGTCGCCCCAGCAGGACTACACGAAGGCCCTGCTCAATGCGATCCCCGGCGCGAAGCTGATGCTTCCGCCCGAGGTGGCATAACCGTGGCGTAGCGGGGAAGCCCCATGTCAACGGCTGGAGCCGGGACCTTCGGGTTCCGGCTTCAGCCGTTTGTGCCGTTCGCTCCCGTAGCTGCCAGCGACGGCCCGCCACCCGGCGCGGCGGGAACACCGAGTTCACGCAAGCGGCGCTCCAGGACCCCGCCAAGCTGCTTCCGGCCTTCGGCATCCATATGGACGGCGTCGGCCAGGTGCTGGGTCAGGTTGTATTTGGTCAGCCAGTCGCCGGCGCTCACGAACGTGACCTGCTGCCGGGCTGCGATCCCCGCCAGCAGTGCATCCACCTGGCTTCGCCGGCCGCCGCCGTTTTGGGCTCCGCGGGCAAGGGTGCCCACCACGACGATCCGCGTGTCGGGGTATCTGGCTTTCAGTGCGTCGATGAGCCGGTTGGCGTTGGCACTGATCTGCGCGTCAGAGGCGCCCCGGGCAGCGTCGTTGCCGCCGCCTTCAATCACGATCAGGCCGGGTGCTCCGGCCGGCATCAGCCAGTCGCCGTGTTCAAGGGCATCGATGTAGTTGCCCACCTTGCCGTTGGCAGCGGTGAACCCCGTGCCGCCGTAACCGCAGAAGTGGACGCTGTAACCCAGGCCTGCCAGGGCCCTGCGAGGCCAGCTGTCGTCGGGGACGGACTGGGAGTCGCCAATCAGCACGGCAGTGCTTCTGGCATTTGCCACCACAACCTCGTTGCGCTTAAACACCGGGTTGCGGTAAATCTCGCCAGGGAACAGCGCAGGGCGGTTAAGTACCGTTGACAGGTCGACGTTTGAGGCGAATCCCGTCGCACTGGGTTGGCCAACGGCGCTGGCCCGGAGCAGCGCGGACGGAAGGTACCCCTCCACGGGCGACGCCTGACCAGGAGCCACATCCACCTGCTGACCGGGCGCCGCAAGGACCAGCCCCGCGGCAAGTGCCAGCACCGCAGCGCGCGTGAGCACACGCGCGGGACGGGGGGATTCTTTGCGGGGCGATGGGCTGCTCATCAACAGCAATAATGGGGCATTGGCGGGTATTTATCCAGTGAGTGTGACCTGGCGATCAGGGGTGATTCCGGGTTGCGTGCGGCAGCGGCGCCGCCGCCCGGATTTAGGCCATCACTTGCCGCAGCGTTTAGACTGGAAGTAGTCGCCCTGTGTTAAGGGCCAAGTCCGTCGTGCGTTCCAGTTGGAAATGTCGCGATACAACAGCTGACTCCACTGAATCGAGCCATTACGCATGTCTGAAACCACCACCAACACCGCGGTAGCCACTGCATCGCGCAGTGACCTGCGCAACGTCGCGATTGTGGCCCACGTTGACCACGGCAAGACCACTTTGGTCGATGCCATGCTCAAGCAGACCAATTCCTTTGCCGAGCACAACCACCTCGAAGACCGCGTGATGGACTCCGGTGACCTTGAGCGCGAAAAGGGCATCACCATCCTCGCCAAGAACACCACGGTGGCCTACAACGGGCCGTCCTCCAATGGCGAGACCATCACCATCAACGTCATCGACACCCCGGGCCACGCCGACTTCGGCGGTGAGGTGGAGCGCGGCCTGTCCATGGTCGACGGCGTCGTCCTCCTCGTTGACGCATCCGAGGGTCCGCTTCCGCAGACCCGCTTCGTCCTCCGCAAGGCCCTGGCCGCCCACCTGCCTGTCATCCTGCTGGTCAACAAGACCGACCGTCCCGATGCCCGCATCGAGGAAGTCGTCCACGAGTCCATGGACCTGCTCCTGGGCCTGGCCTCAGACCTCGCGGACGAAGTGCCCGACCTGGACCTGGACAAGATCCTCGAAGTTCCCGTCGTTTACGCTGCAGCCAAGGTTGGCCGCGCCTCCCTCGAACAGCCCGCTGACGGCACCGCCCCGGAGAACGAAGACCTCGAGCCGCTCTTCAAGACCATCGTGGAGCACATCCCGGCTCCTACGTACAACCCCGAGGGTGTCCTGCAGGCACACGTGACCAACCTGGACGCTTCCCCGTTCCTGGGCCGCCTTGCCCTGCTGCGCATCTACAACGGCACCCTCCGCAAGGGCCAGCAGGTTGCCTGGGCCCGCCAGAACGGTGAGCTGAAGACCGTCAAGATCACCGAACTGCTCGCCACCAAGGCGCTGGAGCGCGTTCCCGCCGAGTCCGCGGGCCCCGGCGAGATCGTCGCCGTCGCCGGCATCGAGGACATCACCATTGGTGAAACCCTCACCGACGTCGAGAACCCGCAGCCGCTGCCGCTGATCACCGTGGATGACCCCGCGATCTCCATGACCATCGGTATCAACACCTCCCCGCTGGCGGGCAAGGTCAAGGGTGCCAAGGTTACCGCCCGCCAGGTGAAGGACCGCCTGGACAAGGAACTGATCGGTAACGTCTCCATCAAGGTGCTTCCCACCGAGCGTCCCGACGCCTGGGAAGTCCAGGGCCGTGGCGAGCTGGCGCTGGCCATCCTGGTTGAGCAGATGCGCCGCGAAGGCTTCGAGCTGACCGTGGGCAAGCCGCAGGTTGTCACCAAGACCATCGATGGCAAGATCCATGAGCCCATGGAGCACATGACCATCGACGTACCCGAGGAATACCTTGGCGCCGTCACGCAGCTCATGGCAGCCCGCAAGGGCCGCATGACCAACATGGCCAACCACGGCACCGGCTGGTGCCGGATGGAGTTCATCGTTCCGGCCCGTGGCCTGATCGGTTTCCGTACCCGGTTCCTCACCGACACCCGCGGCGCCGGCATCGCAGCCTCCATCTCCGAAGGCTATGAGCCCTGGGCCGGCCCCATCGAGTACCGCACCAACGGCTCCATGATTGCCGACCGCGCCGGCGTGGTCACCCCGTTCGCCATGATCAACCTGCAGGAACGCGGCTCCTTCTTCGTGAAGCCCACCTCCGAGGTGTACGAAGGCATGATCGTCGGCGAGAACTCGCGCGCCGATGACATGGACGTCAACATCACCAAGGAAAAGAAGCTCACCAACATGCGTGCCGCTTCCTCCGACACCTTCGAGAACCTGGCCCCGCCGCGGGAACTCACCCTCGAAGAGTCGCTGGAGTTCGCCCGCGAGGACGAGTGCGTCGAGGTAACCCCGGAGGCCATCCGGATCCGCAAGGTGATCCTGGACACCAACGAGCGCGCCAAGGCCAACCGCGCCCGCGCCAAGGCCTAGCAAGGCAAGGAAAGCCGGAACGGCAGGCGGGGACCCCGCCGTCGTTCCGGCTTTTTCTTTTCCCTCTGCCGGGGGCGGTTTAGCGTGCAGCCGGGCGGCGCCGCGGGGGAGCCGGCGGGACTTGCTTGGCTGCCACAACGCGCTCAAGGGGAATGACGACGTCGGCCTGCCGGGTGCGGACGGTGCAGGAACCGGCGTCGCAACCCAGCAGGTGTCCCAGGGCGTCCGTGAGGCCGCCCTCGATTTGGTAGCGCACCACCACCCGGGTTCCCGGCTCAGCCGAGGCAAGGAAACGCGCTGGCGCAGGTACTGGCTGACTCACCAGTTCATACTAGGGGGCCCGGCTAGGTTCGCGGGAATGGGCTGGGAGATAATAGGCTCAGATGTCAGACTCCGGCTGTGCCGCCGGATGCAAGAGCCGGCGGGACGCCGGAACCCCAACGTGGAGAGGCCAGGGACGTGACGTACGTAATCGCGCAGCCGTGTGTGGATGTCAAGGACAAGGCATGTATTGAAGAATGCCCCGTCGACTGCATCTATGAAGGCGAGCGTTCGCTGTACATCCATCCGGATGAGTGCGTCGACTGTGGAGCCTGCGAACCGGTGTGCCCGGTTGAGGCCATTTACTACGAGGACGACACCCCGGAGGAGTGGGCCGACTACTACAAGGCCAACGTGGAGTTCTTCGATGACCTCGGCTCCCCGGGCGGCGCAGCCAAGATCGGCAACACCGGCAAGGACCACCCGATGATCGCAGCCCTGCCCCCGCAGAACCAAGACCACTAAAGCGGACGGACATCGTGACCGCAGCAGTTAATTCGTTTGGCCTGGACCTGCCCGACTACCCCTGGGAGGCCATGGCACCGTATGTGGCGAAGGCGTCTGAGCATCCGGGTGGAGCCGTCAACCTCTCAATCGGGACGCCGGTGGATCCGACGCCGCAGCTGGTGCAGGATGCCCTGAAGGCCGCCGCCAACGCACCCGGCTACCCCACGGTCCATGGGACTCCGGCGCTGCGGGAGGCCATCGCTGCCTGGTTCGAACGGCGGCGCGGTGTGCCAGGCCTCGATCCGCGCAACATCATGCCCACGGTGGGCTCCAAGGAACTCGTTGCGTGGCTGCCGCTGCTGCTTGGCCTTAAGCCCGGAGACGTCGTCGTACGTCCCAAGGTGGCTTACCCCACGTACGATATCGGCGCAACACTCGCCGGGGTCACATCCGTGGCAACGGACAACCTGGACGAACTGGACGAGGCCACCCGCGCGCGGGTCCGGCTCATCTGGGTCAACTCGCCCGGCAACCCCACCGGCAGCGTGCGGGACGCAGACTCCCTGAAGGCGCTGGTGGTCCAGGCCCGCGAACTGGGTGCCGTTGTGGCGTCGGACGAATGCTATGCGGAGCTCGGTTGGGGCGACTGGGACGTCCAGCGCGGGGGCCAGCGGGTCCCCAGCATCCTCGATCCCCGCGTGGCGGGCGGCTCGCACCAGGGCCTGCTCGCCGTCTACTCGCTCAGCAAGCAGTCCAACCTGGCCGGTTACAGGGCGGCGTTCGTCGCCGGTGATCCGGACCTGATGCCCAACCTGGTCAACAGCCGCAAGCATGCAGGCATGATCGTGCCCTACCCCATCCAGGAAGCCATGCGGGTGGCGCTGGGCGACGACACCCACGTTGAGGCGCAAAAGGAGCTGTACCGGGGCCGGCGCGAACGCCTGCTGCCGGCGCTGCTGGACTTCGGCCTGGAGATCAAGGAATCCGACGCCGGCCTGTACCTCTGGTCGACGGCAGGGGAGGACACCTGGGAGACCGTTTCCCGACTGGCTGGGCGGGGCATCGTGGTGGGACCAGGGGTCTTTTACGGCGACGCCGGCAACGGCTACGTCCGTGTTGCCTTGACGGGGTCGGATGAACGGATCGATGCAGCGGTAGCCCGGCTGGCCGAAGCTAGCTCCCAGGGTACGTAATATTCGTGTGACTCGCCCCACATGTGGTGTGTTTTAGGCCGCAGGGGCGGGCCCCGGATTAGTGACACCCGCCAAGGAGCGGTACTTTTTAACTGATCAATGGTGGCTTTCTACAAGAAGGCAGCCCGGGTGTTGGAACCTGTCTCTTCAGGCTTCGTGCACGGCTCACCTGATGTTGGATCAAGCTTTCGACAGAGGCCAAAGACGCCTCATGAAGGGGACTCCATGACTGAGACCAACAATGCTGCGACCCTGCTCCACGCAGGTGGCGAGCTGAAGCTCCCGCGCATCCAGGTTGTTGAAGGGAACGAAGGTTACGACGTCTCCAAGCTGCTGAAGCAGACCGGAGCCGTTACCTTTGACCCCGGCTTCATGAACACCGCAGCAACCACGTCCGCCATCACCTACATCGATGGCGATGCAGGCATCCTGCGCTACCGCGGATACCCCATCGAGCAGCTGGCACAGCATTCCAGCTTCCTGGAGGTGTCCTACCTGCTGATCTACGGCAACCTGCCCACGCCCACTGAGCTGGACGAGTTCGACCAGAAGATCCGCCGCCACACCCTGCTGCACGAGGAGCTCAAGGGCTTCTTCGGCGGCTTCCCCCGCGACGCGCACCCCATGCCGGTGCTGTCCTCGGCCGTGTCCGCGCTGTCCACGTTCTACCAGGACTCGCTGGACCCGTTCAACGCCGAACAGGTGGAGGTCTCCACCATCCGCCTCATGGCCAAGCTGCCGGTCATCGCCGCGTACGCGCACAAGAAGTCCATCGGCCAGCCCATGCTCTACCCGGACAACTCCATGAACCTGGTGGAGAACTTCCTGCGCCTGAGCTTCGGCCTGCCGGCCGAGCAGTACGAGCTTGACCCGGTCATCGTCAAGGCACTGGACCTGCTCCTCATCCTGCATGCTGACCACGAGCAGAACTGCTCCACCTCCACCGTGCGCCTGGTGGGCTCCTCCAACGCCAACCTGTTCGCCTCCGTCTCCGCCGGCATTAACGCCCTCTTCGGCCCTGCCCACGGCGGCGCCAACGAGGCCGTCCTGAAGATGCTCCGGCAGATCCAGGCCGAGGGCCTCAAGCCTGAGGATTACATGGAGAAGGTCAAGAACAAGGAAGACGGCGTCCGCCTCATGGGCTTCGGGCACCGCGTCTACAAGAATTACGATCCGCGCGCCAAGATCGTCAAGGCCACGGCCCACGAGATCCTGAGCAAGCTCGGCGGCAACGACGAACTGCTGGACATCGCCATGCGCCTGGAAGAGAAGGCACTCAGCGATGACTACTTCATCCAGCGCAAGCTCTACCCCAACGTGGACTTCTACACCGGCCTGATCTACAAGGCCATGGGATTCCCTGAAAAGATGTTCACCGTCCTGTTCGCCATCGGCCGCCTGCCGGGCTGGATTGCCCAGTGGCGCGAAATGATCAGCGATCCGAACACCAAGATTGGACGCCCGCGCCAGCTGTACATCGGCGAGCCCGAGCGCGACTACCCGGCCCGCTGATCTCCGCCGGAACTAACGACGACGGCCGCCCACCTTCCGAAGGTGGGCGGCCGTTGCGCGTTAATCACCATCCATTGCTCCGTAACTGTCGTTTTGGGGCACCAAAACGACAAGTACGCGGCAATCGACGGGGATGGCCCGGGCCCGAGCTTGCGAGGGCAGGGAGCCGGTGGGGAGCAATCGACGGGGATGGTCAGGAGGCGTAGCCCTGGGGGTTGTTCTTCTGCCAGCGCCAGTGGTCCTCGCACATCTGGTCCACGGTCTTGGTGGTGGACCAGCTCAGGTCCGCCAGCGCGGAGGTAGCGTCGGCCCAGAAGGCAGGAAGGTCTCCAGCACGGCGTCCGGTGATCTCGTAGGGGATGGGCTTGCCCACGGCCTTCTCGAAGGACCGCAGGACCTCCAGGACGGAGGAGCCCTTGCCGGAGCCCAGGTTCCAGCGGAAGACGCCGGTACGCCCTGCGATGTGGTTCAGCGCGGCGACGTGGCCCTCGGCGAGGTCCACCACATGGATGTAGTCGCGCAGGCACGTTCCGTCCGGAGTGTCGTAGTCGCCGCCGAACACCATGAGCTTCTCGCGGCGGCCCACGGCCACCTGGGCAATGAACGGGACCAGGTTGTTGGGGATGCCCTGGGGGTCTTCGCCGATGCGCCCTGACGGGTGCGCGCCCACGGGGTTGAAGTAGCGCAGCAGTGCTATGTGCCAGCGCGAGTCGGCGGCGCCGAGGTCGGAGAGGATGTCCTCGATCTGTTCCTTGGTGCGCCCGTAGGGGTTGTTGGCGCCGATCTCCATCTTTTCCACGTAGGGTATGGGATTGTGCTCCCCATAGACGGTGGCCGAGGAGCTGAAGACGATAGACCGGACATCGTGCCTGTCCATGACGCGGATCAGGTTCAGGGTGCCCACCAGGTTGTTGTAGTAGTACTTCAGCGGCTCCTGCACTGACTCCCCGACGGCTTTGAGGCCTGCGAAGTGGATGACGGCGTCGATGCCGCTGCCGGCGAAGACTTTCTCGACGGCGGCCTCGTCCACCAGGTCAACGTGGTGGAACTCGGCGGGCTTGCCGCTGAGTTCTGCCACCCGCCGCAGCGATTCCTCGCTGGAATTGACCAGGTTGTCGATGACGACCACGTCGTGGCCGGCTTCCTGCAGGGAAAGAACAGTGTGGGAACCGATGTAGCCGGTGCCCCCGGTAACCAAGATTTTCATGCCTCAACGCTATCCCACGCGGACCGCTCGCCGCCGCAGCGTTCCGGATGCCGGGCGGCCGGGTGCCTTGATGGAAGCACATGTGTGCTAATAAGGATAGTGCCCAAAATAGTTGACGCCGACGCCAGGCGGCAGGATGTTGTCCAGGCGGTTCTCCGCATTATCGCCGTCGACGGGCTGGAGCGTGCTTCGCTGCGGGAGGTGGCGGATGAAGCCGGGCTGGCGGTTGGTTCTGTCCGGCACTACTTCCAGGGGAGCGAGGAGCTGCTGGCCTTCTCCTTCGGCACGGTGGTTGACCGGGTCGTTTCCCGGTTGGAGGGACTCCTGCCGCCGGTGCGGGACGCGGCCGCCGGCAGCCCTGAGCAGCGCGGCGCTGTTTTAACCCTCCTGGGCGGCGTCCTTCCCCTGGACGAGGAAACAGCCGTGGACGCCTGCGCCTGGCTGGCTTTCAAGAACGCCGCTCGGATCAGGCCCTTCCTTGCGGCCGAAGCGGACCGGAGCCACCGTGAAGTGGCGGCCATCGTGGGCGGCGTGGTGGCCTCGCTGCTCCCGCATGACGAACCGCAGGAGAACCTGGTGGTCGAGGCCGAACGGCTCCTGGCCACACTGGACGGTCTGTGCATGCATGCCCTGCTGCAACCCGCGTGGATGACCGCGCAGATGTGCCGCGACGTCCTGGAGCGGCACCTGGACGGGCTGGTCCGTTAAATGGCCTGCACTTCCGTGAATTGGCTGCGGGAATAGACTGATAGCCGGGTGCGCGGGAGCTGTCATGGCGCCCCGGCAGAAGCAGGCCAGGGAAGGACTTCGGATGCAGCACGCAAGCGGTTCAGGGTGGCAGATCACAACGGACACGTCCGGGCCGATGATGATTGCGCTCTACGTCCGGGACGCGGCCGGCCTGAACGGCGTGGGCCGCCCCATGCTGTCCCATGCAACGCCCAAAATCCGCCCGGCCGACCACAGGCACCTGACTTCAGACGTGGGCGGCCTCAGCGCACTGAAGACCGAATGGGAGGCCTGGTGGGAACAGCTGCTCAAGGCCTATCCGCAGGCGTCGCCCGAACTATCGCCGCCCAGCTTCGAAGCCTTCGGCAACTCTCCGGCCCTTCAGCGGGTACTGCAGGCACATTTTGGTTCCGCGCTCACCTGGGCCAGGGAGCGCAGAAGCGAATATGCCGAGCTTGAAGCCGAACGCGTTGCCACGGGAACCGACCAGCTGCTCCAGGACATGGTGGACGACAGGCTGATGGAAGTGGGGCGGGATTCGCGGGACTTCAAGCTGACCATTATCGAACTGCCGCTGGATGAGCAGCGGGCCTGGTACCTTGAGCCCGACAAGATCATCATGAGCCAGGAACTGATGAGCCAGCCTGAACTGTTCCGCAGCTACGTCCAACCGGTGCTGGAAATCCTGGTCTAGCCCCCAGGCGGGAGGCCGACGGCGGCACTCAGCTGCCGCCGTCGGCCGTCCGCACCGTGATGCGCACCTGGCCGTCAGGGGAACCCGTGACCTGCCAGCCGTCGCCACTGGCACGCTGCCAGGTGTGCCCCTCCGCTTCGACCCGCACCACGGACAAGTCCTTGGCGTTGGCAACTGCCCACTGGGCCACGGACCAGGCCAGCGCCCCCTGGGCGTCCACCACCAGGGTGGAACCATCCACCCGGCTGTCAACGCCACCGTAGGCCTGGTCAAGTTCGGTGGCCACCGATGCGGAATTTCCGCCCGCGGTGGGGGAGCGGAGTGTGCACTGGACTCCGGCCGGAGTCTGTCCGGTGAGCCCCGACGCGAACGCCCGTCCCATCTCTTCATGCTGCGCGTACGCCTTGGGGTAGGCGGACCGCTGGACCTGCTGGGCTGCGTCGGTGATGTCCAACGTCTCGTAGCCGGGAATCTTCACCAGGGCGTCGTAGAACGCATTGACGGCGTAGTAAGGGTCCATGATTTGCGCCTCGGTGCCCCAGCCCTGGGACGGCCGCTGCTGGAAGAGCCCGCGTGAGTCCGGTCCGGCTTGGTCGCCATGGCCGATGTTGCGCAGCTTCGACTCCTGCATGGCCGTGGCCAGGGCGATGGTGGCGGCACGCGGGGGAAGGCCCCGCCGGACAGCCGCTGCGGTGATTAAAGCCGCATTGGCCGCCTGGTCAGGCGCCAGCTCCCCGCTCCGGCCCGCGGCCTTGGCTGTGCAGCGTTCCGAAACGAGGGTCTCGGAACGCTGCACAAAGTACACCGCCGTATAAATGCCTCCCGCTACCAGCGCGAGGGTGAGGAGCAGCACCGCCAGGCGGCGCAGGCCGCGCCTGCGCGCCACAGACAGAGGTGCCATGAAGGAACTAGTTGGCGTGCAGGGCGTCGTTCAGTTCAACTGTCTGGCCCTTGCGGGGCAGGGCTTCAACCGCACCGGTGGTGGAGTTGCGGCGGAACAGGAGGTTGGGAACGCCGGAGAGTTCGGCAGCCTTGACGATCTTGGTGGTGTCCTCGCCCACCTCGTCCTTGGGCCCGGGAACGCGGACCCGGGTGCCTGCCGTGACGTAGAGGCCTGCCTCCACCACCGAATCGTCACCGATGCTGATGCCCACGCCGGAGTTCGCGCCGAGCAGGACGCGCTCGCCGATGGTGATCTTTTCCTTGCCGCCGCCGGAGAGGGTGCCCATGATGGAGGCGCCGCCGCCCACGTCGCTGCCGTCGCCGGCCACTACTCCTGCGGAAATGCGTCCCTCCACCATGGAGGTGCCCAGCGTGCCGGCGTTGAAGTTCACGAAGCCCTCGTGCATGACCGTGGTGCCGGCGGCGAGGTGCGCACCAAGGCGGACCCGGTCGGCGTCGGCAATGCGAACACCGCTGGGTACCACGTAATCCACCATGCGCGGGAACTTGTCGATGCCGTAGACGGTGACGGCACCACGGCGGCGCAGCTTTGCGCGCGTCAGTTCGAAGCCTTCCACGGCAGCCGGCCCGAAGTTGGTCCACACGACATTGGGGAGCTTGCCGAAGATGCCGTCCAGGTTGATGGTGTTGGGCTGGACCAGACGGTGTGACAGCAGGTGCAGCCGCAGGTAGGCATCAGCGGTGTCTGCGGGGGCCTCATCCAGGTTGATCTGGACGAAGACCACCTTCTGTTCCGTGCCGCGGTCCTCGTCGACGCCGTTCTCCGCGATGCGGGTCAGTGCTTCGTCGGCGTTCTCCACCAAGCGGAGGTCTTCCGCCGCAACACCAAGCGCCGGTGCCGGGAACCAGACGTCCAGGACGGTGGCGTCACCGCCGGCGGTGGCGATGGTGGCCACGCCAAAGCCATAGGCGGAACGGTCATCAGCGGTTGAGGTCAAGGTTTCGGGCACGGCGGAGGAAGCGGTCTCAGTCATGTGCCCCAGTCTATCGAGGGCCGGGCGGGCGGTTCGAACTAGACTGGCTTCGTGACTGCTGAAACCGCCCCTGAACCTGCCCTGTCCGTCCTTGACCTCCGCCAGGATGTGGCGTTGCTGACCGCAGCCCTGATGGACATCAACAGTGTGTCCGGTAATGAAACCCAGCTGGCGGACGCCGTCGAAACCGCTTTGCTGGAGATTCCCCAGCTCAGCGTCGTGCGCGACGGGGACGCGATCATCGCGCGGACGCAACTGGGCCGCCCTGAGCGCGTCATCCTCGCCGGACACCTGGACACCGTCCCGCTGCCGCTCACAGAAGGCTCCAAGGGCACCGTCCCTTCCAGCTGGGAGTCCGGGGTTCCCGGCGAGGGCATCCTGTATGGCCGCGGCGCCACGGACATGAAAGGCGGCGTGGCGGTCCAGCTGGCTTTGGCCGCAGGGATGTTCGACGGCGGCGCCCAGCCCAAGCGGGACGTCACCTTTGTGTTCTACGACCACGAGGAAGTGGAGGCGGTGAAGAGCGGCCTGGGGCGCCTGGTCCGCAACCACGGAGACCTGCTGCAGGGAGACTTCGCCATCCTGCTGGAGCCAACCGACGGCACCGTGGAGGGCGGCTGCAATGGCACCAGTCGGTTCGAGGCCACCACGGCGGGGGAGGCTGCGCATTCGGCCCGCGCCTGGATGGGCAGCAACGCCATCCACGCGGCAGCGCCCATCCTGGCCCGCCTGGCAGCCTACGAACCCCGGACCATCAACGTCGACGGCCTTGACTACCGGGAAAGCCTCAACGCGGTGAAGATCAATGGCGGCACAGCGGGCAATGTGATTCCGGACCGCTGCGTTGTGGAGATCAACTACCGGTTCGCCCCGGACAAGACGCCTGATGAGGCCGAGGCCCACGTCCGGGAACTGCTGGCTGGCTTCGACGTGGTCCGCACCGACGCCGCCGCCGGCGCCCGGCCCGGGCTGAAGCACCCGGCCGCCGCCTCCTTCGTTGCCGCCGTGGGAGCCGCACCCAAGCCCAAATACGGCTGGACCGACGTCGCGCGTTTCAGCGAACTGGGCATCCCGGCGGTCAACTTCGGCCCAGGCGATGCGCTGCTGGCGCACAAGGACAACGAGCACGTGCACGCCGACGCCGTCCGCAAATGCCTTGCCGCCCTGCAGAGCTGGCTGGCGGCCTGAGGGAGCTTAAAGACAAAAGAGGGCCGGAACTCCCGCGGGAGTTCCGGCCCTCTTTTGTCGAAGGCTTCGCGGACTAGGGAGCCGCAGCCTCCAGGACGTCCGGTTCGGCCTTGGCCACACCGCCGGCAGCCTTCTTGGAGCCGCGGCGCTCGATCCACACAGCCAGCCGCGATACGCAAATGTTGATGGCGATGTAGATGGCGGCGGCCACGAAGAAGACGGGGAACAGGTACTGCGGCCCCAGGAAGTCTGCCATGACCTGCACCGCGCGCAGCAGTTCACCGTAGGCCACGATGTAGCCCAGCGAGGTGTCCTTCAGGAGCACCACCATCTGCGCCACGAGCGACGGCATCATGCGGCGGATAGCCTGCGGCAGTTCGATGAGCATGCGGGACTTGTAGCTGGTCAGGCCGATGGCCAGCCCCGCCTCGCGCTGTCCCTTGGGCAGTGACTGGATGCCGGCGCGGATGATCTCCGCGAACACGGCGCCGTTGTAGAGCACCAGGCCGGCGATAACGGCAATGAACGCGGAGGTGCGGAATCCCAGCAGGATGAAGAGCATCATCAGGACCACTGGCATGCCGCGCAGGAATTCCAAAATGATCCGGGTGGGGATCCGGATGACAGCAGCATCCGAGATCCGCAGCAGGCACAGCAGCAGCCCCAGCGGGAATGCGATGACTGCTGCGATGGCGGCTGCGGAAAGAGTGGCACCCAACCCGTTGCCGAGCAGCCGCCACACGTCGGCGCGGGTGAAGATCTGCCAGCGGCGCGCCTCGAAGATTCCCTGCTGCGCGAGGGTCATGACGACCCACGCCAGCAGGCCGAGAATCAACAGGCCGCCGATGATTGAGGCAATCAGGGAGATCCGGCGTGCTTTGGGGCCGGGAACGTCGTACAGAACGGAGCTCATCGGGCAATCGCCACCTTTCGTTCCACCGTGTTGGCGAGGATTCCCAGCGGAACGGTGAGGAGCAGATAGAAGAACGCAGTGCCCAGCAGGACGGTGATGACGGCGTCACCATTGGCGTTGGCCAGTTGCCGACCGTAGCCGAACAGTTCCAGGACGAAGAAGGCACCGGCCACGGAGGAGTTCTTGACCAGGGCGATCAGGATGTTGATCAGCGGTGGGATCACTGTCCGCAGGGCCTGGGGGAGGATGATGAGCGTGAGTACCTGGCCGAACTTCATGCCGATACTGCGCGCGGCCTCCGCCTGGCCCACGGGCACGCTGTTGACACCTGAGCGGACAGCTTCGGCGATGAACGCTGCGGTGTAGGTGCTGAGGGCGATGATCGCGGCGACCTCGAACTGCTCGAACTTGACCCCAAGCCGGGGGAGCACAATGGCTGCGAAGAAGAAGGCGATGGTCAGCGGGGTGTTGCGGAGGATCTCCACGTAGACGGTGCTGAAACCGCGCAGCGCCGCAACCGGGGAAACGCGCGCTGCCGCCAGCAGGGTTCCGAGGATCAACGCGAAGATGCCGGAGACGACGGAGAGGAAAAGTGTGCGGAGAAAACCAGTCCAGTAAAGGGGCAGGTTTTCAATGATGACGTCCATAGGATCCTTCGGCTGTAAGCGTGGACGGATTAAAAGCTGTGCTGCCGGGGCCGCTGTGCAGCCCCGGCAGCTGGACGCTGGTTAGTAGCGGTCGATGGGCGGGAGGCTGGGTGCGGTCTTGATGACCGAACCTGCGGTGGCTTCCCAGGCCTTCTTGTAGGAGCCGTCCTTTTCGAAGGATTCCAGCTGGTCGTTGATCCAGCTGCGGAATTCCTTGTCGCCCTTCTTCAGGCCGATGCCGTAGGGCTCCTTGGTGAAGGTTTCATCGGAGGCCAGCTTGAAGGCGTCCGGTTCCTTGTCAACGAAGCCGGCGAGGATCACGTTGTCAGTGGTGACCGCTTCAACCTGCTTGTTGCGCAGCGGTTCCAGGCACGCGGAGTAGGTGGCGGCCGGAACCAGTTCCGCGCCGTACTTGTCCACGATGGTGGCAGCCGGGGTGGAGCCGGTGACGGAGCAGACCTTCTTGCCCTTGACGTCCTCAGGCTTCTTGATGGTGTCGTTGTCCTTGTTCACCATGAGCGCCTGGCCGGCCTGGTAGTACGGGCCGGCGAAGTCCACAACCTGCTTGCGCTTGTCGCTGATGGTGTACGTGGCGATGACCAGGTCCACCTTGCCCTGCTCGATGAAGGGCTCGCGGTTGGCCGAAACGGTCTCGGACCATTCGATCTTGTCTGCGGGAATGCCCAGCTTGGCGGCGATCAGCTTGCCGATTTCAACGTCGAAACCGACCGGCTTTCCGTCCAGGCCCACCTGGCCGAACAGCGGCTGGTCGAACTTGGTGCCGATCTTGATGGTGCCGGCGGAGGACAGCTTCTCCATGGTGGTGCCGGCAGCGAAGGAAGGCTTTTCGACCGGGCTGGGGTTGCTGGACCCGCCGGAGTCGCCGCCGCCGCAGGCGCTGAGGGACAAGGCGAGGGCAGCGGTAGCCGCCACGACGAAGGACTTCCGCCGGGACATAAATGTCTTCATGACATTCCTTTCATTGATGGCCGTGGGTTTCCGGCCTGGATGCGAACTGAAGTGTGTTGGTTCGGTTGAATCAGTGGGTGAGCAGCTTGGACAGGAAGTCCTTGGCGCGGTCACTCTTCGGGTTGGTGAAGAATTCCTCCGGGGTGTCGTCTTCAACAATCTGGCCGTCTGCCATGAAAACCACGCGGTCGGCGGCCTTGCGGGCGAACCCCATCTCGTGGGTGACCACGATCATGGTCATGCCTTCCTTGGCGAGCTGGACCATGACGTCCAGGACCTCGTTGATCATTTCGGGGTCCAGGGCGGACGTGGGCTCGTCGAACAGCATGACCTTCGGCTTCATTGCCAAAGCGCGGGCAATTGCGACGCGCTGCTGCTGGCCGCCGGAGAGCTGGGCCGGGAGCTTGGGAGCCTGGTGCCCCACGCCTACCCGTTCCAGGAGTGCCATGGCGTCCTTTTCAGCCGCCGCCTTGGAAACGCCCTTGACCTTGATGGGCCCAAGGGTCACGTTTTCAAGGATGGTCTTGTGCGCGAACAGGTTGAACGACTGGAAAACCATTCCGACGTCGGCGCGGAGCTGGGCGAGTTCCTTGCCTTCCTCGGGGAGGACTTTCCCGTCGATGCTGATGGTTCCGCCCTCGATGGTTTCCAGGCGGTTGATGGCCCGGCAGAGGGTGGACTTACCGGAACCGGAGGGCCCGATGACCACAACAACCTCGCCCTTGCGGACCTGGAGGTTGATGTCCTTCAGAACGTGCAGCTGGCCGTAATGCTTATTAACGGCGTTCAGGGAGACGAGAGCATCGCCGGGCACATGAGTAGTCATAGGAAAGAATCTAGCGAACAACGGTGGGTTATGACGCCAATCACCCCAACTTCATGCTGATCGTGATTCAAGAGATACCTGTGGTTGGAGGTTAGCCTAGGGGAATGAGCATCAACGCAGATCCGGCCAAGAATTCCCAGCCGCGCCGTAAGGGGCCCCTTGAGCTGCGCCGCAAGCAGGCGGCAGTGGAAATGTCGGACCAGCATCTGCTTGATACCAAGGGCCCCGGCCAGTTCGTCCACACCGATCCCTGGCGCGTCCTGCGCATCCAGAGCGAGTTCGTGGAAGGCTTCGGGGCGCTCGCGGATATTGGAAAAGCCGTCAGCGTCTTCGGTTCAGCCCGCACCAAACCCGGCAGCATTTACTACGAGATGGGCGTCGAAGTGGGCCGCAAGCTCGCCGAGGCCGGAGTAGCAGTGATCACCGGCGGTGGCCCGGGCTCCATGGAGGCGGCCAACCGGGGGACGGTGGAGGGCAATGGCGTGTCCGTTGGCCTCGGTATCGAGTTGCCGTTCGAGCAGGGCCTGAACCAGTGGGTGGACCTCGGCATTAACTTCCGCTATTTCTTCGCCCGCAAGACCATGTTCGTCAAATACGCGCAGGGCTTCATCGTGCTGCCCGGCGGCCTGGGGACATTGGATGAGCTGTTCGAGGCAATGGTCCTGGTGCAGACCCGGAAGGTGACGTCCTTCCCCATCGTGCTCCTGGGCGTCGATTTCTGGGGACCGATGATCGACTGGATCCGGGGCACGCTGGTGGCCGAGGGAATGGTTTCCGAAAAGGACCTGGACCTCATCCAGCTGGTGGACGACCCCGCGGAAGCCGTGGACCGCGTCCTGCATGGCGCGGTGACTCCTTCCATGAACGGCGAGCAGCGGCCGGAGTAACGTGGCGCAACGGTTCCAGCCGGCGGTCTGGCACGATGGAACCGTGAGCTTCTTCCTCGTTTTCCTCGCCGTCGTGCTGGTGGTGGCGGTCCTTTGGGCCGCCCTGGGCGGGCGTTCCCGCACACCGGGCGGCGCCGGGCTGCCTGCACTCCTGGACGGTGGTTTAGAAGAACCGCCCGCGAACCTTCCGCCGGTGCTCCTTCCCGAGCACGCCGTTCCGGAGGACGTGACGCGGCTGCGTTTCTCGCTGGGCCTGCGCGGCTACCGGATGGACCAGGTGGACCAGGTCCTGGACGAGCTGCGGGACCAGCTGGCCGCAAAGGATGCCGAAATAGCTGAGCTGCGCGGCCGGCTGGAGGCCCCTGAGGAACCTTCTGAGCAGACTTCCGACGGCGGAACCGCCGCTGCTGATGCGGCAGGGCAAGAACCCGGCACAGGAAGCGCCGGAGAGGCTGGCCTCCGGGGCGGCCCCACTCCCGTCCATGAGGATGCAGCCCCGGGGAAGGGCGGCCTGTGAGCACGGTGGACCGCCGCAGCCCGCTGGCATCCGCGGGCAACGCAGCCCACCGTGCGGCTTCCGCCGTCCGCAGCTGGCCCTCCTGGCTCCAGGTGACGGCCCTGTACGCGGCGGCGAGGGTGGTTACCGCGTGCATCTTCATGGCCGCGGCACTCCACCAGGGCCCCAACCCCTGGTTCCCCCCGAAGCCGGACTACTGGAACTTCATCAACATCTGGGATGCCCGCTGGTACGGCCAGGTCATCGCCAACGGCTACCCGTCGGTCCTTCCCACGGACAGTGCCGGCAACGTGCAGGAAAATACGTGGGCCTTCTACCCGCTCTTCCCAGCCCTGGCCGGTGGACTCAGCCGCATCACCGGCCTCAGCCCCGCCGCCTCGCTCACGCTGATCGCCATGCTGGCTGGCTGGGGCGCAGCGCTGGTGGTGTACAAACTGTTCCGGCAGAAGGCCAGCCATGCCACCGCCATGTGGGGTGTTGCGTTCTTCGCGGCCTTCCCCGTTTCCGCCGTCCTCCAGGTCCCCTATGCCGAACCCCTGTCGCTCATGCTGCTCGCGTGGGCCCTGCTGCTGGTGGTGCGCCGGCAGTACCTGTCGGCCATGCCCGTGGTGGTCCTGCTCTGCCTCTCCCGGCCCGTGGGTGTCCCCTTTGCCGCCATGGTGGGGCTGCTCCTGGTCTTCCGGGCCATCGCATTCGTCCGTGCCAGCCCGCAGCGGGGCAGCAATGAAGCAGCCCATTCCGGCCGGGACCTGGCCGCACTGACGGGGCTAACCGCCGTCGCGGGCGTTTCCGCCCTCGCCTGGCCCGCCGTCGCATGGGTGGCCACCGGTGACCCGCAGGCCTATACCAAAACAGAAACCGTGTGGCGTGGCCAGGATCTGGTGCCTTTCAAACCGTGGTTCGACACCGGCGTCGAGCTTTTTGGCCCCGTCCTGGGCGTCCTTGCCCCCGTAGTTTTCGTGGCGCTGTTCGCCGCGATGCTGTTCCTCCCCCCGGTGGTGCGGCTCGGCGTCGAACTGCGGGTGTGGTGCGCCTGCTACATGGGATACCTTCTGGCCTTCCTCCACCCGCAGACCAGTACCTTCAGGATGCTGCTGCCGCTGTTTCCGCTGGCCCTGGGCGCGGCTTTCCTCTCCCGGTCAAGGGCGTACCGGGGGACCGTGGTGGTGATGTTCCTGCTGCTCCAGGTCGTGTGGATCGTGTGGCTGTGGGCGTGGGCGCCGCTGCCCGGCGGAGGGGATTATCCGCCCTAGCAAAACGTGCTTCTGTGCAGGTCAGGACGGGAATAACACGCGCAGGAAAATGTCCATCGATTAGCTACGGGCGGGTAATTCCGCGATAATGATAGGTAAGCAAGGACAAAAGCATTCAGAAAACGCGCAGCCTTGGCGGTGGAACCACCACCCCGCCATAGCCGCCTGATCGACATGCGGACACAGCCCGCCCGGGCTGATCAGTCCTGGGACAAAATGGAGGGGAATTCCTCATGGCGGCTATGAAACCACGCACCGGCGACGGCCCAATGGAAGTCACCAAGGAGGGCCGCAGCCTGATCATGCGCGTCCCGCTCGAAGGCGGCGGACGCTTGGTGGTCGAACTGAACGCTGCCGAAGCAGCCAACCTCAAGGAATGCCTCGTCGGCGTTACCGAATAATTGTGCCGGACGGGGTCCGCAGCCTGCGGGCTGCGGACCCTGTCTGTCTTCGGGGGATACCTACTTCTTAACGGCCACCAGCAGGCCGTCCCCGGTGGGAAGCATTGCGGAAGCCAGCCTGTCGTCGTCGCGGATTGCCTTGCCCACCTGGCGCAGGGTCACTGTGTTGGGCTCCCGCCCGGCGGGGTTCGCCACCTTGTCCTTGTCCAGGGCGTCGTTGATGACCAGCAGCCCGGAACGCTTGAGCAGCCGGACGGCCTGTTCCACATATCCGGGGAGGCCTGGCTTGTCCGCGTCGATGAACACCAGGTCGTAGGCCCCGTCAGTCAGCCGCGGCAGGACATCGCCGGCGCGGCCGGAAATGGTGCGCGTACGGTTGGCCGGACTGCCGGCTTCGGCGAACGCCTCGCGGGCCGCCCTCAAGTGTTCGACGTCCACGTCGATGGTGGTCAGGACCGCATGCGGGCTCAAGCCGCGCAGGAGGCACACGCCGGAGACCCCGGCGCCCGTGCCGATCTCCACCGCGGTCTGGGCCTTGGAGGCAGCGGCCAGCACCGTAAGGACGGCGCCTACGCCGGGGCTGATCGCGTTGACGCCCAATTCAAACGAACGCTCCCGGGCCCGAAGCATTACCTCATCCTCAGCGGGCAGATCTTCTGCATAGGACCAGCTGCTGGACTTGTCGGCGCTCATGGATTTCGCTTTCTGGGCGTAAGGGGGAATGTCTCCCCAAGCCTACTGTGTTTGGCCGGGCAGGCCGCGGAAGCACCCGTTGCGCCCAAGGCTGAAGTTCGCCTGCAGTCAGGAAATTCCCAGCGAAGTTTGACATGATTGGTATCCGCTCATCCAAAAGGTGACCGGCGCCGAATCAGAGATGTCAACAGTATCCGGGCGTTAGCATTCCATGAGGGGAGTGGACGATGTCATCTTCAGTTGTGGCACCTGTCCCTGCAGTCAACAATCCCGATGATGGGTGGGTCCGTCCCACTTGGGAAGAAGTGGTCACCAACCATTCGGCGAAGGTCTACCGGCTGGCTTACCGCTTGACCGGCAACAAGTTCGACGCCGAGGACCTCACCCAGGAGGTCTTCGTCCGCGTCTTCCGTTCGCTGGACAACTTCAAACCGGGGACGCTCGACGGCTGGCTGCACCGCATCACCACCAACCTGTTCCTTGACCAGGCCCGCCGGAAGACCCGCATCCGTTTCGACGCGCTGGCGGAGGACGCAGAGTCCCGGCTGCCGGGCCGTGAGCCGGGTCCCGAGCAAAGCTTCGAACTGAACAACCTGGACCTGGATGTGCAGGCCGCGCTGGAGGAACTTCCGCCGGACTTCCGGGCCGCCGTGGTCCTGTGCGACCTCGAGGGGCTGTCCTACGACGAAGTCGCGGAGGCTCTCGGCGTGAAGCTGGGTACCGTCCGCTCGCGTATCCACCGTGGCAGGACCATGCTCCGGGAGAAGCTCGCCCACCGCGATCCGCGCCCGCAGCAGTCCCGCCGCAAGCTATCGATGCCCCGCATCGCCGGCATCCTCTGAACGGCGCATGAGGTCCCAGTTTCCTTTCGGCGGCAGGCATCAGCGCACCGGCAGCCACCTTGAGGCCTGCCAGGAGTGTGCCGCCACCGTGCGCCGGGAACGGCAGTACCTTGAGCGCCTCCGGGATGCTCCCATTCCACCCGCTAGCGGTGACCTGACGGCACGCCTGCTGGCGCGCACGAGTGAACTGGCGGCCCAGCCGCCTGCGCCTGTACACCAAAGCGGGACCTCGCTGGCCGCCCGGGCCCTGGCGCTGACGGCCGGCGGAACGGTGGCGGCTGCCGGAGTGCTGGCCGTCGGGGCGTTCACGGCGGCGGGAGACCCCGCGGCCGGCGGGGCGGGGGCCACCGAGGCGGCCTTTTCGCATGTCTCCTCGCAGACACCGGCGGACGGCAGGACGTTGACCGCAGCACAGCTCGCCACGCTGCGCTCCGAGGGCTGGGCCTGCCCTGAACTGCAGGCCATGGGATTCCACGTGGAATCGGCCAAGGCGCTGGTTGTTGACGGCCAGCCTGCGGTGGAGCTCCGGCTTACCGACGGCGCTCACCACGCCACCGTTACTGAACAGCATCCCGTCACCGGGCAACCCGCAGCCCAGGCCGCGGCTGCCGGAAGTGTGCCGGTGGAAGCCACCGGAGCCGGCGGCAAGGCGGGTCCGTCGCAGGATTGGGCCACATCGCCATGGGCCGCCACTTACCGCGCGGAAGGCCTCACCATCACCTATCGCTCCGACCTGCCCGCGGCGCAGGCCAACGAAGCCCTGCCCATCCTCAAACGCCTCGCCGACAGTGCCGCAGAAGGGGTGGCGGCCGCCGTTCCGGAGACTTCCGAGGGGCAGGCCGCCGAGCCACTGGAGACCCGGCTGGAGCGCGGGTTCAGCAAGATCGCGGCCCTGTTCAACCAGTGACGCGAACTGTTGCTCCGTCCCGCGGACGGGAATCGTCACTCGCAGCCCGGAAAGGGTAATCTTCCTAAAGTGTTTGGAATCAACGGCCCGGAGTTCATTCTTCTGCTGATCATTGGCGTACTGGTGATCGGCCCCCAGCGGCTGCCCGAATATACCCAGAAGCTGGCGAACCTGGTCAAGGAAGTCCGCCGCATGGCCAACGGTGCCCGCGAGCAGATCAAGGAAGAAGTGGGCATCGACATCGACGATGTCGACTGGAAGAAGTACGATCCGCGCCAGTACGATCCCCGACGCATCATCAAGGAAGCACTCCTCGACGACGACACCAAGCCCGTCAGCGCAGGCGCCCCGGCCGCCGTGGCTGCGGTGTCCGGCGCGGCGGCAGCCGCCGAGTCGGCTCCTGCGCGGCCCGAAAGGGTTGTGGAGCGGCTGGCGCCGGGCGAGACAGCCCCGTTCGACACCGAAGCCACCTAGGCCTGCCTGCCCAGCGGGGCTCACTGCCCGGCGGCAATTAGTGGTCAACGGGGCTTACTGATTACCGGGGCTGCAGCCCCAGTTTCATCCCGGCCAGCCCACGGGGTTTGGCCGCCAACTGGCCTGCAATGGCTTCCAGCGCCATCGCGCCCGCCGAGCCCGGCTGGCCCAGGACGATCGGCACCCCCGAGTCCCCGCCTTCCCGCAGCTGGATGTCCAGGGGAATCTGGCCCAGCAGCGGAACGTCCGCCCCTACCGTGGCGCTGAGGCGTTCGGTGAGGACTGCCCCGCCGCCGCTTCCGAACAGCTCCATCCGGCCGCCGTCGGGCATCTCCAGGTAGGACATGTTCTCAATGACGCCTGCGATTTTCTGGCCGGTCTGTGTGGCAATGGCACCGGCCCGTTCTGCGACGTCCGCTGCCGCGGCCTGGGGTGTGGTGACCACCAGGATCTCGGCCTTGGGCAGCAGCTGCGCAACGGAGATGGCAATGTCACCCGTGCCCGGCGGAAGGTCCAGGAACAGGGCATCCAGATCGCCGAAGTAGACGTCAGTGAGGAACTGTTCCAGGGCCCGGTGCAGCATGGGTCCGCGCCAGGCGACCGGCTTGTTGCCGCTGACGAACATGCCGATGGAGATCACCTTCACCCCGTACGCAACCGGGGGAAGGATCATATCGTCCACTTGGGTGGGTTTTTGCGTGATCCCCATCAGCGCGGGGACGGAGAAGCCGTACACATCCGCGTCCACGATGCCCACGCGGAGGCCTTGGGCAGCCAGTGCGCTGGCCAGGTTGACGGTGACGGAGGACTTGCCCACCCCGCCCTTGCCGCTGGCTACGGCGTAGACCCTGGTGAGCGAGCCGGGTTCATTGAACGGGATGCTGCGCTGCCCGCCCGCGCCGCGCAGCTTCTCCTTGAGCGCGTCGCGCTGCGCCTGGTCCATCACCTTCAGTTCGACGTCGACAGCGGTGACGCCCGGAACAGCGAAAAGGGCCTTTTGGGAATCGGCGGTAATGGTGTCCCGCAGCGGGCAGCCGGCGATGGTGAGCAGGACCGCTACGGTGACCTTGCCGTCGTCGGACACCTGGACGGAATCCACCATGCCCAGCTCCGTGATGGGGCGGCGCAGTTCAGGGTCGATAACCGTGGCCAGGGCCTCGTTGACGGCGTGGTGCAGCGGGGACTTGCCTGCTGTTGCGGGATCGATGGGGGCGCTCATGGGAGGAGCCTCGGCTTTCATGCGGTTGCGGACCGCCGGTCAGTGGACGGCCTGACGGTCATTGGGCAGAGTGGCCGGGTTTGACCCGGGGGATCTGCTGGGTACGCGGGCTGCGCTGCCGGTCCCGTTGTTCGCGCAGTTTGTCCTTGACCTTGTCCCGCGGTGGTTCGTGGGAACCCGGGCCGGTGTCGTCGTGGGTGCGCAGCTCCTCCTGGGCTTCGAGCAGGTCCTCAAGGAGGGAGCGCAGTTCGGCACGGACGTAGTCGCGGGTGGCCACTTCGCGCAGGGCGATCCGAAGGGAGGCAAGCTCCCGGGTGAGGTACTCGGTGTCGGACAGGTTGCGCTCGGCACGCTGGCGGTCCTGCTGCAGCGAGACGCGGTCGCGGTCATCCTGCCGGTTCTGCGCCAGCAGCAGCAGGGGTGCGGCGTAGGAGGCCTGCAGTGACAGCATCAGGGTCAGCAGGGTGAAACCAAGGTCCCGCGAGTCGAACTGCCATTCCACGGGAGCCCACGTGTTCCAGCCGAGCCAGAAGATGCAGAACACCGTCATGTAGACCAGGAACTGGGGCGTACCCATGAAGCGGGCAAAGGCCTCGGTGGCGTGCCCGAATGCATCGGGGTCCGGGCGGAACGTGGGCAGGATCCGCTGCCTGCCGCTCAGGGGTGTGTCGAGGCTGCCTTTTGATTCCGCTTTGGCCAGGTTCCGCTGGTTGGGGTTCTTCGGAGCACTGATATCAGCCAATGCGGCCACCGAGCCTTCTTATCGGGGCTTCGCCATCATGGGCGCGCCAGTCGTCGGGCAACAAATGATCCAATACGTCATCAACAGTCACCGCCCCCACAAGCCGGCCGGCGTCATTGATCACCGGGAGGGAGTTCAGGTTATAGGTAGCCAGGGTCCGCGCCACTTCGCTGATGTGCGCTTGGTCGGACAACGGCTCGAGGTTCTTGTCCACCAGGTTTCCCAGTGCCTCGAACGGCGGGAAGCGCAGCAGCTGCTGGATGTGCACCACGCCCAGGAAGCGGCCCGTGGGCGTTTCCAGCGGCGGCCGGGCAATGAAGATCGACGACGCCAGTGCCGGGGAGAGCTCCTCGCGCCGGACGTGGGCCAGGGCTTCGGCCACGGTGGCTTCCGGGGGGAGGATGACCGGCACGGGGGTCATGAGGCCACCGGCCGTGTCCTCGTCGTATTCGAGCAGGCGGCGCACGTCCTCGGCGCCTTCGGGCTCCATCAGCTGGAGTAGTTCCTCGGCCTGCGCGGAGGGGAGCTCACCGAGGAGGTCGGCGGCGTCGTCCGGGTCCATCTCCTCCAGGACGTCGGCTGCGCGCTGGACATCCAGGGCGGAGAGGATCTCCACCTGGTCGTCCTCCGGGAGTTCCTGGAGGACGTCCGCCAGGCGTTCGTCCTGCAGTTCGCTGGCCACCTCGAAGCGGCGCTTGTCGCTCATCTCCTGGAGCGCCTCGGCGAAGTCGGCGGGTTTGAGGTCCTCGTGGTTGGCCACGAACTGGGTGGCGGCCTGCGGCTCGGTCTTCTGGCCCTGCTGGGCATCCGCCCAGTCGATGATCAGGGTCTCGTTGCGGCGCAGCCGGCTCAGGGGTGACAGCGAGTGTCCGCGCCGGACGAAGAGCTTGCTCACGAACCAGTCACGGGACCTGTGCTGGTCAATGGCGATGTCTTCGATGGTGGCGTCGCCGCTGCCGTCACGGAGGGTGACGCGCCGGTCGAACATCTCGGCCACCACCAGGGTTTCCGCGCCGCGCTGCTCAAACCGGCGCAGGTTGACCAGGCCGGTGCAGATGACCTGGGTCTGGTCGATCGAGGTGATGCGGGTCATGGGCACGAAGACGCGCTTCTTGCCCGGAACTTCCACCACGATGCCCACCACGTGCGGGGCGCCCTGGGTTCCCCGGGACAGCACAACAACATCGCGCAGCCGGCCCAGCCGGTCGCCCAGCGGGTCGAAGACATCGAGGCCCAGAAGGCGCGCCACGAAGACGCGTGTAGGTGTTGTGCTCACCACTACAGGCTACCGAGTCTGCTCTCTTTTAGCTGAATTTACAGGCAGTACCCACCTTGATGGGCAAGAATGGGACTATGTCGAACTTATTTGGTGCACCCAAGGCCGGCGCCCCGAGCGGACCGGACGATGCCCGGGCCGTTCCCACCGGTGACACCGTTGGCTCCTACACCTCCTACCTCGACGCCCAAAAAGCGGTGGACTACCTGGCAGACCAGCAGTTCCCGGTCCAGATGGTCTCCATCGTCGGCAATGAGTTGAAGATGGTGGAGCGGGTGACGGGGCGGCTGAGCTACCCCCGGGTGGCGCTTTCGGGGGCACTGAGCGGCATGTGGTTTGGCCTGTTCGTGGGAGTCATGCTGTCGTTTTTCGCGCCTTCCCCCGGATACTTTTCGATCATGACGTCGGTGCTGATGGGCGCCGCCTTCTTCATGCTCTTCGGCATCGTCACCTACGCCATGCAGCGCGGCAAGCGCGACTTCACGTCCACCAGCCAGGTGGTGGCAACTAGCTACGACGTCATCGTGGCCCCCGAAGCAGCCCATGAGGCCCGGCGCCTGCTGCAGCAGCTGCCGATGTCCCGTTCCGACGCTGCCTCGGCCCATGGCCCCTACACGCAGAACGACTACTACAACCAGCCCTATCAGCAGCAGCATCCGCAGCAGCAGGGGCCTGCGCGTCCGGCCGGTTGGAACGATCCCTACGGCCAGCGGCAAGGCGCGGTCAACGATACGTCCCCGTCCCACGAGGGATCAGAGCACGGCTCATCGTCCCAGGACGGACAGGCTCACCCGCACGACGGCGGCCAGCAGTATGGGGGCGGTCAGCAGCAGCAGCCCGTCCGTTCGGCCCGCTATCCGGACCTGCCGGACGGACGCCCGCAGTACGGTGTCCGGCTCCCGCAGGGACCTGCCGCAGATGCCGGGCAGCAAAGTCCGGGTCAGAGCCCGGAACATGGTGCGGAACAGCACGGTGGAGAACATCGTGCGGAAGAACGTCACGTGTCCGACGGCGACCAGCACCAGGGCGAAAACCGGCTGTAACAGCCAACAGATTTACAGGGCCTGACAGCAGGGCATACAAAAAGCGGGACCGCCGGAAAGAATCCGGCGGTCCCGCTCTTTGTAATTTCTGCCGCGTCAGGCTTCTTCGGTCCGGTAGATGCCGGCCATCCAGTCCTCCACGTCCTCCGCATTGCGTGGCAGGGCGGCGCTGAGGTTTACCGGGCCATCGGCAGTCATCAGGATGTCGTCCTCGATCCGGATGCCGATGCCGCGGTACTCCTCCGGGATCGCCAGGTCTTCCTTCTTGAAGTACAGGCCCGGCTCAATGGTGAACACCATGCCTTCGGTGAGGACGCCGTCGAGGTAGAGCTCCCGCTTGGCCTGCGCGCAGTCATGCACGTCCAGTCCAAGGTGGTGGCTGGTGCCGTGCGGCATCCAGCGCCGGTGCTGCTGGCCTTCGGGGCTGATCGCTTCCTCCACAGTGACGGGCAGGATTCCCCACTCGGCCAAACGCTCGGCCAGGACCGTGGTGGCGGCAGTATGGATGTCCCGGAACTTGGTTCCCGGCTGGGCAGCGGCGAAACCGGCGTCGGCGGCATCCAGGACCGCTTGGTACACCTTGCGCTGGATGTCGCTGAAGGCGCCGCTGGCCGGAAGTGTCCGGGTGATGTCTGCGGTGTAGAGGGAGTCGGCCTCGACGCCCGCGTCCAGGAGCAGGAGTTCGCCGGCATGGATGCGGCCGGTGTTGCGGGTCCAGTGCAGCACGGTGGCGTTGTTGCCGGACGCCGCGATGGTGTCGTAGCCCAGTTCGTTCCCCACCTCCCGGGCCCGGGCAAAGAACGCTCCCTCCACCACGCGCTCGCCACGGGCATGCGTGAGGGCGCGCGGCAAAGCCTTAACAACCTCTTCGAAGCCTTCCACGGTGGCGGACACGGCGATCTTCATCTGCTCGATTTCCCACTCGTCCTTGAGTAGGCGCAGTTCGGAGAGGGCCTCGCTGAGCTTCTCGTCCAGGGCATCCAGGACGCCCAGGTCCAGGTTCTCGGGGTCCCTGGCAGTGTTGTACCGTGCGGTGTCCACCAGGGCGTCGATGTTCTCGTCGACTTTGCGGACCAGGCGGATGGAGATGCCGCCGATTTCCGGGGCGCCCACGTCCTTGGTGACGGCTGTTTCCAGTTGGTCGATGTGCGCGGTGGCCAGCCCCAGGCGGGCCTCGAACTCTTCGAGGGTGGGCCGCGCACCAATCCAGAATTCGCCGGAGCGGGAATCCGCGTAGAACTGTTCCGTGTCCCGGCCGGCCAGTGGCCGGAAATAAAGCGTGGCGCGGTGGTTCCCGCCGTCGTCGCCCGTTCCCTCGTTGACCGGTTCCAGGATCAGGACAGCGTCGGGCTCGTGGTCCAGCCCGAGCCCGGTGAGGTGCGCGAAGCCGGAGTGCGGGCGGAAACGGTAGTCGCAGTCATTCGACCGCACCTTCAACGGCCCCGCGGGGATGACCAGGCGTTCGCCCTTGAACAGGGAGGAGATCGCCTTGCGCCGGTTTGCGGCATAGGGGGCGACGGCGTCCAGCTGCGGAAGCTCTTGGCTGGAAGGTGCCCAGTTGCTGGCCATGAAGGCCTTGAACGCGTTGGAACTGGGCCGCTGGGAGCGGTTGTTGACGCGCTCTTCCAACGGCTGGGAAGCAGAGTTTTGGGTGTTTTCGGCATCGTTCACGGCACCATCGTCTCACCAGCTTCGCGGCTAAGCGAACAGGCCTCCCCGGTCTCTTGTCCCCGGTCCACTACGCTGGATAAGTGAGGATTGACCTGCATGCCCACTCCAACGTCTCCGATGGCACCGAGACCCCTGCCGATGTCATGGCCTCTGCTGCCCGCGCGGGATTGGACGTGGTGGCGCTGACCGACCATGATTCGACGGCAGGTTGGGCGGAGGCTTCCGCGGCCGCTGCAACGTACGGCGTGGCCCTGGTTCCTGGCATGGAGGTGTCGTGCCGGACCGAGGAGGGCATCAGCGTCCACCTTTTGAGCTACCTGCACGATCCCACCCATCCCGGCCTCCTGGAAGAGATCACCAAAGCCAAGGATTCCCGACAGACCCGGGCTGAGCGGATGGTCACCATCCTGGCGGAGGACTACCCGCTTACCTGGGACGACGTGATCCACCACGTCGCGCCCGGTGCCACCCTTGGCCGTCCGCACATCGCGGACGCCCTCGTCGCCGCAGGGGTGGTGGAGGACCGTTCGGAGGCTTTCGCCTCCATTTTGACCTCCCGCTCGCGGTACTTCATCCCGCACTACGCTCCAGACCCTGCCACCGCCGTCGAGCTTGTCCGTGCCGCCGGCGGCGTGCCGGTGTTCGCCCACCCCGTGGCTTCTGCCCGGGGGCGGATCGTGGGGGAGCGCACGTACCGCGAGATGATCGACGCCGGCCTGGCAGGCCTGGAGATCGATCACCGGGACAATCCGGAAGAGGGCCGGGACTTCCTCCGCAGGCTCGCGGCGAAGCATGACCTGCTGGTCACCGGTTCCTCCGACTACCACGGAACCGGCAAACCCAACCTGCTCGGGGAGAACCTCACTGCCGCCGGCATGCTGGCGCGGATCGAGGAACTCGGCACGGGAACTGCCGTCGTCCGCCCCTGACGTTACCTAGCTGGGCTGGCGGCTTACCAGGGTGGCGTGCGCACCCAGCCGCTTGGCCATGATGTCGATGGCCGGCTGGTTCTGGTCCACGCACACGAACTTCCGGCCCAGTTTCGCGGCCACTGCCCCGAGGGTGCCGGAGCCGGCGAAGAAGTCCAGGCACCAGTCCCCGGGGCGGGACGATGCGGCGACCACCCTGCGGACCAGGCCCTCCGGCTTCTGCGTGGGGTAGCCGGTCTTTTCCTTGCCGGTGGGGGAGACAATCGTGTGCCACCAGACGTCGGTGGGCAGCTTTCCCAGCTCCCGTTTGGCAGGGGTCACCAGGCCGGGCGCCATGTAGGGTTCACGGTCCACCTCGGCGCTGTTGAAGTGGTACTTGGCCGGGTTCTTGACGTACACCAGGATGTTGTCGTGCTTGGTGGGCCACCGGTTTTTCGCACGCGCGCCGTAGTCGTAGGCCCAGATGATCTCGTTCAGGAAGCATTCCCGGCCAAAGATGGCGTCCAGCATGACCTTGGCGTAGTGCACCTCGCGGTAGTCCAGGTGCAGGTACAGGGTTCCGTCGTCGGCCAGGAGCCGCCAGGCCTCCACGAGCCTGGGTTCCAGGAAGGACCAGTAGTCGCTGAACGCGTCGTCGTAGCGGTGCAGGGCGCCCTTGATGGTGTCGTAGGAGCGGCCCTTGAAACCCACCCGGTCCCCGCCGCCGTCAGCGTTGGCCACCATCCGGGTTTGCTGGCGCTGCTGCGGCCTGCCCGTGTTGAAGGGCGGGTCCACGTAAATCAGTGTGAAGGCGCCGTCCGGCAGCGTGGGGAGGTACTCCGCGTTGTCCGCGTGCACCACCAGGCTGCCGCCGTCCGGCGCCCAAACAGTGTCAGTCATCGGGGCAGTTAGCCCTCGGAGTTGCCAGGCTGCGTGCCCTTGTCGGCGCCGGCCACCACTTCGCCGTTGCGTCGGCGGGTGCGGGTCCGGCTGCGGCGGGCGCGGTTCGGCTTTTCGGTGTCCGCTGCGGGTGCTGCAGCTTCGGCGGCAGGAGCTGCTGCAGAGTCCGGCGTACGACGGCGGCGCTCACCTGAGCGGCCAACGGAGTCACTGCTGCGGGCACCTTCGCGGTTGCCGCTTCGGCTTTCCCGTCCACGGCCGTCCCGGTCGCGTGAGCGGCCTGCGTCACGGCCGCCGCGGCTGTTCTTCTTGCCGGTTTCGCCCAGGTCCTCAAGCACCTCGGCATCGACGCCGGCCAGGGTGCGCTTGTCGCGCGGCAGGCGGCCCTTGGTGCCCTCGGGGATGTCAAGATCCGTGTACAGGTGCGGCGAGGATGAGTAGGTTTCCACGGGCTCCGGAACGCTCAGGCCCAGGGCCTTGTTGATCAGCGCCCAGCGCGGCATGTCGTCCCAGTCAACGAAGGTGACGGCGGTGCCCTTGTTGCCGGCGCGTCCGGTGCGGCCCACCCGGTGCAGGTAGATCTTCTCGTCTTCCACGCACTGGTAGTTGATCACGTGGGTCACGTCGTCAACGTCGATGCCGCGGGCAGCCACGTCCGTGGCCACCAGGACGTCCACCTTGTTGTTGCGGAACGCGCGCAGAGCCTGTTCGCGGGCGCCCTGGCCCAGGTCTCCGTGGATGGCGGCGGCCGCGAAGCCGCGGTCCACCAGTTCCTCGGCCACTTTGGCGGCGGTGCGCTTGGTCTTGGTGAAGATGATGGTCCGTCCGCGGCCGCGGGCCTGCAGGATGCGGGCCACCACCTCGGTCTTGTCCATGCTGTGGGCGCGGTAAATGAGCTGGCGGATGTCCCGCTTGGTCAGGCCCTCGTCCTCGGGATCCGCTGCGCGGATATGGGTGGGCTGGGTCATGTAGCGGCGCGCCATGGCAATGACCGGGCCGGGCATGGTAGCCGAGAACAGAAGCGTCTGGCGGACCGCAGGGGTGCCGGCGATGAGGGTCTCAACGTCCGGCAGGAAGCCGAGGTCCAGCATTTCGTCGGCCTCGTCGAGGACGACGAGCTTCACGTTCTTCAGGCTCAGGTGCTTCTGCTTGTACAGGTCGATCAGGCGCCCGGGAGTGCCCACCACTACCTCGACACCCTGCTTGAGCGCCTCAACCTGGGGCTCGTAGGCGCGGCCACCATAGATGGTGGTGATCCTGGCGTTGCGTTTGCGGGATGCCGTCTGCAGATCGCTGGCCACCTGCACGGCAAGCTCGCGGGTGGGGACGATCACGAGGGCCTGCGGGGCTCCGGGAACGGCGAGTTTGGCGTATCCGGGGTCGTCCTGGCCGATGACCCGTTGCAGTGCGGGAATACCGAAGCCCAGGGTCTTGCCGGTGCCGGTCTTGGCCTGGCCGATGATGTCATGGCCGGCAAGAGCCACCGGCAGGGTCATGGCCTGGATGGGGAAGGGGTGGGTAATCCCGGCGTCCGCCAGGGACTCAACGATGTCCGCGCGCACGTTGTAGTCGGCAAAGGACTTCTCCGCGATCTCGTGCGGCGTCTCGTCGGAGATGATGGTTTCTTCCGGCTCGATAGTTTCCGTGCCGGACTCATCGCTGAGGAGCTGGTGGGTATGCAATTCACTCACAGGGGAGTTTCCTTATTCATTTGGGCAATGGCGCTGCCTGCTCAACGGGCCGGCCAAGGCTGGCCGCTCCGGAGCACGCTCAGGCGCGCAAGCGATTCCAGTGGAAGCCGATCGCGGGCTATCTAAATGCTGGCACTGGTGACCAACGGGTAAATCTCAAGATCGCGTAGGGGCGGGCTTGTTGGTTTCAAATCGAGGAAATCAACGACCGGGCATCCAGTTCTACCCTTCAAGTCTAGCCGCATGGGCGTGGAACCACGGTTTCCTCCCGCCCGGGGCGTTCCGCTGGCCCTTTAGGAGACGAGTTCGAAGTGGATCTCCCGCGTGGTGATGTCTGAGGACACCAGCCGGACCCGGACCTTGGTGCCGGACTCCAGCTCGCCGGCGCAGCGCGCCGTCACTGCGGGTTCGGCAATCTGGATGATCCCGGAGCTGCCGTTGCCGTTCTTGCCGTTTTTCCCGTTGCCGTTAGTGTTCCCGTTCTGCGGCTTGGACCCGGAGATCACGATCGCGTCGAACTCCTGCCCGATGTGGTTCAGCAGCAGGGCCGCCTCCACAGTATCCAGGGCCAGGCGTTCCATCCGTGACGCCAGTTGGTCCGAGCCTGCCATGATGCCCGGCAGCAGCGGCAGGGCCTCCCGCGCCCAGCCGGGAACATCGCCGCCGTTGCTCAGGGCCTCGCAGATGACCAGCACGAAGCGGTCCACTAACCGGCGCAGCGGCGCGGTGGTGTGGGCATAGGCAGCGCCGATGGCGGACTGGATCCCATCCTCGGGGACGGTCCCGTCGAAGGCGGTGTAGGAGGCTCCGCGGAACAGCATGCCTGCCGAATGCATGATGGCCAGCTGCCGCGGATCGGTGGGGTCCAGGGACCGCAGATACTCGCCATAGCTGACTTCGCCGTCCCATGGCCTGCCCAGCACCTCGGTCTGCAGGCGAAAATGCTTCAGCGACCGTTCGTCCGGGGCCGGCATGGTGCGCAGGATGCCCACCTTGCCCTCCAGCATGAGCTGCGCCGCCGCCATCCCGGTCATCAGCGAAATCTGCGCGTTCCAGTCCTCCACCGGAAGCTGTGGAACAGCGTCAATCCGGTAGCCGCCGTCGGGCAGCTGGACAATCTCCTGCTCAGGCATGTTCAGGCTTGCACCTTCACGCGCCCGTTCCAGTGCCACCCGCTTCAGGCCCACCTCACGGAGCAGCTGGAGCACGGGCGGGGCGGTCCCGGCGTCGAGGGCTGCCTGGGCGCCCCGGTAGCTGAGCTTGTCGCGGCTGCGGACCCTCGCGCGACGGACGCTGACCGTCAGTACGGTTGCTTCGCCGTCGAGCGTGAAATCCCAGACGAAGGCCGAACACTCCTGGCCGGGCAGCAGGCTCCCGGCCCCTTCGCTGATGACCTCCGGGTGCAGTGGGATCCGGCCGTCAGGAGCGTAGAACGTCTGTCCGCGCCGCCGCGTCTCCGCGTCCAGGGGGCCTCCCGGCGCAACGAAGGCTGGAACATCGGCGATCGCGTACATCACGCGGTAGCCGTCCCCGTCCAATTCAATAAACACTGCCTGGTCCAGGTCCGTGGAGGATGCCGGGTCGATGGTGACAAACTCGACGGCGGTCAGGTCGTAGGACGGCAGCTGCAGCGCCGCAACGGCAGCCAGGGCGTCTTCCACGGCTTCTGCGGGATACGGGCCCGGAAGCTCAAGCTCCGTCCGCAGCAGGCCCAACGCCTCTTCCAAGGCGTTCTTATGGTCGTGGACGTTGGGAGCCAGCCGATGATGTGACACAAAATTCAGCGTAGCCCCAAGTTCCGCGATTAAGCAGGCTCAGGAACCGGCAGCGTCCAGCGCGTCGAGGAGGGAGGCAGCAGCTGCGGCGGGATCAGGGGCTTCGGTGATGGCCCGGACCACCACGATCCTGCGCGCACCCGCCTCCGCCACCTGGCGGACGTTGCCGTGGTCGATGCCGCCGATGGCAAACCAGGGCACCGGGTCCGCAGCCTGCCGTGACGCCTCGGCCGCGTACTTGACCAGTTCGGGACCGACGGCGGCCCTGCCGGGTTTGGTGGGCGTAGCCCAGACAGGGCCCACGCAGAAGTAGTCCAGCCCGGACGGTGCGGCAGTTGCGGCAAGGGCGGCATCCACCTGCTCGGGCGTATGGCTGGAGAGTCCGATGGCGGCGTTGCCGTCGACCAGCGTGCGTGCGGCCGCCAGCGGCAGGTCCTTCTGGCCGATATGGAACACCGGGGCCCCGGAAAGCACGGCGATGTCGGCGCGGTCGTTGACCGCCCACAGCTTGCCGCGCCGCACCGCCACTTCCTTCAGCACAGCCAAAAGGTCCAGTTCCTCGGCTGCCTCGATGGTCTTGTCACGCAGCTGAATGATGTCCACGCCGCCGGCAAAGGCCGCGTCCACGAACTCCGCAAAATCGCCGCGGTCCCGCCGTGCATCGGTGCAGAGATACAGGCGGGCAGCCTTAAGGGCCTCGCTGTCGCGGGCGTTGACAACCTCGGCATTGGCAACTCCGCCGGCCGGAGCGTGGGAACCTGCGGGAAGGGAAGGGGTGGTCGCATTCATGCCTGCAAGCCTAATTCCTCTAAACTGGGGAGGTACTGCGGGAGCCCGCGGCAGCTGTCACAAAGCGCCGGGCTGAGAGGGCGTCAGAGCCGACCGCTTGACCTGATCCGGTTAATGCCGGCGTAGGGAAGGAACCCAGATGCGTACCCCCGGCACCACCCAGCCCTCGTCCGTTGATGCGTCCATTCCCCCCACCCTTCGTGCCGACGTCGCCGTCATTGGCGGGGGAGTGGTGGGACACGGTATCGCCTGGGAACTGCAGCGTTCCGGACGCTCCGTCGTCCTCATTGACGACGCGCCAGGTTCCGGCGCGAGCTGGGCTGCCGCCGGCATGCTGGCCCCCGTGAGCGAACTGCACTACCAGGAGGAGGACCTCCTGGAACTCATGCTGGAGGCATCGTCACGGTGGCCGGCATTCGCGGCCGCCGTCGCCGATGCATCGGGCACGGATTCCGGATACCTCACGACGCCGACACTCGCCGTGGGCGCCGACGCCGCCGACCGCCGCGCCCTGATGGACCTGCGCACAGTTCAACAGGCGAGCGGGCTGTCCGTGGAACCCCTGACCGTCCGGGAGGCCCGCAAACGCGAACCCCTCCTCAGCCCCGCCATCGCCTGCGCCCTCGATACCCCGGGGGACCACCAGGTGGATCCCCGCCGGCTGGTGGCGGCCCTGCGGCTGGCACTGGCCGGCGGCGCCCGCGAAACGCACCACCTCGCCGTGGCAGGGGCAGTGGACGGTTACGCAGTGCCGGAGCGGGCAAGCGGGCTGTTGTGGGAGGACGGCATCGTTACGGGGGTTCGGCTCGCCGGTGGCGGCACCGTCCTGGCAGCGGAAACCGTGGTGGCCAACGGGCTGCAGGCGGGGGCGCTCGCGGACCTCCCCCATGGCCTCGAGCTGCCCCTGCGTCCCGTCCACGGGGACATCCTCCGGCTTGCAGTGCCCGGCCCCCTCCAGCCCCTGGTGACCGCAACGGTGCGGGGACTGGTGCACGGAGTTCCGGTGTACATCGTTCCGCGCCGGGACGGGACCGTGGTGATCGGAGCCACCCAGCGCGAGGACGCCCTGTCCGACGCCGTCAGTGCCGGCGGCGTCTACCAGCTGCTGCGCGATGCCCAGGCGCTGGTGCCCGCCGTCGCCGAGCTCGAACTTCTGGAATGCACGGCCCGGGCCCGCCCGGGAACCCCGGACAATGCGCCGCTGCTGGGAAGGGTGCCGGTGGACCTGGCCTTAAGAAGCGAAGGATCCGCAACGGAAGCCGGTTACGTTCCGGGGCTCATCATCGCCACCGGTTTTTTCCGGCACGGCGTCCTGCTCACACCCGCTGCAGCAGCCATCTGCACGGATCTGCTCGACGGAAAAGCCGACCCCCGCTGGGTCCCCTTCCGCCCGGGCCGGTTCTCCGGCCCGGGAACGGCCACCCACGGCCTCCACGACAATGGCACCCACACCAAGGAAACAGCGTGAACATCACCCTCAACGGAAACCCGCACACGGTGGCCGACGGCGCCTCCATCACCACACTCGTCAGCCAGGTCACCGGACGCCCGCTGGCTGACAACGGGCAGGCGACGGACGGCGGGAAGCTGGGCGTCGCCGTCGCCCATAACGCCCAGGTGGTGCCGCGCAGCCAATGGTTCGCCACGGCGCTCGCCGAGGGCGACGACATCGAACTCGTTACAGCAGTACAGGGAGGCTGACGCCATGACCGAAACCAGCACCATCAACCCCGCCGGGAACACCGGTGCCGGCGACGCCCTGGTGATTGACGGCGTCGCCCTGAAATCCCGCCTCATCATGGGCACCGGCGGAGCGCCCAGCCTGGACGGCCTGGGCGCAGCACTCCTGGCCTCCGGCACCGCCCTGACCACCGTGGCCATGCGGCGTTACTCACCCGCCGAAACCGGCTCGCTGTTCCAGCTGCTGGTGGACCACGGGATCCGGGTGTTGCCCAACACCGCCGGCTGCTTCACCGCCAGGGATGCTGTGCTCACAGCGGAACTTGCGCGGGAGGCCCTGGAAACGGACTGGGTGAAGCTCGAGGTCATCGCCGACGAGCAGACCCTCCTGCCGGACGCCGTGGAGCTCGTGGAAGCCACGGAGCAGCTGGTGAACCGAGGCTTCAAGGTGTTCGCCTACACCAACGATGATCCCGTACTTGCGCTGCGGCTCGAAAACCTCGGCGCCGCCGCCGTGATGCCCCTGGGCGCCCCTATCGGCACCGGCCTGGGGATCCTGAACCCGCACAACATCGAGCTCATCGTTTCGCGTGCGTCGGTTCCGGTGGTCCTGGATGCAGGCATCGGTACGGCGTCGGACGCCGCCCTTGCCATGGAGCTGGGCTGTGACGCCGTACTGCTGGCCACTGCCGTGACGCGGGCGCAGAACCCCGCCCTTATGGGCGAGGCGTTCAAACACGCCGTGATCGCCGGCAGGATGGCCCGGGCGGCCGGGCGCATCCCCCGCAGGGAGCATGCCCTCGCCTCGTCGGCAATGGAGGGCCGGGCGGAGTTCCTCTGACCGCGGACCTTAAACAGCTGTGGCCACCACCCGGACGGGTGGCGGCCACAGGCCGTTTACGGATGCCTTAGCGCCGCAGGATGGCGGTCAGCCGCTCCATATCGTGGCGTGTGCGGGTGCGGCCAAGATAGACCACAGCACCGATGGCGGCAGCAATGCCAAGGACCATGGGCAGGACCCAGGGGAGCCAGGTCAGGCCGGGCAGGTAGCCGAAACCGGCCGCCATGAGGATGATCCATGCCAGCGCCGCGACAGCCACGGCGACCCCCGCCGGCAGCACCGCGCCGTACTTGGCATGGCGCTTGTCATTGGCCCAGACAATGACACCGCCGGCGGCTGCAACCAGCACCACGATGGTCAACGAAAGCATGGATGCTCCCTTTCAGGCGCAGGCTAGAACTGGCCGAAGCCCACGCGGCGGACCTCTTCTGCCCCGATTTCCACGTACGCCAGGGCATTGCCCGGAACGATGATCAGGCGTCCCTTGTCATCCTTGAGGCGCAGCTCATTGCCTTCGCTGATGGCCTCGCCGACAACCTTGGCCACCGTCTCGGCATCCTGGGTCGATTCCAGTACGATTTCGCGGCCAACGTTCTGAACGCCGATCTTAATTTCCAAGGGGGCCTCCCAGCCTGTGAAGTTCTCGTACTTCTCTACGAGGTGTTGTCTTATTTGTAGTCTAGGACTCTTTGGGGAAGCGAGAGATTCCGCGCCAAGCTAAACGGTAGATGAGGTCGCTGGCCACATCGAGGTCCAGGTTGCCGTCGGTTTCCAGCCAGTACCGGGCACTGACCTGCGCCATTCCGGCCAGGCCGCGCCCCAGCAGTTCCGCCTCGAGATGGGGGAGCTTGGTGTCTTCCGCGATGACCCTTGCAATGGCGTCGGCGAAGGTGCGGTTGAAGGTTTCCAGCCGGGAGCTGACGTCGGGGTCGTTGATCAGGTCCGATTCGAAGACCAGCCGGTGGGCCTGGTCGTCGCTGGCGATGAAGTGGAAGTACGCACGCATGACGGCCTGGACGCGTTCGTCATTGTCCGTGGTGGAGTTCAGTGCCCCCAGCATCAGTTCGGTCAGGGACGCCAGGTGGCTTTCCAGCAGGGCGAGGTACAGGTCGCGCTTGGAAGGGAAGTGCTGGTACAGCACCGGTTTGCTCACATGGGCGGTTTCCGCGATCTCGTCCATGGCAGCGCCGTGGTAACCGTTGGCAACGAACACTTCCTGGGCCGCAGCAAGGAGCTGGGCACGGCGCTCATCCCGGGGCAGCCGGGCGGACCGTTGGCCTGCGGGGCGGGAGGGAGTTTGCGGTTCGGCTGCGGGCGGGCGGTCGGCCCGTGCTTCAGGGACCACAGTTATCCTTCTTTCCATTGCAGTTACCTTCACTTTACTGCGGGGTAATATGACCTGGCGGTATCCCGGGGCATACATTGAAGTATGGCTTCGTCTTTCACCGCAAATGTTTCAACTATTTCCCTCGATCCACTGGTGGAACCGGCTGCGGACCTGACTCCTGACGAGGTGGAACGGTATTCCCGGCACCTGATCATTCCCGAGATTGGTGCCCTGGGGCAGCGGAGGCTCAAGAACGCCAAGGTGCTGGTGATCGGCGCCGGCGGCCTGGGCGCCCCGGCACTGCTGTACCTTGCCGCAGCGGGTGTGGGCACCATTGGAATCATTGACGACGACGTGGTGGACCTGAGCAACCTGCAGCGCCAGGTGATCCATGGTGTGAGCGACGTCGGACGGCCCAAAATCGAATCGGCGCGGGATACCATTGCGGAGCTGAACCCGCTGGTGGACGTCCGGCTGCACAACGTGCGCCTGGACTCGTCCAACGCCCTAGGGCTGTTCAGCGGCTACGACCTCATCCTCGACGGTGCCGACAACTTCGCCACGCGCTACCTGGTCAATGACGCCGCCGCCATCCTGGGCAAGCCCTACGTGTGGGGTTCCATCTTCCGATTCGACGGCCAAGTCAGCGTCTTCTGGGAAAAGCACGGCCCCACGTACCGCGACCTGTATCCGGAGGCGCCGCCGGCGGGCTCCGTCCCTTCCTGCGGTGAGGGAGGTGTGTTCGGCATGCTGTGCGCTGCCGTGGGATCGCTGATGGTGACCGAAGCCGTAAAGCTGATTACCGGCGTCGGACGTTCCCTGCTTGGACGCGTGGCACTGTTCGACGCCTTGGGCGGCAGCTGGCGCGAGATCCGCGTGGCCAAGGACCCCGCCGCGGAACCCATCACCGAACTTACGGACTACGAGGCGTTCTGCGGCATTGCCCCGGCAGCGCAGGCCGATATCGAACACACCGTCACTGCCACCCAGTTGGCCACCATGCTGGCGTCCCGGAAGGCCGGGCTCAAAGACTTCGAGCTGGTGGACGTCCGGGAATCGGGAGAGTACGACATTGTCCGGATCGATGGTGCCAGGCTCATCCCGCAGGGACGCATCCTGGCCGGTGAGGCCTGGGACGAACTTCCGCAGGACCGGGACATCGTGTTCCACTGCAAGGCCGGGACCCGGTCCGCCAACGTGCTGGCGGCGGCACGGCAGGCCGGCTACCAGCGGGTCAGCCATCTCGACGGCGGGATCCTGGCCTGGGTGCGCGACGTGGAACCCGAAAAGCCCGTCTACTGACCGGCATGCTCTATCAGATATGGCTCCCAAACCGGTGGTTTGGGAGCCATATCTGATAGAGCAACTTGGGTCTTGAAGGGACCTCAGGCGGTTTCGCGGCCCTTGTGGTCCACCGGGCACTCGGCCTGGGCCAGTGCAGCGGAAGCGGCGGGGGAGGCGGCGGGCTGTTCGACCGTGATGCCGTACAGCGCCTCCAGCGCAGCCACGTAGTCGTCCTGCTGGCCGTTGGCGGCGAGTTCGCGGGCGCGGACCGTGGGAACGTGCAGCAACTGCTTGACCATGCGGCGGAGGGCGAACTCCACTTCTTCGGCGGCGGCGGTGCAGCCGTGCCGGGCCCGGACCTTTTCCATCTCCGCGTCCAGCACGTTCATCGTGTGGCGCCGAAGGGCAACGATGGCCGAGTCGACAGAGCGTGCTTCGCGTTCCTGCTCAAAGGCCTTGGCCGCACCTTTCACGATGCCGCTGGCCTGGGCGAGTGATTCCGCCTGTTCCTGCGGTGCCGCGAGCCGCACCGACTCAAGGGTGAGCAGTTCAACGCCCTCCAGCTCGCCGACGGCGGGGTCGAAGTCATGGGTGAGGGCCAGGTCGATGGCGATCAGGGGCTGCGCGGAGTCGGCGCGTACCTGGGCCAGGTCATCAGCCTCAACGCGGGTGTCCGAGCCGCTGCAGCCGATCATGACGTCGGCAGCAGCCACGGCGGGACGCAGGGAGTCCGCGTCCAGGGCCACGCCGCCGCGCGAGGCCACGAACCCTTCGGCCCGGCCGGATGAGGAGAAGACGGAGATGTCCGTGCAGCCGCGCTCGCGCAGCAGTGCCATGGTGGCGCCGGCGTAGGCGCCGGTCCCGAAGAGCACCACCTTCTTGGTGGACCAGTCGGGGCTTTCGGAAAGATCGGTGGCCAGGTCCAGCGCCACGGAGACGATGGAAAGCCCGCGGGAACCAAGGGCGGTCTGCGCGCCCACGTCCTTGGCGGTCTTCGAGGCCGCCTGGAACAGCCGGACCAGGCCGGCGCTGGCGGTGCCGTCGTGCTGGGCGTTGATCAGCGCCCGCCGCACCTGGCCGGCGATTTCACGTTCACCCACGACGGCGGAGTCCAGTCCCGCGCTGACGGCGAACAGGTGCTGGGTGACTTCCGGTCCGGTACGGGTGCTGAAGGACCGCGAAACGAGGGGTTCGGCCAGGCCGCTGGCCTCGCTGATCCGGGATACGAGGGCCGCCCGGGCCGCTTCGACGTCGTTGGGGTTGGGGGCTTCGCCGTAGATTTCGTAGCGGTTGCAGGTGGCAAGGACCACCGCCCCGGCCACGGCAGGGGATTCGGTCAGCGCGGATGCGGCAATCCCGGAGGAACCGTTGCTCAACTGAGCAACGGTTTCGAGATCGATGTCGGCGTGTGTAGCCACCAATGAGAAAAGAACCACAGCAGACCAATCATAGCTTTTTCGTTGTCCGGTAGAACAACCTCCGGAAAGGATAGTCGCCACACTCTGCAGTGATTCGCGCCACCTTGCCGAAGTGGGCCCGGACAGCGACAGGTTGTCGTTATCTTTTGCTGCTCTTTTTGGGCACAATCAAAAGCATGACTCCTAGCCCCGCCGTCTCAGCTGCCGGCGCCCTCGCCGCAGACCATCCATTGATGGACGGCCGCACCGCCGACTCCCCGCTGATCACGGCGTACCGCGGGGGCAAGCCGTCCCGCCGTCCCGTGTGGTTCATGCGCCAGGCTGGCCGGTCGCTGCCGGAATACCTGAAGGTACGCGAGGGCATCGCGATGCTGGACTCCTGCCTCCGCCCTGAACTGGCATCCGAGATCACGCTCCAGCCCGTGCGCCGCCACGACGTGGATGCCGGTATCTTCTTCTCCGACATCGTGATCCCGCTGAAGCTGGCCGGCGTCGGAGTGGACATCGTGCCCGGGGTGGGGCCCGTCCTGGAGAAGCCCGTGCGCACAGCGGCCGACGTTGCCGCCCTGCCGCAGCTCACCTGGGAAGCGCTGGAGCCCATCCGCGAAGCCGTCCGGCTCACGGTGGCGGAACTGGGCAAGACGCCCCTCATCGGCTTTGCCGGTGCACCGTTTACCCTGGCTGCCTACATGGTGGAGGGAAAGCCGTCCCGCGACCACCTTGGCCCCCGGACCATGATGCATGCGGATCCCGAGACCTGGGCCGCCCTCGCCAACTGGGCTGCTGACGCCTCCGGCATGTTCCTCCAGGCCCAGCTCGAGGCAGGTGCCTCGGCCGCCCAGCTCTTCGACTCCTGGGCGGGTTCGCTGGGACTGGCCGACTACACGAAATATGTTGCGCCGGCGTCGGCCCGTGCCCTGGACCATGTCCGCCACCTCGGCGCCCCGCTGATCCACTTCGGCACCGGCACCTCCGAGCTCCTCGTTGCAATGCGCGATGTCGGTGTGGACGTGGTGGGCGTTGACTACCGGCTGCCGCTCGATGAGGCAAACCGCCGCCTGGGCGGAACCGTCCCGCTGCAGGGAAACATCGACCCCGCGCTGCTGTCGGCCCCCTGGGAAATCCTCGAGGCCCACGTCCGCGAGGTCATAGCCGCGGGATCGGCAGCTCCTGGCCACGTCCTGAACCTCGGCCACGGGGTTCCCCCGGAAACGGACCCCGACGTCCTGACCCGGGTCGTGAAACTCATCCACTCCATCTCGCCGGAGTAAACCCATGGGCAGCTCGCCGGCCGCGGCCGGCACAGCGCTGGTGGTGGGCGGCGGGATCTCCGGGCTCCTGTCCGCCCGGGAACTTGCCGCGGCCGGTTATGAGGTGACCGTCCTTGAAGCGGGGACGGCGTGGGGCGGCTGCGTGGGCAGCCACATGGTTGCCGGGCTCACGCTGGACAGCGGCGCCGAGTCGTTCGCCACAAGGTCCGACGCCGTTGCCCGGCTCTGTGTAGAGCTCGGCCTGGGCGAAAAGATCGTTCCTCCGAGGCCAGGCGGTGCGTGGGTCCAGCTTCCGGACGGGCCCCGCGAACTGCCCAGGACAGGAGTCCTGGGCATCCCGGCGAACCCGTGGGATCCTGAGGTTCGCCGCACCCTGGGCATGCTTGGCTCGTTGCGCGCCTCCCTGGACCGCTTCCTGCCTGCCTCCGTAGGCGCCGGTGCGGGTGTTACCAGCGTGGCCGCCCTGGTCCGGGCCCGGATGGGTTCGCGGGTGCTGGAGCGGCTCGTCTCGCCGGTGGTGGGCGGCGTGCACTCGGCCGACCCCGGACTGCTCGACGTCGACATGGTGGCTCCGGGCCTGCGTGCAGGCCTGCGGAAACACGGTTCGCTCGCTGCCGCGGTGTTGGCGCAACGCCGCCGCGCCGGTGCTCCGGCCGCCCAGCAGGCACAGCAAGGACAGTCACCGCAGCCTGGTAAGCCGGCCAAGGCAGGTTCCGCCGTGGCCGGCCTCGAAGGCGGCATGCACACCCTGGTGGATGCCCTGGTATCGGATCTCCAGCGCCTGGGCGTGACGCTGCTGCCGGGCACTGCCGCCACGGCTGTCGCCCGCACCCGGGACGGCTGGCGCGTCGAAGTGGCCGGAACTTCCTATAGCGCCGCCCTGCTGGTCATGGCCGTGGACGGACCCGCCGCCGTCGAACTCCTGGAAGGTGCGGTTCCTGCCATCGCAGGGAAAAAGCCCGCCTCCGGGCCGGACGTCAAGCTCGTGACGCTGGTCCTGGATAAACCGGACCTGGACGCAAGGCCGCGTGGAACCGGAATCCTGGTGGCCCCGCAAACGCCTGGGATCCAGGCTAAGGCCCTGACGCATGCCACCGGCAAATGGGACTGGCTCGCTGCTGCCGCCGGTCCGGGGAGGCACGTGGTGCGCCTCTCCTACGGCCGGATGGACGGCGAACCTGCCCCGGCAGCGGCATCGCCATCCGAAACAACGGTGCAGCCGGGCGGCCCCGAAACTGATGATGAGCTTTTTGCGGCTTCCCTCCGGGACGCCTCCGGACTCCTCGGTGTCCGGATCGCGGAGGAGGACGTGCAGGGCTGGGACGTGGTCCGCTGGCGCGGAGCCCTGCCGTTCGCGGCCGTGGGCCACCGCGCGCGGGCAGCGGAAATCCGCAAGGCCTGCACAGCTGCCGGCGGGCTGGCCGTCGTTGGCGGCTGGGTGGCCGGGAACGGACTGGCTGCCGTGGTCGCCGACACACGTGAGCAAATCGGCCAACTGGCCGCCGCCTGAGCATCGCTGCTGGTCAACCGGCCACCCCGGGATTCCGGGGCCGTCCAGGGCACACCCTGCCGAGCCTTCCGGTTTTCAAACGGCCCACCATTCTGGTTAGGGTCGATGACTATGGTTTCAAACAGGTCCGAGCTTTCACTGTCCCGGACCGGTATCCATGGGGGACTTCGACGCGGCACCGCAGCAGCGGCCGTCGGAGCGGTACTGGTTCTTTCCGCCGGCGTCCAGGCAGCATTGGCTGACGATGCAGTTTCCACTCCCCAGGACCCGCCGGTGCAGGCGTCCCCGGTGGCAACTGCTGATGCGGGTGTCGCCCCACGCCAGGAGGCCATGACGGTTCAGCGCGGTTCAGAGGGGGATGGGAAGATGCCTGCCGCCGACGCCCAGCGTCCGACGGCTCCCGCCCTCCCCGCAGTGCCTGGGGCGTTGCGTCCAGCCGTGACGGCTTCCCTGTCCACCGCCATCCCCACGGCAACGGCTCGGGCCACAGCCGCCGCCTCCATGACGGCACTTCCCCTTCCCGACCTTCCGCTCCCGATCGTCTCAGGCACGCCGCTGGTTACGGGCGGGCAGGCCAGCGCGCCTACGGCCACATCTTCTCCGGCACCGTCTTCTCCAGTGCCTGCCTCGCCCGGATCGCCAACTGAGGCCGGGCCTTCCGCGGCCTCCGTGCCAGGCACTGCCCCTGCACCCGGCAGGTCGCCTGCATCCGGCACCGCCCCTGCCGTGGGCGCCCCGGTTGGAGCAGGCGCGCAGGCCCCAGCACCGGTTCCTCCATCGGGCGCATCGGGAACCGACCCACTGGCTGTGGGGCAGACCGGCGGGGCGCAGGCATCCGGGACTGGTACGGCGGGGGCGGCAGGAATGCCAGGGGCAGCCGCTTCCGGCATTGCGGGATCTACCGCAGCCGACGCGAGCCAAGCATCTTCGGATCCTGTGAGCGCATCGGCTCCGGTGCTGCCGACTGATCTCCCCACCACCCTGTCCATCAACGCCCGCCAGTCCCTGCCCACCCGTGCCCCGCAGGCTGCCGGTGAGCCCGCGGAGCCGGGCCGGGCCGTTTCATCCACCGGACCGCTGCCGGACGTGCCCGATGCCATGGTGTGGCTGGGGGCTGGACTGGTCGGCGTGGGGGCCGCGGCAGGGCTGGTATTCCTGCGCATGCGCCGCCTCTAGCAGTCCTCCTGGAGACTGCCTGCTGCACTGCCAAATGTGACTTTGCTCACTTCTACGTGTTGTAGAAGTCTTCGGTTTCGTCTTGGAGGCGGGGAGGGGGCAAACTTGTAACCATGAGCCACACTTCTGCCGAATCTGTCACTAAAACCGAAGAATCAGCCGAGCAGTTCTTTACCCTTTGGACGGTCTTCAAGCGGTCGGAATCAGTGGTCCGCAGCGCCGACGCCGCCGCCGACTTTGAAGCGCTGCTGGAGCGGCTCGCCGCTGCCGGCGTGACGCACCGGGGCAGCTACGACGTCTCAGCCATGCGCGCCGACGCCGACGTCATGGTGTGGCTCCACGGTTCCAAGCCGGAAGCGCTGCAGCAGGCCATCCGGGACATCCGCCGCAGCACCCTCTTTGCCGGCACCGAGATTGTCTGGTCCGCCATGGGCGTGCACCGCGAGGCCGAGTTCGCCAAGAACCACACCCCCGCCTACTCCCGGGGCGTAGCTCCCGCCGAGTGGCTCTGTGTCTACCCGTTCGTGCGCTCCTATGAGTGGTACATCCTGCCGGAGGCCGAGCGCGGCAAGATGCTCCGCGACCACGGCCTGCTGGGACGTGACTTCCCGCAGGTCATCTCCAACACCGTGTCTTCCTTCGCGTTGGGTGACTGGGAATGGATCCTGGGCCTGGAGGCGCCGGAGTTGGTGGACCTGGTGGACCTGATGCGCCACCTGCGTGCCACGGAGGCCCGCAACCACGTCCGTGAAGAAGTCCCGTTCTACACCGGACGTCGTGTCTCCGCCGACGAGGTTGCCGAGGTGCTGGCATGAGCCCCGAGCAGCAGGCAACATCGGTCAACCTGGTGACCGAGGCCGGCCGCATGGCGCCCAAGAATTACGACGCCGTCCTCCTCGCCTCCTTCGGCGGTCCGGAAGGGCAGGAGGACGTCATTCCGTTCCTCCGCAACGTCACCCGCGGCCGGGGGATTCCGGACGAGCGGCTTGAGGAAGTCTCGCACCACTACCGCGCCAACGGCGGAGTCAGCCCCATCAACCAGCAGAACCGCGAGCTCAAGGCAGCGCTGGAAGCCGAACTCGCTGCCCGCGGCATCGACCTGCCGGTCCTGTGGGGCAACCGCAACTGGGCGCCCTACATCCCGGAAACCCTGCAGGAAGCGTACGACGCCGGCCACCGCCGGGTGCTGATGCTCACCACCAGTGCCTACTCCTGCTACTCCAGCTGCCGCCAATACCGCGAGGACATCGGCATGGCGCTGACGGAGACCGGCCTGGACGGCCGCCTGGAAGTGGACAAGGTCCGCCAGTACTTCGACCACCCCGGCTTCGTGGAGCCGTTCGTGGAAGGCACCGCCGCCGGCCTGGCCGACGTCCGCGCCAAGCTCGCGGAAGCGGGTACGCCGGACGCCCCGATCCACGTCCTGTTCGCCACCCACTCCATCCCCACCCGGGACGCCGAGGCCGCGGGCCGGTCCGAGGGGGAGCCGCGCGGGTTCGAGGAAGGGTCCGCCTACGTGGCCCAGCACCTCGCCAACGCAGGCGCCGTCATGGACAAGGTCAAGGACGAATCCGGGCAGAGCGCACCGTGGTCCCTGGTGTACCAGTCACGTTCCGGTGCCCCGCACGTGCCGTGGCTGGAACCGGACATCAACGACGCCATCGAGGAGCTTGCCGGTCAGGGCGTCAAGGGCATCGTCATTGTTCCCCTCGGCTTCGTCAGCGACCACATGGAAGTTGTCTGGGATCTGGACACCGAGGCGATGGAAACCTGCGCCAACCTGGGCCTGGCCGCCACCCGCGTCCCCACGCCCGGGACGCACCGGAAATTCGTCGACGGCCTGGTGGACCTGATCTGTGAACGCACCGTTGCCAACAACATCGCCGACCGGCCCGCCGTCACGGACCTTGGCCCCTGGTACGACGTCTGCCGGCCGGGATGCTGCGCCAACTTCCGCGGCGAAAAGCCCACCATCGCAGGGGCAGACACCACCGTCGGCACCGGCCACGATCCGTACCCTGCCGACGCAGCCGGGAAAACGGCCCAGCTGTGACGGTCCGGATCGGAACCCGCGCCAGCAAGCTGGCGCTCACCCAGACCCAGCAGACCGCAGACCAGCTGGCCGCCGTCGGAGGTTTCCCGGTGGAACTGGTGCACGTCCGCACCGACGGCGACGTCCTCACGGGGTCGCTGTCCCAGATGGGCGGCACGGGCGTGTTTGTTGCTGCCCTGCGCGACGCGCTGCTGCGCGATGAGTGCGACGTGGCCGTTCACTCGCTCAAGGACCTGCCCACCGGGGCAGCGGTAGGGTTGGCTCTCGCCGCCACCCCGCGCCGGGTGGATGTCCGCGACGTCCTGTGCGCCCGCGACGGGTTCAAGCTCGCAGACCTGCCGGCCGGTGCCCGCGTCGGCACAGGTTCGCCCCGCCGCGCAGCCCAGTTGCGCGCCGCCCGTGCGGACCTGGACATCGTGGATATCCGCGGCAACGTCGATACCCGCCTGGGCCGTGTCCCCGGGTTGCCCGGCAACTCCACTGACCAGGTGGTGCCCGGCAAGTCCTGCGACCTGGATGCTGTGGTCCTCGCCGCGGCCGGCCTGGAGCGGATCGGCAGGCTGGACGCCGTCACTGAGTACCTCGAAACCGACGTCATGCTGCCCGCCGCCGGCCAGGGATCCCTGGCCATCGAGTGCCGCACGGCCGACGCCCCGCCAAAGCCGGGATCAAGCGAGGGCTCCCGGGCCGTCCTGGCCCAGGCCCTGGCCGCGCTGGATGACCCCGACACCCGCCTCGCCGTCACCGCCGAACGCGCGCTGCTGGCCCGGCTCGAGGCAGGGTGTGCAGCCCCCGTCGGCGCCTACGCCTACCGGAAGGGCAGCATGCTGCATCTGGAGGCCGTGGTGTGCGCCGTCGACGGAACGGACATGGTGCGGGACAGGCGCGCCACGGACGGGCTGACAGAAGTCGGTGCCACCCTGCTGGGAATCGAACTGGCCGAAGCCCTCCTCGCCGCCGGAGCCGCCGACATCGCAGACCTGCAGGCGTCCTGACCTGGCAATGACGCAGCCTTCCAGCAGATCCGGACAGAACCACCCGAACGGCGGCAAGCTGCCCGGCGGAGTCCGGGTCCTGGTCACGCGCAGCCCCGAACGCTCCGCAGACCTGGTCGCGGCACTGCAGGAAGCCGGTGCCTCGCCGGTTCTGCTTCCGCTCATCGACTTCGAACGGGCCCCGGACCAGCACGCGCTGGATGTCGCCTGCGACGCCCTGGCAGCGGGTGCCTTCGACTGGCTGGTGGTCAGCAGTGCCACCACCGTGCACGTCCTGATGGAAAAGGCGGCCGAACGTGGCCTGCGCATGGACCAGATGGTTTCTTCCGGTACGCAGGTCGCCGCCATCGGTCCGGCAACACGCCGCCTGCTGGACTCGGGCGGAGTTCAGGTAACCCTCACGCCGGACGCCGAGCAGTCTGCTGCCGGCCTGCTTGCTGTGTGGCCCGGCGGCGGCACAGTGTTCCTGCCCCAGGCGGACATTGCCGCACCCACCCTGGCGGAAGGCCTGACAGCGGCGGGCAGTGCCGTTGAGGCGGTAACCGCCTACCGCACCGTTGACTACCCGGCGGCAGCGGAGCGAAGGCTCGGCGTGCATCCGGAGGACGGCGACGCCGGCCCGCAACCGCCGTCGTACTCCCTCCTGACGCCTGAAGCCGCCACGGCAGAGATCGCGGCCGGAAAGATCGCCGCCGTGATCGCGGCCTCCCCGAGCGCCGTCCGGCGGATCGCTGCGCTGGGGCCGCTGGCGGCTTGCAGGCTGGTGGCCATAGGACGCTCGACGGCGGACCAGGCCGCCGCCCTGGGCCTGGACGTGGCGGCGGTGGCGGCTGAGCCGACGCCGGACGGGCTGGTGGCGGCCGTGGCCAAAGCACTCAACCCGCCCTGACCGGGACCGGCACGTTTACCTCCAAAAAGGCTTCACAACCAATGCGAAGGACAGGATCCATGACTTTCCCCAACCAACGCCCCCGCCGCCTGCGCACTACCCCCGCGATGCGCCGGCTGACCGCCGAAACCCGCCTTGCACCGGCCGAACTCATCCTTCCGGCCTTCATTCGGGAAGGCCTCACCGAACCCAACCCCATCACGTCGATGCCCGGGGTGGTCCAGCACACCACCGACACCCTGAAGCGCGCCGCGGCGGAAGCCGTTGAGCTCGGCCTCGGCGGCATCATGCTCTTCGGTATCCCGGAAACCCGCGACCCGGAAGGCTCGGCTGCGCTGGACCCGGACGGGGTGCTGAACAAGGCCATCCGGGACGTCCGTGCCGAGGTGGGCGACGACCTGGTGATCATGAGCGACGTGTGCCTGGACGAATTCACCGACCACGGCCACTGCGGAGTGCTCGACGCCGACGGGTACGTCGACAATGACCGCACCGTGGAGATCTACGCCCGGATGGCCGTTGCACAAGCGGAGGCCGGGGCGCACATGCTTGGCCCTTCGGGCATGATGGACGGCCAGATCGCCGCGATCCGCTCGGCCCTGGACGAGGCCGGCCACGTCAACACCTCCCTCATCGCCTACGCCGCAAAGTACGCCTCGGCGTTTTACGGTCCCTTCCGCGAAGCCGTGGACTCCCAGCTCAAGGGCGACCGGCGGACCTACCAGATGGACGCCGGCAACCGCACCGAAGCCCTGCGCGAGGTCGAACTCGACCTCGCTGAAGGTGCGGACATCATCATGGTCAAGCCGGCCATGAGCTACCTGGACATCGTGGCGGATGTGGCCGCGATGAGCCCCGTGCCCGTGTCCGCGTACCAGATCTCCGGTGAGTACGCGATGATCGAAGCCGCCGCCGCCAACGGCTGGATCGACCGCCGGGCCGCCATCACCGAATCCGTGCTGGGCATCCGGCGCGCGGGCGCCCACACCGTCCTCACCTACTGGGCAGCCGAACTGGCCGGCTGGCTCAAGGAATCCCGATGACGGACGGGCCTGCTGCTGGGCGCACCGCACCGGGACCCACCGCACCGGTGGGGGAGGAGCGGATCCTCCTGGGCCTGAACACCTTTGGCGACGTTGGCGAAAATCCCGACGGCAGTCCTCAAAGGCACGCTGAGGTCCTGCGCCAGCTGCTGGAGCAGGCGGAACTGGCCGACGCCGTCGGGCTTCATGCATTTGGCGTGGGGGAGCACCACCGCAAGGACTACGCTGTGTCCGCGCCGGAGGTCTTCCTGGCTGCCGCTGCGGCGCGGACGTCCCGCATCCGGCTGGGCTCCGCCGTAACGGTCCTGAGTTCCGACGATCCCATCCGGGTTTTCCAACGGTTCGCCATGGTGGACGCCATCTCCAACGGCCGCGCCGAAGTGATGCTGGGCCGCGGATCGTTCGTGGAGTCCTTTCCGCTGTTCGGGCTGGACCTGGCGGACTACGAGGTCCTGTTCGAGGAGAAACTCGAGCTGTTCGACAAAGTGCGGGCGCAAAAGCCCGTGCACTGGGAAGGCCGCACCCGGCCCGCACTCGCCGGCCTGAGCGTCTACCCGCCGCTGGAGCACCACCTGCTCCCAACGTGGATCGGGGTGGGCGGAACGCCCGAATCCGTGCTCCGCTGTGCCCAGTACGGCTACCCGATCATCTTCGCCATCATTGGCGGCCAGCCGCGGGCCTTCAAGCCCCTGGCGGATCTCTACCGCGAGGCGATGGTCAAGTACGGGCACCCGATGCAGCAGATTGCCACCCACTCGCCGGGGCATGTGGCCGAAACCGACGAACAGGCCCGGGAAGAGCTGTTCCCGCACTGGCTGAAGCTGCGCAACAAGCTGGGAGCCGAGCGCGGTTGGGGGCCGGCGGGGCGGGGCGAGTTCGACGCCCTCTGCTCCACGGAAGGTGCCCTCTACGTTGGATCGCCGGAAACGGTGGCCCAAAAGATCGTCCGGCTCAAACGGAACCTCGGCGTGGACCGCTTCGACCTCAAGTACAGCAATGGGCCGCTTCCGCACGCGGCCATGATGCGCTCCATCGAACTGATGGGTACCGCGGTGGCGCCGCGGGCGGCGGAGCTGCTCGCCGGCTGACCGGGCCTTCCGGTTGACTGAGCTGCCCTGCCAACTCTGCTCTTCGGCAAACTGAGAGAATAGGAACCATGACTTCCAGCAATCCTCGCAATGAGGCACTCTTCGACCGCGCCCGCCAGCTGATGCCGGGCGGCGTCAACTCCCCGGTCCGGGCTTTCGGTTCCGTCGGCGGAACGCCGCGCTTCATGGTCTCCGCCAAGGGACCGTACCTGACGGACGCCGACGGCAAGGAATACGTGGACCTCGTCTGCTCCTGGGGCCCGGCGCTCCTGGGCCACGCCCACCCGGCCGTCCTGGATGCCGTGCACGCCGCTGTCGATCGCGGGCTGTCCTTCGGTGCTTCCACCCCTGACGAGGCCAACCTCGCCGAGATCGTCAAGGAGCGTGTTCCCGCCGTCGAACGCCTCCGCATGGTGTCCACCGGCACCGAGGCCACCATGACGGCCGTCCGGCTGGCCCGCGGGTTCACCGGACGCAACCTCATCATCAAGTTCGCGGGCTGCTACCACGGCCACCTGGACGGCCTCCTGGCCGCGGCCGGTTCGGGCGTGGCCACCCTGGCCCTGCCCGGCTCCGCAGGTGTCACCGAGGCCACCGCCGCCGAGACCCTGGTGCTGCCCTACAACGACCTCACGGCTATCAAGGAAGCCTTCGCCGCCCACGGCCAGAACATTGCGGCCGTCATCACCGAGGCAGCCCCTGCGAACATGGGTGTCGTCACCCCTGCCGAAGGATTCAATGCAGGGCTCTCCCGGATCACCCGCGAGCACGGCGCACTCCTCATCGTTGATGAGGTCCTGACCGGCTTCCGCACCGGCTACTCCGGCTACTGGGGCCTCACCGGCGGCGCGCCCGACGCCGAGGACCCTTGGACGCCCGACCTGCTCACCTTCGGCAAGGTCATCGGCGGAGGAATGCCGACGGCGGCACTCGGCGGCCGTGCAGACGTCATGGACTACCTGGCCCCCACAGGCCCGGTGTACCAGGCCGGAACGCTGTCAGGAAACCCGGTGGCCATGGCGGCAGGCGTTGCCACGCTGACCCATGCCACCCGCGACGTCTACTCCTTCATCGACGTCCGGTCGCTGGAACTGTCATCCGCCCTCTCCAACGCCCTGGATGCCGCGGGCGTGGACCACTCCATCCAGTTCGCCGGGAACCTCTTCTCGGTGGCCTTCGGAACCTCGGCCACCGGCGTGCACAACTACGCCGACGCCCAGGCGCAGGAGGCGTTCCGCTACGCGCCGTTCTTCCACTCGATGCTGGAATCCGGGGTCTACCTGCCGCCGTCGGTCTTCGAGGCCTGGTTCCTTTCGGCCGCCCACGACGACGACGCCATGAACCGTATCTACGACGCCCTTCCCGCGGCAGCGAAGGCAGCCGCCGCCGCACAGGGATGAGCCCCCGGCGATAGGCGCCTCCCGCCGTCGTCCTCCGCTCGCGAGATGGCATTTAACGGCAGTTCCCGGGCATGGGACTGCCGTTAAATGCCATCTCGCGGAAGGCAAAAGGAACCCCCGCCTGCAGGCCGCAGGCGGGGGTTCCTTGTGTGCTTCAGCTGCTACAGGACGTCCGAGAGGAAGCTCTTGAGCCGGTCGGTCCGCGGCTCGGTGAAAAGCTGTTCCGGAGGGCCGGATTCCACCACCACTCCGGCGTCCATGAACGTTACCGAGTCCGAGACGTTGCGGGAGAAACCCATTTCATGGGTCACCACCACCATGGTCATGCCGCCCGTGGCGAGGTCCGCCATCAGCGCCAGCACGCCCTTGACCAGCTCAGGGTCGAGGGCGGACGTGGCCTCGTCGAAGAACATGACCTCCGGCTTCATGGCCAGGGCGCGTGCAATGGCCACACGCTGCTGCTGGCCCCCGGAAAGGTTGGCCGGACGGGAATCGGCCTTGTGCTTCAAGCCCACCAGGTCCAGCTGCTCCAACGCTTCGGCTCGGGCCTGCTCCTTGGAAAGCTTGCGCAGTTTCCGCAGGGCCAGCGAGACGTTTTCCTCCACGGTCTTGTGAGGGAACAGGTTGAACTGCTGGAACACCATGCCGATCCGGCGCCGGAGCTCGTCCGGATTGTCCTTCAGCACGGACCGTCCGTCCAGCAGGATGTCGCCCTGGTCAGGTTCGATCAGTCGGTTCATGACCCGCAGCAAGGTGGACTTGCCCGAGCCTGATGGCCCGATGACCGATGCCGTGGTGCCCTGCGGAACGTGCAGGTCAATGCCCCGCAGGACGTGATTGCTGCCGAAGGAAAGGTGGATGTTCTTGGCGCTCAGTGTTCCCGATGCGAATTCGCTCATGCCTGGGCTCCCTTTCCAACGACGGCTGCTGCCTCGTCCGGTTCTTTCTTTTCCGGCCGGCCTGTCCGCAAGCGGGTATCGATGTAGTTGACCAGGTGGGTGAGCGGAATGGTCATGGCCAGGTAGAAGATGGCAGCTGCCACATACGGGGACAGGTTACCGCTGCGGGCGGCAGCGTCCTGGCCGATCTGGAACAGTTCCCGTTCCGTGGCCAGCAAGCCCAAGGTGAAGACCAAGGAGGAATCCTTGATCAGGGCAATGAACTGATTCATGAGGGCAGGAAGTACCCTGCGGATACCTTGTGGCACCACCACAAGACGCATCGAGGGACCGTAGCCGAATCCCAGGGCGCGCGATGCCTCAAGCTGCCCCTTGTCCACGCTCTGAATGCCGGAGCGGAAGATCTCACCCGTGTAGGCGGCAGCCATGAGTGACAGCGCCGCGACGCCCATGGGGTACGGGCTGTTACTGCCTGTCAGTTCGCGGAAGATCGGTCCGAATCCAAGGCCGATGACCAAGATGGTGAGGACCGCCGGGAGCCCACGAAACACGTCCGTGTACACCCGGGCAGTCCACCGCGCCACAGGATTCCTTGAGATTCCCATGAGAGCCAGGAGCAGGCCGACGACGGCCCCGATCAGTCCCGAGGTGATCGCCAGGACCAGCGTATTGGGCAGGCCCACCGCGAACATGCTTGGCAGAACCTCGGCGATCTGCTTCCAGTCAAGGAAGGTCTCTCCGAGTCGTGTCAGGAAATCCATATGGCGTCGCTATCTTTTGTGGTTGGCAGGTTTCTACTTTGCTGGGACCTTGACGGCCTTGCTGCCCGGCTTCCAACCCTCGGGGGTCTGCTCGGCAGCGGTCGGACGGTCCTTGTACCACTCGGCGGTCAGCTTGGACCAGGTACCGTCGGCAACTACGGCATCAAGGGCAGAGTTCAGCGCTTCCAGCAAGGCAGGGTTGTCCTTGGCAACGGCGTAGGCAGTGAAGTTCTGCGTGTTGAGCTTCTTCTCGGCAATCTTCGTGCCGTCACCGGGCTTTACCTGGCCGGTTGCCTGCTGCGACGGTGCCACCCAGGCATCCACCTGCCCGCTCTTCAAGCTGGCGAAAACGGTGTTGTAGTCAGGGAAGGAAACAGGCTCAAGGTTCAGGGTGTTCTTGACGTAATCTTCCTGGACGCTGCCGCTGACAACGCCAATGCGCAGGCCGCTCTTCAGTTCAGCGAACGTCTGGACCTTGGCGTCTTCCTTGGTCACCAGGGCCATGTAACCGAAGTCGTAACCATTGGTGAACGCAACTGTTTCACGGCGGGCGTCCGTGGTGGAGATCGAGGAGGATCCGACGTCGAACTGCTTGTTCTTGACCTGGCTGAGAAGCGCCTGGAATTTAGTGGAAGCAAACTCGACCTTGAGCCCCAGCTTGTCGGCCATAGCCCGCAGAAGCTCGTTGTCGTAGCCAGTGAACTTGCCGGACGAATCAACGAAGATATTCGGCGGGGCGTCTGACAGGGTTCCGACGCGCAGGGTGCCCTCAGTAACGAGGCCCAGCTTGCTCTTGTCGATTTTGTCGAGGGGGGTGACATCGGCAGTGGTGTACTTGTCCAGCGTCTGCTGGTCGCTGCCCTTCAGGGCGTCCGTGGGGGTGCCGCTGGGCTGGGAAGACCCGCCGCCGCAGGCTGCGAGGGAAACCGCGAGGGCAAGTGCAACGGGAGCGGTAGTGAGCCACTTCATCGCTTTGATTTTCATCAGGTTGTCACTTTCATGAGAGTCGTAAGTCGACCGGGCCGCAAGGCAGCGCTGGGGCGCCTGGCACCTGCCCGGCGCTCATCCAACTCTCCGGGACAGGGGTGACTGCAAAACTTTATTGTCTCACCAGGGCAGAACCGGGCTGGCGCCGAAGAAAAAGAGTAGCTTTCGGTCTAGAGGCGAATTTAATGCGCTCCACGACGCTTTCAGGCGTCAAGGGAAGTGCTAGTGGTCCCTGCAGGCGAACGCTGCTCAGCGAGGGGCAGGCTTTATGTTTCCCGGCGTGACTGTGAGATGCCTCCCACTTGGAGGCACGGCGATGGTTCTAGAAGCCGCCTGCCGTGGCATCCTGCGGCGGAAGTACGGGCCAGTCTCCCTCAATGACGGCCGCGGGCTTCGTCTTCCGAAGATACCCCTGGAAGTCGGCGGCCTGGCTGACGGCCCAATCCACCTGGAGCTGGTGGAGCTGGCTGGCGGGCATCATCAGCTTTGGGAACTTCCCTGCCATCGCATCAAGGACCCGGAGGGTTGCCAAGGCATCAGCCGCCGACGTGTGGGCGTTGTCCAGCACCACTCCGTACTCCTCGCAGAGCGCGGTGAGTGTGCGTTTGCCCTTGCGGTACCGGTCAACCTGCTTGTTCATGATGTACGGGTCCAGGACCGGGAAGCGGGTGAGCTGCGGGATTCCGTAGCGGGCCGACTCGGCGGCAAGGACCGTGAAATCGTAGCTGGCGTTGAATGCAATCACCGGGGTCCCGGAATCGAAGAGCTCCTGCAGCGCCGCCGCCACTTCGCGTGTGACCTCGTGGGCGGGCCGGCCCTCCCGCCTGGCCTGTTCTGTGGTGATGCCGTGCACGTCGCTTGCCTCGGTGGGGATCTCGACGCCTGGATCGGCCAACCACTCGTGTTCCTTGATGACCCGGCCTTCGTGGTCCACCACGGTGATCGACGCCGTGACGATTCGTGCCGCCCGTGAATTACGGCCGGTGGTCTCAAGGTCGAAGGCTGCGCGGGGGAGTGTGTTCCAGGAGCTCATGCTTCAACGCTAAGGGGACCCGCCGACAATTCCCGGGAGCGCCACTGCGGCTACATTGGATCAATGCGGAATGAGTACGTCCAAGCGGTCCTGGCCGTCGTGAGGCTGGTGCCCGCAGGGTCCGCAGTGTCGTACGGGGACGTCGCCGAGCTCCTGGGGTCAGGAGGCCCGCGCCAGGTCGGTTCCGTCATGAGCCACCATGGCGGAGGTGTTCCATGGTGGCGTGTCCTGAAAGCCAGTGGCCATGCACCCGAGGGCCACGAAGCCGAGGCGCTGCTCCTTTACCTTGAGGAAGGAACCCCGCTTCTGGGGGATTACAGTTTGTACTTGCGCAGCGGGGAGGGGCGGTGGCGGGTGGATCTGGCCGCGGCGCGCTGGGCGCCGACAGAAAGTGATTTTGACACCATCGATGAAGTTGCCGAGGACCTGGAGCGCCGCCTCCATCGATTGTCGGTGGCTGATGATGGAATGAGTTTGTGACCGTAACTATTCCTTTGACCGGCCCCTGGGACCCCCACCGGCAAGAGCCTGGGACTGGCCAGGAGCCGGCAGCACCGGGTGCAGGAGGCACTGGAACCAGCAGCGCCCTGCCGGGGTCGCCGGCCCTTCGGCTGCTTCCGCCACGTCGCTTGCATGTGGAAGTGCCCCGGCTCACACCCGATCAGCAGGCAGCGGTCGACGTCGTGCAGGGTTCGGGACCCGTACTGGTGCCTGGCGCCCCGGGTACCGGGAAGACCACCGTCCTCGTCGAGGCCGCCGCCCAGCGCGTCTTTCGCGACGGCGTCGACCCCGAACGCATGCTGATCCTTGCACCCACCCGCCTGGCAGCGGACTTCCTGCGCGACCGTTTCACTGCCCGGCTGGACAGGAGCCTGAGCACCACCCCGGCCAGGACATGGGCTTCATATGCGTTCGACGTGATCCGGCGGGCGAAGGCCGAAGGCGTCATCCCGCTGTCCAGGCCGCCGCGCCTGCTGTCGGGTCCGGAACAGGACCTCATCATCAAGGAACTCCTAGGGGGCCACCAGCTGCCAGGACTGGAATTGCCCTGGCCTGCTGATCTGGAAGGCGCGATGGAGACCCGCGGCTTCCGCCAGGAAGTGCGCCAGCTCTTTGACCGCATCATTGAATCAGGCCGTACAGCCGAAGACCTTGCACAGCTGGCGGATGACTGCGACCGGCCGGACTGGAAGGCCGCAGCGGCCCTCTATGCCGAATACCGGGACGTCCTGGACCTGCGGATGCCGGAGGCCTTCGACCCCGCTGGGATCATCACGGCGGCCAGGCAGATCTTCCAGGACTCACCCGATTTCCTCGCGGCGGAGCGCGCCCGGCTGCAGGTGGTCCTGGTGGACGATATCCAGGAGGCCAACCCGGCCATCTTCGAGTTACTGGCGGACATCACCGGCGGCAAGGACTGCTACGTGACGTCATCCCCGGACACGGTGGTCCAGGGCTTCCGGGGTGCCCGGCCCGATCTGGTGGCTGAACTGCCCCGTCTGCTCTCGGCCACGGGGGCCGTCATCGAGCGCCCGCTTTGGAATGCCCACGGCCTCGCGCCTGCCGTGGCGCAGGCCTGGTTGAACGTCGCAGGCCGCATCTCGCAGCGCGCGGGCGGGCAGCTGGCCCGCCGCCTTGAGCAACCCACGTGGCCTGCGCAGGGTGAAGACGCAGGGGAGCCTGAAAATTCCGGACAGACCGCAGATGAGGCGTCGGAGGGCAGCGTGGAGGCCCACCTGGTCCCCACTCCCGTGCACGAGCTGCGGTATGTTGCTCAGCGGATCCTGGACCAGCACATCAACCACGACCGCGACCTGGCGGACATTGCCGTCATCGTGCGCAACGGCGGCCAGGTCAGCGAGCTGCAGCGGTACCTTGCCGGACAGGGCATTGCCGTACGGGTACCGGTGGCGGAGTCCGCAGTCCGGGACGAGGTAGCTGTACGTCCCCTCCTTGATGCGTTTGCCGTCGCCCTGGATCCGGCGCTGTTGACGCCGGAGGCCGCGGTTTCATTGCTTACCTCCCGCATCGGCGGGGCCACCTCCATTGAGCTGCGCAGGCTGCGGCAATCGCTGCGGCGGGAGGAACTCCTGGGCGGGGGTGGGCGGGCAAGTGACGCCCTGTTGGTCGAAGCACTGCTCGAACCGGGCGCGCTGGGTGCGTTGGGTATCGAGGGCCGCGCCGCCCGCCGCACTGCCCGCATGATCCATGCTGGGAGGGAGGCAGCAGTCCTGCCCGGAGCCAACGCGGAGTCAGTGCTGTGGGCACTGTGGGACTCCACCGGGCTCTCGCGGGTGTGGACAGCCGCGGCACTGGAGGGCGGACCCCATGGCGCCCGCGCCGACCGTGACCTTGACGCAATGATGGCGCTCTTCCACACGGCGGAGCGCTATGTGGACCAGATGCCCGGCGCCGGGCCCGAACAATTCCTCGAATACCTCCTGAACCAGGAGCTTCCCATGGACACCCTCGCAGCCCGCGCCCAGCTCGACGATGCTGTGGAACTGATGACTCCTGCCAGTGCGGCAGGCCGGGAATGGCCGGTTGTGATCATCGCCGGGCTGCAGGAGGGAGTATGGCCCAATACAAGGCTCAGGGGTGAACTTCTCGGAAGCACCCTGTACGCGGACGCTGTGGAGCACGGTCCCGCCTACGCCCTCCAGCGCGATCCCTTGAGCCGGCTGCGGGACATCCGCTACGACGAACTCCGAAGCTTCTCCACCGCGGTCTCGCGGGCACGCGAACTGCTGGTGTGTACCGCGGTGTCTTCGGAAGACGACCAGCCATCGTCCTTCCTGGATTTCGTTGCGCCCTTGGTGCCCGGCCAGGAGGCAAGGCCGTTCACCCAAGTGGAACGGCCCATGACTCTGCGCGCCCTGGTCGCTGAACTTCGGCAGCATGCCCAGCTGGATGGAGATTTGCCCCAGGCGCAGGAAGCAGCCAAGGTCCTGGCACACCTTGCCGCCGCGCAACCGGCCGTTGCCGGCGCGCACCCGGACAGCTGGTGGGGATTGGCCCCCCTGACATCCTCCGAGGCAGTGGTTCCGCCCGGCGGGACCGTTTCTGTATCCCCATCGAAGGTGGAGACGGTGCAAAAGTCGCCCTTGGACTGGTTTGTCCAGGCAGCAGGTGGCGAACCGGCCACCGACTTCGCCCGGAGCCTGGGAACCCTGGTGCATGCAATCGCCCAGGACATGCCAGACGCATCCGGATCCGAATACGTGGCTGAACTCGTTCGCCGCTGGCCGGTGCTGGGCATGAAGGACAACTGGGAGGGAAGGCTGGACTTCCAGCGCGCCGAGGCCATGGTGCGGAAGCTGGCGCAGTATGTGCTGTCCATGAGGAGCGAAGGCCGCAGCCTTCTGGGCGTGGAGCAGGACTTCGAAGTGGCCCTTGGCGAGGTGGCGGTGGATGAAGCGACGCCGCGGGAAGCGGTTCTCCGTGGGCAAGTGGACAGGCTGGAGATCGACGGCGAAGGCCGCCTGGTGGTGGTGGACCTCAAGACCGGGAAGCGGCAGCCGGGCAAGGGCGAGCTGTCCCGCCATCCGCAGCTTGGTGCATACCAGGCCGCAGTACTGGCCGGCGGCTTCGACGCCGGACCCGCCGGAGCCCGGCAGCCCGGGGGAGCGGTGCTGGCACAGCTGGGGACCACAGCCAAGAGTCCCGCCATCCAGCAGCAGGAACCACTAAACCCGGAGGAGAACTGGGCCTTGGACATGGTCAAGGACGCCGCCACCGTCATGGGCGGCAGCGAGTTCATTGCCCGGCACGACCCCTCAAAGGGCAGCCATGGGGGCCATGGTTGCCGGCTCCCCGAGGTATGCCCCTTGTGTGTGCGCGGAAGGCAGGTGACCGAATGAGAGAGGCACTTTCCACGCTGCCTGCGGCACAGGATGTACTGCCCGTACGCTTCAGCCCGGAAGAACTTTCCGTGCTGCTCGGCGAAAAGAACACCCCTACACCTGAGCAGTCGGCCATCATTTCCTCGCCCCTGGCACCCCGTCTGGTGATCGCCGGAGCAGGATCGGGAAAGACCGCCACCATGGCGGACCGGGTGGTTTGGCTGGTGGCCAATGGCTGGGTCACCCCGGAGGAGGTCCTGGGGGTGACCTTCACCCGCAAGGCTGCAGGCGAGCTGGCCAGCCGCATCAGGTCAAAGCTCCTGGCCCTGCAGCGCCTCGCCGCCAAGGACACCAGGATGTTCCCGGAGGGCCTGCTGAGCACCGACGACCTGGAGCCCAAGGTGTCCACGTACCATTCGTTCGCGAGTGGCGTCGTCTCGGACTATGGGTTGCGGCTTGGCGTGGAGCGTGACGTGGTACTGCTGGGCGGAGCGCAGGCCTGGCAGTTGGCAAGCGAAGTGGTGGAGGCGTACGACGGCGAATACGCCCACTTCCGGGCCGCCAAATCCACCTTGGTCAAAGCCGTCATCCAGTTGGCGGGAGAGTGTGCCGAGCACCTCCAGGAACCCGAGGACGTCGAAGCGTGGCTCATGGCGCGCCTTTCGGAGTTTGAGTCACTGCCTTACGTGGCCGGCAAGATGAAGAACCCGCCCAAAGCGGCCGCGGACCTTGCGGGTATGCTGCGGACCCGCGCAAGCGTCGCGGACATGGTAGGCCGTTACGCCGCGGCCAAGCGTGCCCGGGGCGCACTCGATTTCGGCGACCTGGTGGCGCTCGCCGCCAAGGTGGCACAGGATGTCCCGTTGGCGGCCCAAATGGAGCGGCAGCGGTACAAGGTGGTTCTGCTGGACGAGTTCCAGGACACGTCCTACGCGCAGCTGGTCCTCTTTTCCCGTCTCTTCGGCGGCGGCCATGCGGTTACAGCGGTCGGTGACCCCAATCAATCAATTTATGGGTTCCGTGGCGCGTCGGCCGGACAGTTGTTCCACTTCGTCCGCGAGTTTCCGGTCCGTACCCGCGCGGCGGAACCTGGAGCGGGTTGGGCGCCCGCTCCAACTTCCTACCTGACGACAGCGTGGCGGAACGGCCGGTCCATCCTCTCGGCCGCCAATGTCATGTCGCAGTCCCTCGGCAGGGCAGCTGCACAAAATGGACCTGCCGGGGGCAAGGCCGCGGCCGCTGAGGTCCCTCCATTGCAGCCGAGTCCATTTGCCGTGGAGGGGACTGTGGTGCTTGGCCGCTTTGCCAGCGACGTGGAGGAGGCCGCCGCCTTGGCCGACGACGTCCTGAAATACCGGGTCACCGACTTTGAGCTGAAACCCGACGGCACTGCCGAACCTCCGGCCATCGCAGTGCTGTGCCGCAGGCGCGCCCAGATGGAGACCGTCCGGCGGCAGTTTGAAGCCCGGGCAATCCCTTACGAAATCGTGGGTCTTGGCGGTCTGCTGGACACCCCGGAGATCGTCGACCTTGTTGCCACCCTGCGGGTGCTTGCCGATCCTGGCCGCTCCGATGCCCTGATGCGGCTGCTTGCCGGTGCCCGGTGGCGGATAGGTCCCGCCGACCTCATGGCATTGCGCGACTGGTCAAGCCAGCTGGCGCGGAGCCGTGGAACGGCTGCACAGGGATTCGACGACCACAGCCTTGACACCGACAGCGACGAGACGGATGCGCCAATCCTCGAAGGTGACCTGACTGACGGCGCCAGCCTGGTGGAAGCTTTGGACTTCCTTCCCCGGGACGGGTGGACGTCGCCGACTGGACGTACCCTCAGCATGGGGGCGCGCAGCCGGTTGTCGCGCTTGTCGATTGAGCTGCGGCAGCTGCGGGCCTATCTGGGTGACGACCTGACCACACTTCTGGGTGAGGTAGAGAGGGCCATGCTGCTGGATATCGAGGTGGCGGCCCGCCCAGGGATCAGCATCCACCAGGCCCGCCGCAACCTCGACGCCTTCCAGGATGCAGCTGCCGGCTTCCTCCGCACCTCCCAGCGGGTGGACATCCTCGCCTTCCTGTCCTGGCTGGAGGCTGCATCGGCGGAAGAAAACGGGTTGGAAGCTCCTGCCAGCGACGTCAACCGGGAAGCGGTGCAGCTGCTGACCGTGCACGCGTCCAAGGGCCTGGAATGGGATGTGGTGTTTGTGCCCGGAATGAATGCGGGCGCCTTCCCCAGCGACAGGGACTCCCGCTGGAGCAGCGGCGCCGCCGCGCTGCCCTGGCCCCTGCGCGGGGACCGCGCGGACCTCCCCCAGTGGGACCTTGACCAGCCGGACCAGAAAGGCTGGCTGGATGCCGAGAAGGACTACAAGGCCGGCGTACAGGCACATGGCGAGTCGGAGGAACGGCGCCTGGCCTATGTTGCCTACACCAGGGCCAAGCACGTGCTGTGGGTGTCCAGCGCCGCCTGGGTTGGTTCACGGGCCGGGCGGGCGGAGATGTCACCCTTCCTTGCCGAGCTTGAAGCCTTGACCCAGCCGGCGGACGGCGTCCCGTCTCCGAATGCGGTGGTCCACCCGCTGTCGCTGGCGGAAGCCGACCTTCCTGACCAGAGCCCGCTGACCCTCGAAACAGAAGAAGCAGGCTGGCCATACGATCCACTGGAAGGACCGGTGGATCCGCGGAGCGGTGAACGCCTTCGCTTGGCCCGCGGACGGCGTACAGCCATGGAAGCAGCCGCCCAGCGCGTGCGGGGGATCCTGGAGGCAGGCGCCGGCAGGCCGGTTCCCGGAGAGGTGGCAGGGAACCACAGCGCTCCCGGGAAGGAGAACAGCCCACTGTCCGGGGCCCGGCCCGAGCTTGCGGGTGTGGCGGCAGGCTGGGCCCGTGAAGCAGCCTTGCTGCTGGAGCGCAGGGCAAAGAGGTCCGGTGGCCAGGATATTCATCTGCCCACCCACATTTCCGCTTCAACCCTGGTTGACCTCGGCGACGACCCCAGCGCCGTATTGGGACGGCTGCGCCGGCCCGTGCCGCGTGAACCTGGTATGTCGGCGCGCAAGGGCACCGCTTTCCACGCCTGGGTTGAGGAGTACTTTGGAACGGCAGGGATGCTGGACCTCGGTGAAGCGCCGGGTTCAGACGACCACATCGATGCCGCTTACAACCTCGACGAAATGGTGGCCACCTTCAAGGCCTCCCCGTGGGCCGACAGGTCGCCCGCGTTCGTGGAGGTCCCGGTGGAAACCAGGGTGGGCGAGGTTGTGGTCCGCGGACGGGTGGATGCCGTCTTCCAGGACGCCGATGGCCGCTGGGACCTGGTGGACTGGAAAACCGGACGCCGCCCGTCCGGGGAACAGCTGAAGACCCGTTCAATCCAACTCGCGGTGTACCGGCTCGCGTGGGCGCGACTGAAGGATGTGCCGCTGGAGGATGTGCGGGCAGCATTCTTTTACGTTGGCGATAACGCCGTCGTCCGGCCGCACGACCTGGGAACGGCGGCTGAGCTGGAAGGAATCGTTGCTGCGGCGCTCAGCCGCCCCTAGGACCGGCGGGCCAGGACCGCCGCGCCTGGGGGCACCGGCACGAACGCGTCGCGGCCTACTCTCCAGCCGACACGGGCCGCTCCCTGCGAAGCTCAGCCCTGTTTGACGTTGATGACGGAAATAGCGGCAGTTGAGGTGTCGTCCGGACCCTTTTCTTCCTTACCCGGCCCCGCCTGGGCCTCGCCTTCGGCCGCGGGTGGTTCCACCGGAATGGGGGCTACATGCACGGCAGGACGGGGGCGTCCTGCCAGCTCTGCCTGGGCTGCCGGCTGGGCGCCTACGGCAGGCCGTGCCTGTCCGGAAGGTGTGGCCGGACCAGGCTGAACGGTCGCAGGTTGGGCGCCCGCAGGGCTGGCGGGATCGGCGTGGGTGCCCTCAGGGCTGGCAGGGCCAGGTTGGCCAGGGCCGGTTTGCGCGGGGACGGGGATGACAGTAACGGCGGGAGTGACGGCTGAACCGCCACTCCCCGTTACATGGGCTGTTGCGGAAGCTCCGGCAGCGGCAGGTGCTGCTGCTCCGGACGTATCCGGCCCGTTCTTGGCCGGCAGCGGCTCGACGCTGATGGGCTGCCCGCCGTACTCGGCGATGTCGCTGGCGAGGCTTTCCAGCATTCCCTCCGCTTCGCTGACCATTTCAGGATCACCCGCGGCCAGGCCTTTGACCAGGTACTGCGCCAGGGCGAACTCCGCGGACAGGGCGGCCCGGCGCAGCAGGTGCTGGTCCGGGACGTCGCGCCGGCTGGACGTGTAGGCGGCCAGCACCGTGTCGATGAAGTCCTGCTCGTTGGATGCCACCAACCAGGCAAAGTCGTCGGCAGGGTCGCCGATGCGCAGATCCGTCCAGCCGGTGACTGCGGTAACACGTCCGGACTCCACCAGCAGGTTGTCCTCGTGCAGGTCGCCGTGCACCACACAGGGGTTGAACCGCCACAGCGAAACATCCTCCATGGCGTGTTCCCACCGGCGCAGCAGGGTGGCGGGTATCTTCCCGGTGGTTGCAGCCTGGTCCAGTTCGTTCAGCCTCCGTTGGCGGAACTCGTTGGGGGTGTAGCTGGGAAGATCGGCGTTGCTGACCAGTGACCGCGGCAGGTCATGGATTGCAGCCAGGGCGGAACCGATTTCGCGGCCCAGCGCGGCGGGGCCGGACGTTAATTCCTCGACGCTGCGCGTGCTGCCGGACAGGTGCGAGTATACGAAAGTGGTTAGGGCCCCCAACCGGACGCTGCCCGCCACGGTCGGCATGAGGAACGGCAGTTCCGCCCGGACCCCCGGCGCGAAAGCACGCAGCACGAGGAACTCCGTTTCGAGCCGGGCGCTGGCTTCGGCGTGCCGCGGCGACCGTACCCGCCAGCGCTTTCCCTCGGAGTCAAGGAGCAGGGCTGAGTCGAAGTCCGCTGGGTCATCCGGCGCAGAGCTAACGGCCGTCGGGGTCAGTCCGGGGACTGCCGCGGTTGCAATCGCCGCCAGTTCAATCGGTTTTCTTCTCACCGTTCCACGGTAAGTTGCGCGCCGTCCCAGAAGGCGGTCCGGCCGCGGCGAGTCTTGAGATAGCTGCAAATCCCGGAAACCAACCCGGACGGACGCCCGGGAAATGTGAAATGTCGGTGGCAGTCAGTACGGTGGAACCATGAGCCACGCGGAGTCCGTAACACCCGTCCATCAGGCCGTGCCCGCACCACTGCCGGCAAACCACCTTGTGGACACCCTGCTTCCGGTGAGGCCGGCCCTGGTGGACCGCGGATCTGCCGTGCGCGGCAGGCCCGGCATGGTGGATGAGCTGCTGGCCGGTCCGGAGGCTGTGGCCGCAGTCGTGTCCCGGCGCCAGGGGCTGGTGCGGGGGAGCAGCCTGGTCCTGACTGGGGCCAGGGACCTCCTTGCGGAACTCAATGCGGCAGGATTCGCGCCGGAGCTCGTCGTATACCTGGGGTCGGCCCTGCCCCCCGCCGATCTCCCAGCCGGGACCGAGCTGTTGCTGTTCGTGCTGCCTGAACCCCCGGAACCTGGCACCGCCGGGATTCCTGCCGACGCAGCCTGGGCCGGGTTCCGGGAGGTCGCGGCAGGATTGACCGCCACCTCCACTGCCCTTTTCGTCGAGTCCAGCGCCATCGCCAACTGGCACGCAGCCCACACCCACTGCCCCCGTTGCGGGACACCCACAGAGGTGGAAGCCGGCGGCTGGGTGCGCCGGTGCCCGGCAGACAATTCAGAACATTTTCCCCGGACTGATCCCGCCATCATTGTCACGGTGGTAGGACCGGACGGCCGGCTGCTCCTGGGCGGCGGCGGCCCTCCGGAAGCCCGGAACTACTCCACCCTGGCCGGCTTCGTCGAGCCAGGAGAGTCGCTCGAGGAAGCCGTAGTCCGCGAGATCCAGGAAGAGGTGGGGGTGCGCGTCACCGCCTGCCAGTACCTGGGCTCCCAGTCGTGGCCGTTCCCGGCCTCCCTTATGCTTGGATTTACCGCCGTTACCGAGGACGCCGAAGCAACGCCCGACGGCGTGGAGGTCACCAGGGCCCGCTGGTTCAGCCGCGGGGAACTCCAGGATGCGGTGCTCAGTGGGGAGATCACCATTTCCACCAGGCTTTCCATCGCCCGTTCCCTGATCGAGCACTGGTACGGCGGCCGGATCCAGGACCTGGCCGACGCCTAAGTTATTCCATTCACCAGACACCAGCACGCGGTAGTCGAGAAACAAAGCAGCAGAAGTGACTACAGAGAATTTTGATGGATCCGGTTCCCTTGAGGACCGGATCCTTGGAGGGCTGGACGACGAACAGCGTGAGGTGGCCAGCACCCTGAACGGTCCGTTGTGCGTGCTGGCCGGGGCGGGAACCGGGAAGACCCGCGCCATCACCCACCGCATCGCCTACGGCGTGCACTCCGGGGTTTACACACCGCAGCGCGTTCTCGCAGTCACCTTCACCGCCCGCGCGGCCGCTGAGATGCGCAGCCGCCTGCGGGACCTCGGCGCGGGAAATGTGCAGGCAAGGACGTTCCATGCTGCCGCCCTGCGCCAGCTGCAGTTCTTTTGGCCGCAGGCTGTGGGCGGCACACTGCCCAACCTGCTGGACCACAAGGCCCAGCTTCTTGCGGAGGCGGCCCGCCGGCTCAGGCTCAGCACCGACCGGGCGTCCATCCGCGACCTTGCCTCGGAAATCGAGTGGGCCAAGGTATCCATGCTGACCCCTGCCAACTACCTGGAAAACGCCCAGGGGAGGGGCGCACCCGGCGGGTTCGACCTCACAGCGGTGGCGCGTGTCTTCCAGTCCTACGAGGATGTGAAAACCGACCGCAACGTGATTGACTTCGAGGACGTCCTGCTGATCACGGTGGGCATCCTGCAGGAGGACGAAAGGGTAGCCGCCACCGTTCGCGAACAGTACCGGCACTTCGTGGTTGACGAATACCAGGACGTGTCACCGCTGCAGCAGCGGCTCCTGGAGTTCTGGCTCGGCGGGCGGGACGAACTCTGCGTGGTGGGTGACGCCAGCCAGACCATCTACTCCTTTACCGGCGCATCGCCCCGGCACCTCCTGGACTTCAAGGCCCGCTACCCGCAGGCCAACGTGGTCAAACTCATCAGGGACTACCGTTCAACGCCTCAGGTGGTGAAGCTGGCCAATGACCTGCTGGCCGGCCGCCCCAGCGGAGGGCCCACCGCTGACGCCGCCTGGGCCGCGCCCCTGCAGCTTGTGGCCCAGCGTCCAGCCGGGCCTGCACCGCAGTTCACGGAGTGCACGGATGATGAAGCGGAAGCCGCCACCGTGGCGCAGAAGATCAAGGCACTGCTCGACGCCGGCACTCCGGCCAGCCAGGTGGCCGTCCTTTTCCGCACCAACGGGCAGTCTGAGGCGTACGAGCAGGCATTGGCAGCGGCGGGCATCGGCTACCAGCTCCGCGGCGGTGAGCGCTTCTTTGCCCGCAAGGAAGTCCGGGACGCCATCCTCCAGCTGCGCGCGGCCACCAGGGCTGTGTCCCCAACGGATGCCCCGGAACCTCTCGGGCAGCTGGTGCGCGACATCGTTTCCTCCCTGGGCTACACCGATTCCGCGCCGCACAGCGGCGGGGCCCTGCGCGAACGCTGGGAGTCGTTGGCGGCACTCGTGGCGCTGGCCGATGAACTCGTGCAGAACCGCGGAGCCCAGTTCGGCCTGGGGGACTTCGTCAACGAACTCCAGGAACGCTCCCTCGCCCAGCACGCGCCCACCGTGCAGGGCGTTACGCTCGCTTCCCTCCATGCTGCCAAGGGCCTGGAATGGGATGCCGTCTTCCTGGTGGGCCTCAGCGAAGGGCTGATGCCCATCTCCTTCGCCGATTCGCCTGAATCGGTGGATGAAGAGCGGCGGCTGCTGTACGTCGGCATCACCCGTGCACGGGAACACCTGTCCCTCTCGTGGAGCACGGCAAGGACACCAGGGGGCCGGGCCAACCGCAAGCCGTCCCGGTTCCTTGACGGCCTGCGGCCTGACTCGGTGGCAAGTTCAAGCACCCGCGCAAAGGGAACCGTACCGCGCCGCAAGGCTGCCGCCCCCGCCGTCTGCCGGGTCTGCGGCAGCATGCTTGCCACGGGAGCTGAACGGAAGGTGGGCCGCTGCAATGCGTGTCCGCCCACTTATGAGGAACAGACCTTCGACGCCCTGCGCAGCTGGCGCCGGGAAGTGGCGCAATCAGCGGACGTTCCGGCGTTCGTGGTCTTCACCGATGCCACCCTTACTGCCATCGCCGAAGCCAGGCCCGCGTCGATGGAGGAACTGTCGGGACTCGCCGGCGTGGGTCCCTCCAAGCTGGAAAGGTACGGGGAAGACGTCCTCCGGGTCCTGGCCGAAAGCTCGGTCCTGTGAGGCGCAGCCCCAACAGCAGCTCGCGGCAGGCACCTGCCCGGCAGGCAGCACCCCGGCCGGCCGCGGCCCTGACCACAGCGGACGGTTCCCCCGTGGAGGTGCGGCGGTCTGCCCGGCGCACCCGCACGGTTGCTGCGTTTTGGGAGGACGGGACGGCGGTGGTTGCCATCCCGGCCCGGTTCACGGCAGCCCAGGAGCGCGAGTGGGTCCACCGCATGCTGGCCAAACTGCACAAACAAGGGGAGCGGCACGCTGCATCCGGCCGGCGGCGTCCTGCCACTGATGAGGCCCTTGCAGCCCATGCGGCAGAGCTGTCCGCCCAGTATCTTGGAGGCCGGTCACGTCCTGCTGCCGTCCGATGGGTGGGCAACCAGAACTCCCGGTGGGGGTCCGCCACCCCGGCCGACGGAACCATCCGACTGTCGGACAAGCTACAGCCCATGCCGCAGTGGGTCATCGACTATGTCCTGCTCCACGAGCTTGCCCACCTCCTGGTGGCCTCGCACAACGCGGCTTTCTGGAAGCTGCTGGAGGCCTATCCGGAAACCCAGCGGGCCAAGGCGTTCCTTGAGGGCGTCTCGTTTGCAACGTCCCGCGGCCTGGCGCCCCGGGGTCTGGACAAAGGGGACGCGGCGGAGAGCCAGACAGGCACTGGGCAGCTGCCCGGCGAGTGGTCCGACGACGCCGACTAGGACTTTTCCGGGCACTCCGCCCCTGCTCCCGGTCCTTGAACACGGCTCCCGGACCTTCAACACGGCTCCCGGTCCTTAAACACGCTGGCGGGCCAGGGAATCCTGGCCCGCCAGCAAAGTGTCAGCCCCTTGGCTGGTCTGTACCGCCGTCGTCGTCCTGGCCTGGGGAGTCCTCGCCTCCGGAGTCGCCGCCCCCGGCGCTGTTGTCAGTATCGTTGGTGTCCTCGAAGCCGCCGCTGAGCAGCTTCTGCAGCGCATCGTCCACCTCGCTGTCGCTGGCCTCGGCCAGCTTACGGCGGGAGCTGAAGCCCTTGGGGTCATCCAAGTCCTCGGCAGTGGGCAGCAGGTCGGGGTGGTGCCAGATGGCGTCACGGCCCTCGATGCCCCGCTCCTCCTTCAGGGTGGCCCACAGGGTGGCGGCGTCGCGGAGCCTGCGCGGGCGCAACTCAAGTCCCACCAGGGAAGCGAAGGCGTGTTCGGCGGGCCCGCCGGTTGCGCGCCGGCGCCGCACTGTTTCGCGCAGCGCGGCGGCGGACGGCAGGACCTTCTCCGTGGCAGCAGCGGTCAGTTCATCCACCCAGCCCTCCACCAGGGCCAGCGCGGTCTCGAGCTTCTCCAGCGCCTGCTCTTGGGCGGGGGTCCGCTGCGGCATGAAGACGCCCTGGGACAGGGCCTCCTGGATGCCCTCGGGATTGCTGGGGTCCAGGTCGCGGGCAAGCTCCTCAATGCGTGAGGTGTCGATGTGGATGCCACGGGCGTAGGCCTCTATGGCGCCCAGCAGGTGTCCGCGCAGCCACGGGACCTGCACGAAGAGGCGCGCGTGCGCGGCTTCGCGCACGGCAAGGAACAGCCGGATGTCGTTCTCGGGCAGGGACAGGCCTGCACCGAATGCGGCGACATTTGTTGGCAGGAGCGCCATTTCAAGGTCGGCGAGCGGCACACCGATGTCGGTGGAGCTCACCACGTCCTGGGACAACGCGCCGATGGCCTGCCCCAGCTGCATGCCGAAGATCGCGCCGCCCATGTTCTGCAGCATGGACGAGGCGCCGCCCATCATGGCCTTCATTTCCTCGGGCATCTGCTCCGTCATGGCGGAGGAGAGGGCGTTGGCGATGCTGTTGGCCACGGGCTCCGTGAGCCGCTTCCAGGTCCCCAGTGTGGCTTCCACCCATTCGGCGCGCGACCACGCCTTGCCGATCAGGCCGGTGGAGGGCAAATCGGTGACGGGGTCCAGCCACAGCTCAGCGAGGCGTAGGGCTTCGTCCACATCCCGCGACTGCTGCGCCGTGACCGACGGATCAGAGCTGCTTGCGGCCACACGGCGGGCATTGTCGTGGGCCAGGGTCCAGTTGACGGGGCCCTCCGACGGGGCGCTCATCATCGCCTGCACCTGTGAGAACATCTGTGCCAGCAGGTTGGGGTCGTCCGGCAGCCCGGCCGCCTTGGCCAGTTCGGCGGGGTCGAAGTTCTCCATCCCCTTGCCGCCCATCAGGTTCTGCAGCATTTCGGTCAACGGATCCTTCGGATTGTCGTCGCCGTTGGACGGATTGAGTGGGTTGGAGGTCATGGTCCCGCCGATCGCTGGTGTGACTGTTGATCAACCTTCACGGTACCCCGGCGCGGGTCGGCTGTCTGCCGCCCGCCGCCGTCGTTCGCTGTAGGCAAAGCGCCCCCGGCGAGCCGTCACCGCGTAGTGTTGGTGGGGTGACTACAACCCGTGGCGGACATCCCTCCGAGGACCACGTTCCCGACGTTTCCCCCTTCTCCGCTGCCGGCCCCTTTGGCCCTGGCAGCACGCCGGAAAGCGCCGGAAGCGGCGACGCCGTGGAGGCGGACCGCGGGGTTGAAGCGGCCGACGGCGGACGTCCCGGCAGGCGGCTGTCCACCATGATGATCGCCGGGCTGGCTGCGCTGGGGTTGGGAATTGCGGTGGGTACACTGCCGGTGCCTTACGTCATCGAGTCGCCCGGCCCCACCTACAACACGCTGGGGGAGAGCCAGGGCCACCCCGTGATTAATGTGAGCGGCCATGAAACGTATCCCGCTGCCGGGAGCCTGGACCTGACCACCGTCTACGTTGACGGCGGCCCCACCGGCTCCGTCAGCATCCTCAGTGCCTTCTCCGCCTGGCTGGACGGCTCCAAGTCCGTCTATCCGGTGGAACTGATCTATCCGACCGGCACCACGAAGGAAGAGGCGCAGGAACAGAGCGCGGTGGCCATGGCCACGTCGCAGGAGAATGCCGTGGCCTCCGCACTGAACGAACTGAAGATCCCGTTCGGACAGCAGCTGCAGGCCGCGGGTCTGTCCAAGGATTCGGCGTCGGCAGGCAAGATCCAGCAAGGGGACATCCTCAAGGCCATCAACGGCAAGGACATCACCTCGCTCTCCGTTGTCCAGGATGAACTGGCCGAGGGCAAGGGGGTCCCGGCAACGGTGACAGTTGAGCGTGCAGGCCAGCCGGTCACTGTCCAAATCACTCCCAAGGACAATGGCCAGGGCCGCTTCATCCTGGGTGTCATGCTGAAATATCTCTTCACTTTCCCTTTCCAGGTGCAGATCTCCCTGGACAAGGTGGGCGGCCCCAGCGCAGGGCTTATGTTCTCGCTGGGCATCATCGATACGGTCACGCCCGGTGACCTCACGGGCGGCAAGCACATTGCCGGCACCGGCACCATCTCCCCGGAAGGAACGGTGGGCCCGATCGGTGGCATCGGCCAGAAGATGCGGGGTGCGCGCTCCGCCGGTGCCACCCTTTTCCTAGCGCCCGCCGGCAACTGTGACGAGGTTGCCGGCCACGTTCCCGACGGACTCCAAGTAGTCAGGGTGCAGAACCTGGCCGAGGCCCGGCACGCAGTGGAGCTGGCCGGAAGCGGGCAGGATACCTCCGCACTTCCTGCCTGCACCGGCAAATAGCACCTGCGCCAGCACTAGACTGAGCCCAACTAGACTCGACAGGAACTAAGCTCCACCGCCACTCGTGGCACAGATGACGGACGAAACCAGCCGTTTGACCGGTACCGTACGTCGCTCGCACGCTTCGAATCTCGACGACCAGCTATGAGGTACCCAGTTTGTCCCGTCCCGCCAGCACCATGTCCACAGGCAGACCCCCTTCACGACGCGGCGCCCTGACGCCCACGTTGATCGTTGTCGCCCTGGTGGTAGTGGGCTTCATTTTCTTCGCCAACGTCTGGACCGATGTCCTCTGGTACCGGCAGCTGGGCTTCGTCGAGGTCTTCGTCACCGAGAACCTCGCCAAGATCGCAACCTTCGTGGCCGGCTTCGCCATCATGTTCGCGGCCGTCTTCTTCTCGATCCGCATTGCCTACAACGCCAGGCCGGTCTACGCGCCTGACTCGGAGGTCCGGGACAACCTCAACCGGTACCAGGCACAGCTGGAGCCTGTCCGCAGGATTGTCATGATTGGCCTGCCCGTCCTCTTTGGCTTGTTTGCCGGCAGCGCAGCCGCCAGCCAGTGGCAGAAAGTCCTGCTGTTCTTCAACCAGGTGGGCTTTGGCCAGGCCGATCCGCAGTTCAACATGGACATCAGCTTCTACCTGATGACCTTGCCGTTCCTCGGGTTTGTAACCGGATTCCTGATCAGCGTGGTGGTGATTGCGGGCATCGCCGGCATCCTCACCCACTACCTCTACGGCAGCATCCGCCTAATGGAGCGCGGCGTGTTCACCAGCCGCGCCGCGCAGATCCACATCGCAGTGACCGGCGCCGCGTTCCTGGTGCTCCTGGGCGTCAACTTCTGGCTGGACCGTTACTCTTCCGTGCAGAACAACGGCGGCCGCTGGGCCGGTGCCCTCTACACGGATGTCAACGCCGTCATCCCCACCAAGGCCATTCTCGCCGTGGCCGCCGTGCTGGTGGCCATCCTGTTCATCGTGGCGGCCGTAATCGGCCGTTGGCGCCTGCCGGTGATCGGCACGGCAATGCTGATCATCACGTCCATCCTGGCCGGCGGTGTTTATCCCTGGGTCATCCAGCAGTTCCAGGTCCGCCCATCGGAGCAGACGCTGGAAAGCGAATACATCAAGCGCAACATCGAGAACACGCGCAAGGCCTACGGCCTGGACGGTATCGAGGAAACCCGGTACGAGGCCACCAACACCGCCAACACCGGCGCCCTGGCCCCCGATGCGCAGACCACGGCCAACATCCGCCTCCTGGACCCGAACCTCATTTCAGACGCCTTTGCGCAGCTGGAACAGTACCGCCCGTACTACCAGTTCCCCAAGGCCCTCAATGTGGACCGTTACGAGGTGGACGGCAAGATCCAGGACACCGTCATCGCGGTGCGTGAACTGAACCCCACGAACGTGGCCACCAACCAGCAGGGCTGGCTGAACCAGCACGTGGTGTACACGCACGGCTATGGGGTTGTGGCTGCCAAGGGCAACAAGTTCACGGCTGACGGCAAACCCGAATTCCTTCAGTCCGGTATCCCGTCGACAGGCGTGCTGGGCAATGACAACACTTACGAACCCCGCATCTACTTCGGCGAGTCCTCCCCTGAGTACTCGATCGTGGGCGCCCCCGACGGCGCTACGCCCCGCGAGCAGGACCGGCCTTCCGGCAAGGAAGGGGAGGGGGAGACCCAGTACACCTTCAAGGGCAACGGTGGCCCCAACGTTGGCTCGTTCTTCAACAAAATCCTCTACGCCATCAAATTCCAGTCCTCAGACCTGCTGCTGTCCGACGGCGTGAACCCGGAGTCGCAGATCCTCTACGACCGCAACCCGCGCGAGCGGGTCCAGAAGGTGGCCCCCTACCTGACCGTTGACGGCGGTGCGTATCCGGCAGTCGTGGACGGCCGGGTCAAGTGGATCGTGGACGGCTACACCACCAGCCAGTACTTCCCATACTCACAGCAGAAGTCATTGTCCGATGCCACCGCTGATTCGCAGACTACTTCCGGCCGCGCCGTGGCCCTGCCCAACAGCACCGTGAACTACATCCGCAATTCGGTGAAGGCAACGGTGGATGCCTATGACGGTTCGGTCACCCTGTATGCCTGGGACGACACCGATCCTGTCCTGAAGGCCTGGCAGAAGGTCTTCCCGTCGACGCTGAAGCCGTACTCCGAGATGTCCGGCGCCCTGATGAGCCACGTCCGGTACCCGGAGGACCTGTTCAAGGTCCAGCGTGAACTGCTGGGGCAATACCACGTGACGGATCCCACCAGCTTCTACAAGAACAACGATGCCTGGAGCACCCCGGCTGACCCGACCGTGAGTACGGATGTGAAGCAGCCGCCGTTCTACATGTCGCTGCAGATGCCTGACCAGGAGAAGCCGGCCTTCCAGCTGACGTCCTCATTCATCCCGCAGATCGTCAACGGAAATGCCCGCAACGTGCTGTACGGCTTCCTCGCCGCCGACTCCGATGCAGGCAACCAGGCCGGCGTGAAGGCGGACGGCTACGGCAAGCTGCGGCTGCTGCAGATCCCGCCGGAGACCCAGGTTCCCGGTCCCGGCCAGGCGCAGAACAAGTTCAACTCCGATCCCACCGTGTCGCAGGCGCTCAACCTGCTGCGGCAGGGAGCATCGGACGTCCTGAACGGCAACCTGCTCACCCTGCCCGTGGGCGGCGGCATCCTCTATGTCCAGCCGGTTTACCTCAAGTCGACGGGTGAGACATCCTACCCAACGTTGCAGCGCGTCCTGGTGGCGTTCGGCGACAAGGTGGGCTTCGCGCCTACCCTGGACGCTGCGCTCAAGCAGCTCTTCGGTGGGGATTCGGGTGCGGCAGCGGGTGACTCCGCCAACAACGGACAGACTCCGGCAGGTCCGGCAGCGCCTGCCACCCCCGCCGAGGCGGATGCCAAGGCCCAGTTGAAGGCGGCGCTGGATGAGGCGAACTCGGCCATCCAGGCCGGCCAGAGCGCGCTTGCAGCCGGCGACTTCGCTGCCTACGGCGACGCGCAGAAGAAGATTGCCGCGGCGCTGAAGAAGGCCATGGACGCGGAGGCCAAGATCCCGGCGACTGCCCCGCAGGCCAGCCCGGCCCCCGCAGCCTCCGCCGCGCCTTCGGCCACGCCTTCACCGTCCGCGTCAGCGGGTCGGTAGTATGACGTCGCCAGCCCGGTATCTGCGCCCACGGGAGCAGATGCCGGGCTGGCGTAACGGACGTCACGCCGCTCTGATTTGGCCTGCGGTTCACCTCCCGGTAGAGTAGTTCTTGCGACGCGGGGTGGAGCAGTTCGGTAGCTCGCTGGGCTCATAACCCAGAGGTCACAGGTTCAAATCCTGTCCCCGCAACTGAGGAAAGGCCCGGACATTGGAAACAGTGTCCGGGCCTTTTTGCTGTCCCCCGCAGCCGCGGCAGCACCGCCGTCGAACTTTGCCATAGCGGCGGACGGGACCAGGGTGCCCGGTCAGGAGTTGGATCCCGAGTGGCCGCGCTGGGTGGTCAGTCCGCCGGCAAAAGTAGGGTAGTGTTGATCAAGCGACGCGGGGTGGAGCAGTTCGGTAGCTCGCTGGGCTCATAACCCAGAGGTCACAGGTTCAAATCCTGTCCCCGCAACTTATGAAGGCCCCGACCGGCAGTTACGCCGGTCGGGGTTTTCCGTTTCCTTGGATGGGCCCAGTTCCTAGTATTCTCTTTCGAAGGGCCCCGCGATCTGTGGGCAGCCCCAGTCATTCCTGAGAGGTATGTTGTTCGATGGCCACACCCACGAAGAAGCCCGGCACCGCGACGGGCAAGCGGTCCCGGCTTTACTGGATGGTTCCCGCCGTCCTCGTGGCCGTGGTCGTGGTGGTGTTGGTCGCCAAGCTGCTCATGGGGCTTCCGGCCGTGGCTTCCTTCGTCAGCGACTTCCCGGGCCAGTCGAAGCTGCCGGCCAATGCCCCGGTGGGATTTCCCGCGTGGCTGGCCTGGCAGCACTTCCTCAACGCTTTCTTCCTGCTCCTGATCATCCGAACCGGCTGGCAGGTGCGGACCACCACGCGGCCCAGCGGCCACTGGACCAGGAACAACAAGGGATTGATCCGCACCAGGAACGCGCCCGCCAAGATCAGCCTTGAGCTCTGGTTCCACCTGACACTGGATGCCCTCTGGATCCTGAACGGGCTCATCTTCGCCGTCCTGCTGTTTGCCACCGGGCAGTGGACGCGCATCGTCCCCACCAGCTGGGACGTCTTCCCGAACGCGCTCTCGGCGGCGCTGCAGTACGCCTCGCTTGACTGGCCCACGGAGGACGGCTGGATCAACTACAACGCGCTGCAGCTGCTGGCATACTTCGTGACCGTCTTCATCGCCGCGCCACTGGCGTTTATCACCGGCCTCCGGATGTCCGGGGCCTGGCCCAAGAAGGCCGCCGGCCTCAACAAGGCGTTCCCGATCGAGTGGGCCCGCGCCGTCCACTTCCCGGTGATGATCTACTTCGTGGCCTTCATTGTGGTCCACGTCTTCCTGGTGCTTACCACCGGTGCCCTGCGGAACCTGAACCACATGTACGGGGTCCGCGACGACGACGGCTGGTTCGGTTTCTGGGTGTTTCTCGCCTCCGTCGCCGTGATGGTGGCTGCCTGGTTCCTGGCCCGTCCCATCTTCCTGCGGCCCATCGCCTCCCTGATGGGCAAGGTCAGCCGCTAAGCCTGGCGCCGCCAGCAGTGGTCAGGCGTTCTTGATCTGCTGGTAGGCCTCAAGCGCGCGTTCCCGCGACTCTGCCAGGTCCACAAGCGGTGCGGGGTAGCGGTCAACGTCGGCCGTCCAAGGCTCGTGGATCTTCTTGCCCTGGACGTCCCGGAGCTCCGGAATGAAGGTCCGCAGGTAGGTGCCGTCGGCGTCGAATTTCTTGCTCTGCGTGACGGGATTGAAGATCCGGTAGTAGGGCGAGGCGTCCGCCCCGGACCCTGCCACCCACTGCCAGTTGGCCGGGTTGTTGGCAGCGTCCGCATCCACCAGCGTGTCCCAGAACCATTCCTCCCCGATCCGCCAGTCGGTGAGGAGGTTTTTGACCAGGAAGGATGCAGCGGCCATCCGCACCCGGTTGTGCATCCAGCCTGTCTGCCACAGTTGCCGCATCCCGGCATCCACCAGCGGGTAGCCCGTGTTTCCCTGCTGCCAGGCGGCAAGCTCTTCGCGGTTGGTGGGGGCCCAGCGGAAGTTGTCGAAGGCCGGCCGGAAATTGCGGGTGGCCAAATCCGGGTTGTGGTACAGCAGGTGCCAGTTGAATTCGCGCCAGCCCAGTTCGGCCCGGTAGATACCGACGTCGGAAGGGACCGTGCGCGGATGCCGGCGCCGGATCTCGCGCCACACGCGGAACGGACTGACCTCCCCGAACCGGAGGTGCGGCGACAGCCGGCTGGTGCCCTCGGTGCCGGGCAGGTTGCGGCCGGTTCCGTACTCCTCGATGGGCCTGTCCAGGAAGTCTTCCAGGCGCTGCTGGGCGCCCATTTCGCCTGGCCGCCACGTGGCAGCCAGTCCGCCGCTCCAGTCGGGGGAGGAGGGCAGGAGATTCCAACTGGCCAGGCTGTCACTGGCCGGCAGCCCGCGTCCGGCAGGAGCGGGGTGGGGCAGCGTCTCCGGCGCCTCGAAGGGATCCCGGATGTCCTGTGACGCGAGGCAGGCGCGCCAGAATGGGGAATAGACCTTGTAGGGGCCGCCCGCCCCGGTCTTGACGGTCCAGGGCTCGAAGAGCAGGTTCGCCTGGAAGCTGGATGCCTGCATCCCGTTGCCGCCGGCCCACTCCTTGAGGTCGGCGTCGATGCTCCGTTCCGGCTGCCCGTACCTGCGGTTCCAGAACAGGTGGCTTGCCTTCGTCTGGGAGGCCAGCGTCCTGATGGCCTCTCCGGCAGGGCCTCGACGAAGGACCAGGCGTGATCCGCGGTTTTCGAGATCCGCGGAGAGTGCGGCGAGGGAGTGGTGCAGCCACCAGCGGGCGGCGCCGCCGAGGGGCCGGACGCCGCGGGACTCCTCATCCAGGACGTACACCACCGTGAGCGGCATGCCCCGGTGCACCGCTTCGGACAGGGCCGGGTTATCGTCCAGCCGCAAATCGTCGCGAAGCCAGACCAGGGACGTTCCTTCAGAAGAAGCCATGGCCCCACGCTACACAGCGGATACAACTATGGCCGGGACCGCGGTCCCGGCCATGGCCGTGTATCATCCGCCGACGTGACGGCGGGCCTTACAGCTTGTCGAAGTCTGCCTCCTCGACCGTTGATTCAGACGAAGCCGGGCTTGCCGCACCCAGGGCAGGCTTGGAGTTGCCGCCGGCCTTGAGCGCCGCCAGGCGGGCTTCGATCTCGGTCTGCTCACCCAAGTCCTCCAGCTGGTTGAACTGTGCGTCCAAGCTGGATGCCGCGAGCTCCTGCTGTCCGCGGACCTTGGCCTCTTCGCGGCGGATCTTCTCCTCGAAGCGGCCCACCTCGCTGGTCGGGTCCATGATGTCGATGCTCTTGATCGCGTCGTGGACCTGGGACTGAGCGGCTGCTGTCTTGGACCTGGCCACCAGCTCGTTGCGCTTGCTGGTCAGCTGGTTGAGCTTGTTCTTCATCTGGTCCAGGCCGGTCTTCAGCTTGTCCACCACTTCCCGCTGGGAGGCGATGGCAGGCTCTGCGCCCTTGGCTTCGTTCTCGGCAGCCATTTGGCGCTGCAGGGCGACCTTTGCCAGGTTGTCGAACTTCTCTGCGTCGGCAACGTCGCCGGCAGCACGGAACTCGTCAGCCTTGCGGGAGGCGGCCAACGCCTTGCTGCCCCAATCGCGGGCATTCTTGACGTCTTCGTTGTAGTCGTCTTCCAGCATGCGGAGGTTGCCGATGGTCTGCGCCACTGCGGACTCGGCTTCGGCGATGTTATTGGTGTAGTCGCGGACCATCTGGTCCAGCATCTTCTGGGGGTCCTCGGCGTTGTCCAGCAAAGAGTTGATGTTTGCCTTTGCCAGCTGCGCGATCCGGCCGAAAATGGACTGCTTAACCATGGTGTTTGCCTTTCATCCTGCTCTTTGTTGACCACTGGAACCGGTGCACAGTGGTGTACTTCGTCTCTCCGCCCCGCCGGGATCTTCCAGCGTGTCCGGCGGAAGTCTTTAGAAACTGCCGGAGTCGCCGCCGCCGAAATCGCCGCCGCCAAAGTCCCCGCCGCCGAAGCCGCCCGAGTCTCCGCCAAAGCCGCCTCCGCCGTCGCCGCCCCAGCCACCGCCGCCGCCCCAACCGCCATGGCCCCCATGAAGGATGGAATTGATTAGGATCCCGCCCAGGATGGCGCCGCCCAGTCCGCCGCCGCCTCCGCCGCCAAACATGCCGCCGCGCCCAAAGCCCGAGTTTGCGTAGCCGTCGAAGTGCTCAACGTCGGCCTGGGCCAGCTGCGCCGCCTGCGCCGCGAGGGCATGCGCCTGCTGCGCGTAAGTAAGCGCGGTGACGGGATCGGTCCTCGCGATGGACAGCGCGTAGTCGAGGTTCCGCTGGGACTCTGCCAGCCGGGTCCGTGCCTCGGTTCCCACACCGCCGCGCCGGGCGGTGATGTAGTCGGAGGTGGCGCTGATCTGGGCCTGTGCGGACATGATGGTCTGCTGCAGTGACGCCTGTGCCCGCCTCGCCTGCTCCTGCTGGTCGCGGATGCCGGTCAGGGCCTGGTCCAGGGACTGGTGGGCCGTCTCCACCCGCTGAAGGGTGGCGATGGGATCGATCTTCCCACCCTGGATCTCGGTCTTCACCTGGGCCAGCGCCGCTTCCACCGCGGCCACCGGACCTGCCAGTTCGGTGTGTGCTCCGGACTGGATCATGGCCTTTGCCTGGGCCAGGTCCTGGGAAGTGTCCACAACCGCTGCTTCGAGGCCGTTGCGGGCCTCGTCGAGATTGCCGGCTACCTTGGAGATCGCGTCCAGGAGGACGTTGGTCTGGTGCAGGCTTTCCTCGGCCGCACGGACGGCTACCGCGGCCAGGCTGCCCTCGCCCTCACCCAGCTTCTGCCGCGCCGTCTCGGATGCGTTCTGCACGAAGGCCAGGCGTTCCTTGGCCTGCACGATATTGTCCGAGACCTGCACCAGCGCGCTGTCGGCATACTTGGACCGCATGGCCGCCAGGGACTGTTCAGCGCTGGAGATCTTGGCGTCAGCCTCGCTGGCTCCCGCGTTGACGGCCGCAAGGGCCTGCGGAGCGTTCTTCTCCAGCTCACGCAGCGAGTCAAAGTCCGCTTTTTGCTCTTGGAGCGATTCCAGGGCTGCCTCCGAGCGGCGGATGATCTCACCCAGCCAAGTCCGCTGCTGTTCCTCGGTATCCGGGATGTGGTCATCGAGCTGCTGCTGCAGCTTGAAGGACTCCGCCATGTGGGCCTTCGCTTCCGCCAGGGCCTTGGTGAAGTTCCCGACGGCGGAATCCCCGTACTGCGCCTGGGCGAAACCGAGTTCCTGCTCGCTGGATTTGATGGCGTCGTCGGCTTCGATCAGCAGGGAACCACTCTTGCGGCGGAGTTCCTCAACGCTGAGTGACGCCAGCGGGTCCAGCTCTGCGCCCTGCGGGCCGTAGCTTCCGCTGGAGGCCGCTTGGCCGGCGGCTTTCTTCCGGCGGTTCCGGTAGTACAGGTACGCCCCGCCTCCTGCGACCACTACGCCCGCACCCACCAGGACGCCGGCGCCGGCTCCGTTCCCGGACGAGACGTTGCCGCTGCCGCCGCCGGCGGCGTCGCCAACCGCGGCGGCGGTGTCAATGGCAGCTTGGGCGAAGTCACGCTTGCCGGCTCCGAGGTTGGGCACAATGGCGTTTTGGGAAATGCTACTGGTCTTCGACGCGATCGAACTGGCTGAGTTGGGTGCGAAGTAGTAGTGACCGTCATCGGACATGGTCAGGATGACGTCTGACTTGCCCATGCCCTTTTTGGTCGCAACGGCTTGAGCCCATTGTTTGGGATCGGTGGGGTTGGTGAACGTCTTCACGGTGACCACGTACAGGTTGTACTTGTGGTCCTTCAGCAGCTTCTGGATCGCATCCTGGACTTCGCCCTTCCGGCTGCCCAGCACGTTGGCGTCGTCAACGATGTTGGTCCCGGAGGGGATGGGGACCGGGTCTTCGGCCCAAGCGGCGCCGGCGGGTACCGCCAGCAGCCCGGCAAGGCCGATCACGGCGAGGATACGTCTGAACTTTGACCGCATGTGCAACCCTTCAGCATGCCTGACACCGATTCGGGACGAATCAGTCGTCGAATCCACAGCGCCCCCACGCTTGGTGTGAAGCCGCAGGTCGCTGTGGCATTTCATCTTGATTCTATGGTGCACCCCACAGGCAGTCCATGCGACCGAATATGCCTCCAGCGAAACGCCTTGCTGCCGGAGACCCTTGCCTGAAGCGTTCAGGAAGCTCTCAGCAAACATCCGAGCTTGTTCCAGCGGAACGGGTCATAGTTAATGGCAGACGAGGATGAAAGGAAGTCTCATGACTGAGAATCAAACCCCAGGACCGGTCCCTGAGGACAACCGCGGGCAAAGCCGGAACCCGTGGGACCGGCAGGGCGCGGAACAGCCTGGAGACCGCCAGACGGAAACTCAGTATGGGAACGCGGGCGGACCCGGCACCCCTCAAGGCAACCCGGGCGCCCAGGACCACACGGGCCCCCAGAACCAAGCCGGCCCACAGAACAACACCGAGCGGCTGGACCCCCCGCAGGCGCGTGACCACCACACCCAGGAACTGCCGGGCGCACCACGCCCGGTCTACCCGCAGCGGCAGCCGTTCTATGGCCAGTCCGCCAATTACGGTCAGCACCAGGACGGCCAGTCCGGATACTACGGCCAGCAGCAGTACCAGAATGGCCAGCCCACGCACGGCACCGGCCACGGCGCACCCAACGGGAGTGTCGGCCTGGCTCCGAATCCCAAGGACGCCCCGCGCCGGAAGGCGACATTCGGTATCGGCACCCTTGTGGCCAGCATCCTCGCAGCAGGCCTGGTGGGCGGCGGAGTGGCTACGGTCGGTGCGGGCGAGCTCTCCGGCCACAACGCGTCCAGCACCTCCACCGTCGGCAGCAACAGCCAGCCCGGCACGGTCATCGTCAACAACAAGGACGACGTCAACGCCATTACGGCAGCTGCGGTGAAGGCCTCGCCCAGCGTTGTCACCATCAGCGCCACCAGCGGCAGCTCCGGCGGCACCGGTTCCGGCATTGTCATCGATGACCAGGGGCACATCCTGACCAACACCCACGTGGTGACCCTGGACGGCCAGACCGCCAACGCCACCCTTGAGATCCGTACCAGCGACGGCAAGGTCCTGCCGGCAAAGCTGGTGGGAACCGATCCCCTGTCCGACCTCGCCGTCATCAAGGTTGACGACACCTCCGGGCTCACCCCCGCCACCCTTGGTGATTCCTCCAAGCTCAATGTAGGGGACACTGCCATCGCCATCGGTTCCCCGCTTGGCCTGACCGGGACCGTCACGGACGGCATCGTATCCACCCTCAACCGGACCATCAGCGTGGCATCATCGGCAGCGCCCAAGGGGGGCGACAACAGCCAGGGCGGCGACCAGGGATTCCAGTTCGCCCCTCCTGGCGGCGGGCAGAGCCAGCAGAACTCCAGTGAAGGTTCCATCGCCATCAACGTGATCCAGACAGACGCGGCCATCAACCCCGGCAACTCCGGCGGCGCCTTGGTGAACAGCAAGGGCGAGATCATCGGCGTGAACGTGGCCATCGCGTCCGCCGGTTCAGGCACCTCCACCTCCCAAAGCGGCAATATCGGCGTCGGGTTCAGCATCCCGATCAACAACGCCAAGCGTGTGGCCCAGGAGATCATCGACAACGGTAAGGCCTCCCACGGCCAGCTCGGCGTGAGCGTCAAGGCCAAGACCACGTCTGGCGCGGCCTCCGAATTCTCGGTGGGAGCTGACGTCGCCACCGTTGAGGCCAACTCGGCAGCAGGAAAAGCGGGCATCAAGGCGGGCGACGTCATCACTAAGTTCAACGACCTCACCATCGGCGAGCCGAACCAGCTGACCGCGGCGGTCCGGGAACAGCCGGCAGGATCCAAGGTGAAGATCACCGTGCAGCGCGGCGGCAGTGAGCAGACGTTCGACGTCACGCTGGGCGCTGCAGCCAGCTAGGCACAGCAGGACTAACGCAAGCCATGACGACGGCGGCGTCCCCCACCAAAGGGGGCGCCGCCGTCGTCATTCCCTGCTTGGGAAACGGCGCTGAAACAGGCGTTAACGGAAGAGGGCGCGGGGACGCGCCGATATGGTTAGCTAGGAGCTACCCGCCTGCCGGGCATTCCGCGGCCATGCCCACCCGGCTGGCTGTCCACAAGCATGGAAGGCTGCTGTAAACACAGTGGAAGAGACATTGAAGATCGTAGTCCTGGTCAAACATGTACCGGACGCCCAGTTCGACCGCCACCTCAACGGGGACGGCAACACCGTGGACCGCGACGAAAGCATTCTGTCCGAGCTTGACGAGTACGCCCTTGAAGCAGCGCTGCAACTGGCGGAGGCGCGTGGCGGCAGCAAAGCGGGCAACCTGGTCATCGCCCTCAGCATGGGACCTGCCGGTGCCGTCAACGCGGTCAAGAAGTCACTGCAAATGGGCGCCACTGAAGGCGTGCACCTCACGGACGATGCCCTGGCCGGATCCGATGCCGCGGCCACTTCACTTGCGCTCGCCGCAGCAGTGCGGCACCTGGGCGACGTGGACCTGGTCATCACCGGCATGGCCTCCACAGATGGCGAGACCTCCCTTGTTCCGGCCCAGCTGGCCGAGCGGCTTGGGCTGCCGCAGGTCACGTTCGCGTCCACGCTCCAGGTGGACGGCGGCCGCTTGACGGCCCGCCGCGATGCCGACACGTCGTCTGAAACGGTGGAGGCACCGCTGCCCGCCGTTGTGTCCGTCACCGACCAGATCAACGAACCCCGGTACCCCAACTTCAAGGGCATCATCGCCGCCAAGCGCAAGAGCATCACCACGCTGTCCCTGGCCGACATCGGCGTGGAGCCGGCGCAGGTGGGCTTCGCCGGTTCCTGGACCAGCGTGACCAATGCGGAGCAGCGGCCGCCCAGGACCGCGGGCACCATCATCACCGACGAGGGCGACGCCGGCATCAAGCTGGTTGACTTCCTGGCCGCCCAGAAGCTGCTCTAAGAGGGACACCGACATGGCAAAAGTACTTGTATTCATCGACAACCCCGGCGCGTCGCTCAAGAAGAGCAGCCTGGAACTGCTGACCCTGGCGCGTTCCCTGGGCGAGAGCACAGTGGCGCTCAACGGCGAACTGGCCGACGGCGTCGCTGCCACCTTCGCCGAATACGGCGTGGCCGGCATCCTGCGCCCGTCCGTCCAGGACCTGGACGACTTCCTGGTGGCACCAAAGGCCGCCTACGTTGCCGCCGCCGCCGAAACCGCCGGTGCCGCCATCGTCCTGCTGGACAACTCGCCCGAGGGCAAGGAAATCGCTGCACGTGTGGGCATTCGCCTGAACGCCGGCGTCATCACTGACGTCGTCGCCGTGGACCCGGACGGCACTGCGCACAAATCGGTGCTGGCTGGTTCCTACAACACCGCCTGCAAGGCCAGCACCGCGGTGTCGGTGTTGACCCTGAAGGCCAACAATGTCACCCCGGAGCCTGCAGCCGCCCCAACAACTCCCGGGACCGCCACGGTGGAGGTTCCCGCGGTAGCCGCAGCGGCCCGCATCACGGAGCGGCAGCAGAAGGTGGCCAGCGGCCGGCCTGACCTCACCGATGCCCGCATCGTGGTGGCCGGCGGACGTGGCATGGACGGCGACTTCGGTCCTGTCGAAGAACTCGCCGATGCCCTTGGCGCGGCCGTCGGCGCCTCCCGGGCCGCCACGGACGCGGGCTGGATCAGCCACGACGCCCAGGTGGGGCAGACCGGCAAGACCGTTTCCCCGCAGCTGTACATTTCCGCGGGCATCTCCGGCGCCATCCAGCAGAAGGCCGGCATGCAGACGTCCAAGGTCATTGTCGCGGTGAACAAGGATGCCGAATCCCCGGTCTTCGAAATTGCGGACTTCGGCATCATCGGCGACGTCTTCGATGTCCTGCCGCAGGCGGCCGCCGAGATAAAGAAGCGCAAGGGCTGAATCGTTGACTGCCTCCACTGGGCAGGCAGGGAGCCCGTTCAACCCGGATACGCACCGGGTTGGGCGGGTGCTCTGTTTTGCGGCCCATCCTGACGACATCGACTTTGGCGCGGCCGGAACCGTCGCCGCCTGGACGGCGGCCGGCGTGCAGGTCAGCTACTGCATCATGACCGACGGCGATGCGGGCGGCTTCGACCCCGCCCACCGTGCGGACATCATCGCCATGCGCGACGCCGAACAGCGCCGGGCCGCGAAGCTGGTCGGTGTCACCGACATTCACTACCTTCACCAGCGGGACGGCTACCTTGAGCCGTCGCACGAGGTGATGAAGGAAGTGGTGCGGCTGATCCGCCAGGTCCGTCCCGACGTCGTCCTTGCCATGCATCCGGAACGGAACTGGAAGCGCATCCAAAAGAGCCACCCGGATCATCTGGCCGTGGGGGAGTCGGTGACACGGGCCGTGTATCCGGCACTCGAAAACCCCTTCGCCTACCCTGAATTGGCCGACGCCGGGCTCGAGGCTTACAAGCTGCCGTGGCTGTGGCTGTACGCGGGACCCGAGGAACGGGAAAACCACTTTGTGGACGTCACGGACCAGGTGGAAGCCAAGCTGGCCGCGATCCATGTCCATGTCAGCCAGCACCCTGACGTCGCGGCGATGGAAACCACCGTCCGCCGGGGGATGCAACTCAATGCCGGCAGGGCAGGGTTGCCGGAAGGGCGCAGCGCGGAGGCCTTCCACGTGGTGGCCGTTAACGGACCTGGCACCATCGCGGGTTTCTAGGACGGTGAAAACGCCCCCGGTTCCTTGATCAAGGAACCGGGGGCGTTTTCCTGTCGCCGGGACTGGCGACCTTAGGCTCCCAGCGGAGCCGCCGCCACCGTGGGCAGCGTGGGGGCCTTGGATCCACCGGCCGGCTCAACGGTGATGCCCAGCGACGCAGCCGAGTGGATGCCCTGGACCACGGCAGGTTTGGAGAGGGCCTGCTCATCCATCAGCCCCTGCGACACCGGCGCCGAACCGTCCTTGGGGATCAGCCACATCTGGTAGACCTTGCCGGCAGGGGGAGCGGGCACGCCGCTCATCTTCACCACGGCCGCGTCCTCGGAAGCTGAAATCAGCAGGGTCGCCTTGCCGCCGCCGGCCACGTTCACCGACGCCTCGCGCAGGTCGCCGGCCCTGGCCACCTGGTTGACGGGATCGTTCTGGTCAGCCATGTAGGCACCCACGCCCACACCGCCCAGGGCGATGGCCGCTGCTGCGGCCACGCCCACCAGCCAGCGTCGGGTGCCGGATGTGCCTCGGCGCTCCTCGCGGCGCTTGCGGGCCTGCGCCAGCTCATCCTGTGGGTCGGACCCGCCTGGAGTCCCCATCGGATGGGCCGGAGGCGTGCTTCCGGCCGGTGCCGGTGCGTCGCCGGCGCCCGGTCCACCCTGGCTGGGGAATTGGGCAGGAAGTTGGGCGACGATCCGCTCAAACAGGTCCGACGGCGGTTCCTCCTCTACCCGGAAAGTGCGGGCCAGCGCCTCCCGGGACTGCCGGACGCGCGCAAGGAAGGCCAGCCGCTCCGGCTCCGGGGCGGTCGAGATGTACTGGTCGATGGCATCGCGTTCCTGCTCCGTGACCGCGTCAAGAGCGTAGAGTTCGGCGAGGTCCACGGCGCGGCCTGCGGCAAGATCCATCGCCACCGTGTCCCCGAAGGACCTTGACCGGCTGTTGCGGCCTTCATCCATTCCGCTCATCTCAACTCACCCCCAAACAGGTCTTCAATCGGATCAGTCCGTCGCGGATGCGGGACTTGATAGTGGGTACTGCCGCATTCAGCCGCTCTGCCACCTCACGGTAAGTAAGGCCGCCGTAGTAGGCCAGGCGGACGGATTCCTGCTGTGTTTCAGTCAGCGTGCCGAGGCAGCGGACCACCGCCTCCGCTTCCAGGCGGCTGCCCACTTCATCGGAAACGGTGTCATGGTCGATGTCCTGGGTGCTGGCACCGTACTTGGCTTCCCTGTCAGTGGAGGACTGCGACGAGCGCACCTTGTCCACGGCCCGCCGGTGCGAGATGGTCATCAGCCAGGAGAGCGGGCTGCCTGCCTGCGGATCGAACTTCGCGGCGTTCTGCCAGACCTGCAGGAAGACTTCCTGCGTGGTGTCCTCGCTGAGTTCGGGATCGATCAGGACACGGCGCGCCATGCCGAAGACCCGCCGGGACGTGAGCTGGTAAAACTCAGCAAACGACGCCTGGTCCCCTCGGGCGATGCCCGCCAGCAGGACCGAGAGGCGTTGACTGAGGTCAGCAGGTGGGTCAGTCACCGCGGCCGAGCCTTCGGAATTGGGCGCGTTGGGAGTTTCCATTACGTCCAAGCATAAGTCTCCGGGCGGGGAATCCTCAGCAGTGCCGTGCCGGTTGCGGCTGTCCGGCCTGGATGGTGCCTCCAGTAGTGTCACCTGCCGCTCCTCGGTCCTGGTCCGCTCGAATGCTTACAGGAGCTATTCGGCGCAGGGCAGGGCGCGGATGGGACAACGGATGAAGATTTTCCGTGGGGCGGAGCAGGGGATCCTAAAGCGTGGCCCCCGCGAATCCCTGCTGGCGCCAGGCCTCGTAGACCGCGATGGAGGCGGCGTTGGCAAGGTTAAGGGAACGCAGGGCCGGCAACATGGGCAGTCGCACCGTGGCAGTCACATGCGCATCCTTCTTCAGTTCGGGCGGCAGTCCGACAGATTCGCGGCCAAACAACAGGACGTCCCCCGGAGCGTAGGCAATGTCTGTATAGCTGGTGGTGCCGTCAGAGGTGAAGGCGTAAACGCGCTCGGGCTGGAGGTGCTGCCAGGCGTCCTCGATGGTTTTGTGGACGGTCACGACGGCGAGGTCGTGGTAGTCCAGCCCGGCCCGGCGCAGCTTGGCGTCGGAAAAGTCGAAGCCAAGGGGTTCCACAAGGTGCAGTTCGGCGCCGGTGATGGCGGCGAGGCGGATGGCGTTGCCGGTATTGCCGGGAATCTCTGGTTCATGGAAAAGGATGCGGAACACCTTTCCATCCTAGCTACCGCCGTCAGTGCATGCCGCGCAGCAGCCTGGCCAGGACCGGGACGTTCACAGTGTTGGGGGCGGGCCCGGAGGCCAGGAACTCCTTTAGGCCTCGCACCATGCCCGCCGCGTTGACGATGTGGACAGTCTCCAAGGCTCCGGACGGCCGCCTGTGGTGGTCGATTACGGGTTCGTGGAGGTTTCCGTCCGGGCCATGCACCACGGTCCATCCGGTGACGTTGAGCTCCGGGAAGATCTCCTGCATGGCCCACACCACCCGGGCCAACTGCGGAGGCGCCACGGAGCGGCCGCCATGGTTGAGGGTCCTGCCGTCCCAGGCGTAGGCGCCCTTGGGCAGGAGCATGGAATTGACCAGGGCCAGCCGGTAGCCGGACAGGACCGCATGATCGATGTGGCTGTTGTCCGCCGGGGATTGCAGGCCGTTGATGAGCCTGGCGGCGGGAATTGCCGGCAGCACCTGCCGGGTCAGCAGTTGGACGGTGCGCATCTCGCGCTGGATGCGGGCCTCAGCGCCGAAGATGCCGCGTTTCCGCGGCATCCCGTGAACCTGCTGGCTCGCTTGGGCCAGGGGGATGAGCGGAACACCGCTTCCCTCGTACGGCGGCACGTAGATCGGCGGGTCGCCTGCGGTGTTCCTGCCGTTGTCCGGCCTCCGGACAGTGGCCGACGCCCTGCTTCCGGCGGCCGGGGCATCAAAGTGGGCGCCGTCGTCGGGCGCAACGCCGCGGACTGATCCGGCGCCATAGGACCGGTCGTAGGCTTTCCGCCGCTGCGGATCGATCAGGGTCTCGTAGGCAGCAGTCACGCGCCGGAAGGTTGCGGCGTCACCACCGTGGTCTGGATGGGCAATCCTCGCAGCGCGACGGTAGGCCACCTTGATCTCCTTCTCGGTGGCGGTGACAGCCACGCGCAGGACCTGGTAGTGGGAGCTGCTGCTCTCGGTCAAGCATTCTTCCTTTTCATCATGCGCGGCTTCCTGTTTTTCGTCAGGGAAACGGCTGCCCGCCCAGTCTAGCCAGCGCTTGTGGCGGCCTCACCGTGACAACGAACGCCGGGTGCTTGCGGGTTCCCGGGGCACTGGAGTCTAGACTCGTGCCTGCGCGGCTGAACGGTCACACAGGAAAACCGTGAGAGCGGTGACCCGGGCCGGCGGTCAAATTGAAGAACAACAGCCGGAAGGAAACAGGCAGGGGTGGAAATGGAAATGCCGACGACGGCTGGGCGGCCCGGCAGGACGCGGCGCACGGGAGTGCCGCTTGCCTTTGCATGCCTGGGCGTTGTGCTTCTGGGCGGATGCAGCGTAGGCGTTCCGGATCCTTCCGTGCTGGCTGCAACTCCGAACACTCCGGTGCTGGCCACTCCCACCATCACCCCGGGACACGATGCCGCCGCAGTGGCGGCGCGCGACCTGCCCTTCTCCGCCGGTGGGACCCTTGCGCCCGGAGTTCCGGTGGGCATCTCTGATGAGCTGAAAGGCGCGCCGGGCTGGAAGCTCGAAAAGGAAAACGTGGCCGGTGCCAGCCAATACGCAAAGACGGATGGCTGTGTTGTGGCGGCACGGGTCAGTACAGGACAGGCCCCCTTGGCGCAAGGCGGGGACAGGGAATCCACCGTTGCTCTTTTCCAGTACCTGGACGGCACCATCCAGCCTTCGTACCTGAAGACGGAAACACTGCAGTGGGGCGGTGCCCCGGATGCGCCCGGCAGGAACGTGGAAGTGCTGGCGCTGGAGCAGCCGGCTCCGGGCGGCAGGTCCACTGTGGTGCTGGCGAGGGTTTTTGGCACGGCGGATTCGTCGGCCTATATAACGGTGTCCTGCCCCAATCCGGCAGCACTGGCGTCAGCGCGCAACGACGTCCGCCGCTACCTGCCGCTGCTCCCTCCCACTGCTTGAGCCGGCCGGTTGGCCGCTGGGCCAGTTGGCGCGTCGACCAGTTGGCGCAAGGCCGCCGGCGGCTGGAGGGCACAGCTGCCGGCGGATACTTTGCACGGAGCGCCCGCTTCCGCGGACAGGAAAGGGCTACGCAGCGGCGGCGCTGGTCCCCGTTGACAGCCGGTTGAGGGCCAGGGCGCCCACCAGGAGCCCGAAGTCGCGCAGGGCCACGTCGTAGAAGCTTCCCAGCAGCAGCAGGTTGATGATGATCCCGACCAGCCAGGCGGCCACCAGCAACGAGCCAAGTTTCGGACGCACCGCCACTACGACGCCGGCGATGATCTCCACGACCCCAACCACATACATGAAGGTCTGGGGTGGCAGCGGCACCACCGCAGTGGCTTGGGGCGCCAGGTACACGGTCCATTGCGTAAGGATGTTCGTGAACTTGTCCAGGCCGAAAAGGATGGGTGCGACGGTAAAGACAGTGCGCAGAAGCAGGAAGGCCTGCCGGGCTGCCGGCACGGTTGTGTATACATGCTGGGCGCGCACTGCCGATGCTGATTTCATGGCGTACTCCTTCTAAAAGTAGGTAACGTAATTTTAGAAAGCTGATGATCTATAATCAAGAGATCTTGACTTTGGATTTGGGAGGCACCATGTACCGACTTCCCTGGGCCGACAGGATCGCAGCCGTCGCCTCACTCACGGATGCGAAGAGGCTGCAGCTGTTCGAGCTGGTTGCGGCATCGCTCCGGCCCGTGGGACGCGACGAGGTGGCCGAGGCTGCGGGCATGGCACGGAGCACCGTTTCCTTCCACCTCGACAGGCTGGTCCAGGACGGGCTGCTGGCCGTGGAGTTCCACAAGCCCGCGGGCAGGGTGGGGCCGGGCTCGGGGCGTCCGGCCAAGATGTACCGGCCGATGGGCGGCGAAGTGGGAGCCTCCGTGCCGGACCGGAACTATGACCTTGCCGGGGAACTGATGGCCGCTGCCATCGAGACCTCGCAGGCCGACGGTGGGCCGGTGGGGGAGTCCCTGCGCGCAATTGCGTTCCGGAAGGGGCAGGAGCTCGCAGAATCGGCCGGTGGGTTGGAGGAGTTCCTGGCGGAGGCGGGCTACCAGCCGCAAACCGACGGCGACGGCGGCTACCTGCTACCCAACTGCCCCTTTCATCGGCTTTCCCGGGCCCACGCCACAGTGGTCTGCGATATGAACGGCGCCTTCCTGCGGGGGGCGGCGGTTGGCTGCGGCAGCCCCGAGGACCGTGTTGCCGAGGCTACCGGACCCGGTCACTGCTGCGCACGGATCAAGGGTGCGGGCTGACCGCAACCGCCGGGGAGCTGTGGCCTGCAGGGATAGAATTGGAGGATGCCCGCCTACCTCGACCATGCCGCCACCACGCCGCTTTCGGGCGCTGCGCTCGCCGCCCTGACCCGGGAACTCGCGCGGACCGGTAACCCCTCATCGCTGCACGGGTCCGGCCGGCGTGCCCGCCGTGCCGTGGAAGATGCGCGGGAGGCCATCGCCGCAGCGGCGGGAGCCCACCCCTCGGAGGTGATCTTTACCTCGGGAGGCACCGAGTCGGACAACCTCGCCGTCAAGGGTATGTACTGGTCCCGGGTGGCAGAAGACCCCAAGCGGCGGCGCATCCTCTGTTCCGCCGTCGAACATCACGCGGTTCTCGACACTGTGGAATGGCTGGAGCGCCACGAAGGTGCGGAGGTGACCTGGCTGCCCGTCGACGGCGAAGGAGTTCTGGACCTCGACGTGCTCCAAACCGAGCTTTCGCGCGATCCAGGGAGTGTGGCGCTGGTGACCGTCATGTGGGCCAACAACGAGGTGGGCACCATTCAGCCGATCCCGCAGATCGTTGAACTTGCCCATGGCGCCGGCGTCCCAATGCATTCCGATGCCGTCCAGGCATTCGGTTCGGTTCCGGTGCACTTCAAGGACTCCGGCCTGGATGCCATGTCCATCTCCGGGCACAAAATTGGTGGTCCCGTCGGGGTGGGGGCACTTCTGCTGGGGCGGGCGGTGAAGCTGACACCAGTGCAGCATGGTGGGGGGCAAGAGCGCGACGTCCGCTCCGGCACGCTGGACACCGCTTCCATTGCTGCCTTCGCCGCAGCTGCGGAAGCGGCCGCCGCTGCGCTTCCCACGGAGTCGGCCCGCATTGCTGCCCTTCGGGACAGTCTGATCGACGGCGTCCGCGAACGGGTACCGGAAGCGGTCCTTCGCGGCGCGCCCGGCGACGGCCGGCTTCCTGGCAACGCCCATTTCACGTTCCCCGGCTGCGAAGGGGACTCGCTGCTGTTCCTCCTTGACCTGGCGGGCATCGAATCGTCAACCGGTTCGGCCTGCACCGCGGGCGTGCCCCGGCCGTCCCACGTGCTGCTGGCCATGGGGCTGGACGAGGAAACGGCGCGTGGAGCCCAGCGGTTCAGCCTGGGGCACGCGTCCACCGAGGCGGACGTCGATGCCCTTCTTGCTGCACTCCCCGAGGCGTACGCACGGGCGCGCCAGGCGGGCATGGCCGGGCATGAGTCCTCGATCCAGACCGCGGGTACCGTGGCGCGGCAGGTGCTGGGCGGCGCCTGACCCTCAGGCCTGACCTGTCCGGCCGATTTGCCTGCCGCCGTAGAATGGATAGGCGAACATCGTTTCCGCCGCCGTTGCAACCAGCACGGCCCCGGAAAACAAGCATCCCCCAACAGAAAGCCAGCATGCGAGTACTAGCAGCCATGAGCGGCGGAGTTGACTCCGCTGTTGCCGCCGCCCGCGCGGTGGAAGCCGGGCACGACGTCGTCGGTGTCCACCTGGCCCTTTCGCGCATGCCCGGAACCTTGCGCACGGGCAGCCGTGGATGCTGCACCATCGAGGACTCCCGCGACGCATGGCGTGCCTGCGACGTCCTCGGCATTCCCTACTACGTGTGGGATTTTTCCGAGCGCTTCAAGGAAGACGTCGTCCAGGACTTCATCGACGAATACGCGGCCGGCAGAACGCCCAACCCCTGCATGCGCTGCAACGAACGCATCAAGTTCGCCGCCCTGCTGGAGAAGGCCATCGCCCTGGGCTTCGACGCAGTTTGTACCGGCCACTACGCCAAGGTCATCGAGGACGCCGACGGCAACCGGGAACTGCACCGCGCTGCCGACTGGGCCAAGGACCAGAGCTACGTCCTTGGCGTGCTCACCCACGAACAGCTCAAGCACTCGATGTTCCCGCTGGCGGACACCCCGTCGAAGGCCGAGGTGCGGGCCGAGGCGGAGCGGCGCGGCCTCTCCGTCGCCAACAAGCCGGACAGCCATGACATCTGCTTCATCCCCGACGGCGATACTGCGGGCTGGCTCGCCGAGAAAATCGACATGGCCAGCGGTGACATCGTGGATGAGACCGGCGCCAAGGTAGGGGAACATCCCGGGGCGAACGCCTTCACCGTAGGCCAGCGGCGGGGACTCAAGCTCGGCACGCCTGCTGCCGACGGAAAGCCGCGCTTTGTCCTGGAAATCAGGCCCAAGGAGAACAAGGTGGTGGTGGGACCCGAGGCCCTGCTGGCCATTGATGAGATCCGCGGCATCAAGGTTTCCTGGGCAGGACTTCCCATCAACGAGGTGGAAACCGGAGCCGAATTCGACTGCTACGCGCAGGTCCGGGCACATGGGGACCCGGTTCCGGCCACTGCCTGGATGGAGCCCGCCGCCGACGGTAATGGCCGAGGCCAGCTGGTGGTCCGACTGACCACCCCGCTGCGCGGGGTGGCGCCCGGCCAGACCGTGGTCCTTTACCAGGGCACCAGGGTGCTGGGCCAGGCAACCATCGACGCGGCGCGTTCGCTCCAGCGGGCCCCCCTCTAGCCTGTTTGATCCAAGGCACTGTCCCGGGTATTGCCGGGGCAGTGCTTTGCTGTCCCCGGAACTTTGATGCCGCCCGGCGCCAGCAGAATCTGTCCGGCCAGTGGGCAGCAGTACCAATGAGATAAATTTTGTGTTTCAAGTCACGGAATTGGCCGTATTGAGGACTGACTCTCTGATTGAATCTAGGGATCAGCACTGCTCGCCGGGGCAGGGGCCAACATTGCCCGTGTCTCCGGCGTGCGCGTACTCATCGGACAGAAAGTTCACAGATGATCAAGAGCACAACCGGCCTGCACCGCGCCATCGCGCTGGCAGGCATCTCCGCCCTGGCCCTGACAGCCTGCACCGGGCCATCGGGCGGCGGCGGTGGAACGTCCAGCGGCGGCAGCGCCGGTGGCGGTGCCATCACTTTCGGAACGACCGACAAAGTCGTCACCCTCGACCCCGCCGGCTCCTACGACGCAGGATCCTTCCTGGTGATGAACCAGGTCTACCCCTTCCTGATGAACTCCAAGCCCGGCTCTGCGGAGGTCAGCCCCGATGTCGCGGAGTCAGCCTCCTTCACGGCACCCACCGAGTTCACCGTGAAGCTGAAACCGAACCTGAAGTTCGCCAACGGCCATGCCCTGACCGCCTCGGACGTGAAATTCTCCTACGACCGCGTGGTGAAGATCGACGACCCCAACGGTCCGGCGTCCTTGTTGTCCAACCTCAAGTCGGTTGAGGCGAAGGACGACACCACGGTCGTCTTTACTCTCAAGCAGGCCAACGACCAGGTGTTCCCCAGCGTCCTGGGCACCAACACGGGCCCCATCGTCGATGAGGAAGTGTTCCCGGCCGACAAAGTCATGAGCGACGAAGACATCGTTGCCGGCAAGCCCTTCGCGGGCCCGTACACCATCGATTCCTACAAGAAGAACGAACTGGTCAGCCTCAAGAGCAACCCGGACTACAACGGGCTGTTGGGCAAGCCGGCCAATGACAGTGCCGTCATCAAGTACTACGCCGATTCCAACAACCTCAAGCTGGACGTTCAGGGCGGAAACATCGACGTTGCCGGCCGCAGCCTGACCGCAACCGATGCCGCGGACCTGGACAAGGACTCCAAGGTCAAGGTCTACAAGGGCCCCGGTGGCGAACTGCGGTACATCGTCTTCAACTTCGACACCATGCCCTTCGGCGCCAAGACGCCGGAAGCCAACCCTGCCAAGGCCCTCGCGGTGCGGCAGGCCATGGCCGACATCGTGGACCGCCAGGCCATTTCGGACCAGGTTTACAAGGGCACCTACGTCCCGGCGTACTCGGTTGTCCCTGACGGCCTGCCCGGCGCAACCCAGCCGATGAAGGAGATGTACGGCGACGGCAGCGGCAAGCCGAGCGTGGACAAGGCCAAGAAGGCCCTGTCCGACGCCGGCATCACCGGTCCGGTCAACATCAAGCTGCAGTACAACCCGGACCACTACGGCAAGTCCTCCGGTGACGAGTACGCCATGGTCAAGGAGCAGTTGGAGAAGTCAGGGCTGTTCACCGTGGACCTGCAGTCCACCGAATGGGTGACCTACTCCAAGGCACGCACTGCTGACGCCTACCCCGTGTACCAGCTGGGGTGGTTCCCGGACTACTCCGATGCGGATAACTACCTCACGCCGTTCTTCATCCCCGGCAACTTCCTGAAGAACCACTACGAGAACCCGACCGTCACGGACCTGGTGCAGAAGCAGCTCACCACCCCGGACAAGACCGAGCGGCAGAAGCTGATCGGCGACGTCCAGACAGCTGTGGCCAAGGACCTTTCCACCCTGCCGCTTCTCCAGGGCTCGCAGCTGCTGGTGGCCGGGAAGGATGTCAAGGGCGTCGAGAAGACCCTTGATCCTTCCTTCAAGACCCGTCTTGGCGTCCTTTCCAAGTAAGCACTCCACCCCCATCGGGCTCTGACAGGCCAGAGGCGGGACGCCGAAACGGTGTCCCGCCTTTTGCCGGTCATCAGCCAGCACCGAGGGGAATGCTGGCTCCCGGTCACCACGAATCCAGGTACCGATGACATCTTTGATTGAAGCGCCACCCAGTGACGCGGACGCACTCCTTCCGCCCAAGAAAAAGCAGGCAGGCGGAGGGCTGGGCCAGTACATCCTGGTCCGCTTCCTGCTGATTTTCCCAACCATCCTCATCCTGGTCACCATGGTGTTCTTCCTCATGCGGATCACCGGGGATCCCATCACGGCCGCCATGGGCGGCCGGCTGCCCCCGGACCAGTTGCAGGAACGTATCCATGCCGCCGGCTATGACCGGCCCGTGCTCGTGCAGTACTTCGAATACCTGGGCCAGCTGGTCACAGGAAACTTCGGCACAACGCTTTCGGACAACCGCCAGGTCACCGAGATGCTGACCACCTACGGCTCGGCCACACTGGAGCTGGCCATCAACGCCCTCATCGTCGCCCTGCTGGTGGGAATCCCGCTCGGCATGGTCGCCGCGCAACGGCGTGACCACCTGCCGGACGCCGTGCTCCGAATCCTGGCCATCCTCTTCTACGCCACCCCGGTCTTCTTCGCCGGCATGCTGCTGAAGCTGGTGTTCTCGGTGTGGCTGGGCTGGCTTCCCGTAGCCGGCCGTGCCAACACCAGGACCGAGCTGTCCCTCACCGCGCTGGAAGCTCCAACCGGCATCTACTGGCTGGACGCCCTCCGCAGCGGGAACATGGCGGCCTTCAGCGACGTCATGTCCCATGCTGTCCTTCCGGCGCTGGCACTGGGCCTCCTAACGGCAGGTGTCTTCCTGCGGCTGGTCCGCACCAACGTCATCGGTACCCTCGGCAAGGATTACGTCGAGGCCGGCCGCTCACGTGGCGTCAGCGAGTTCCGGCTGGTCACCAAGCACGCCTACAAGCCGGCGCTGATCCCCATCATCACCGTCATGGGCCTGCAGATCGCGGTGCTGCTCGGCGGCGCCGTGCTCACCGAAACCACCTTCGAATGGAAGGGCCTCGGGTTCCAGCTGGCCAACTACCTTACGGCGCGCGACTTCGTGGCCGTCCAGGGCATTGTGGTGCTGCTGGCCGTCATCGTCGCCGTCACCAACTTCATCGTGGACATCCTCGCCGCGCTGATCGACCCACGCGTGAGGTACTGACATGACCGCCGAAACCACTCTCGAACCTGTCGCCAACCCGCGGGCATCCTTCATCCGCCGGCTGCCGGTTGTGTCGCACTACAACAAAAGCGTCGGCCTGCAGCGCTTCATGCTGGTGGTGGGCCTGGTCCTTACCGGCATCTTCCTGCTCACGGCGCTGGCCGCACCGCTGCTGGCGCCCTACGGCTTCGCGCAACTGTCCGACGCCGACGGCAGTTTCCCCACCCAGCAAGCCCCGGGCGGCAAACACCTCCTGGGCACCACCGTGGGCGGCTACGACGTCCTGTCACGCGTCATCTGGGGTACCCAGACAGCGCTGCTGGTCATCATCGTGGCCGTGGTCCTCTCCATCTTCGCCGGCGTCATCCTCGGCCTGGTGAGCGGCTACATCGGCGGCTGGCTGGACCGCGTCCTCGTAGTGGTGGCCGACGCGATCTACGCGTTCCCGTCACTGCTGGTGGCCATCGTGATGGCCATCGTCATCAGCGGCGGCCAGTCCAGCCTGTTTGGCGGGATCCTGGCGGCGGCCATCTCCATCACGGTGGTGTTCATCCCGCAGTACTTCAGGGTGATCCGGGCAGAGACCATCCGGCTGAAGGCAGAACCTTTCGTTGAGTCGGCCAAGGTGGTGGGTGCATCGAACATCCGGATCATGACCCGGCACATCTACCGCAACGCCACCCGCACCCTGCCGCTGATCTTCACCCTCAACGCCTCCGAAGCCATCCTGACCCTGGCCGGACTCGGCTTCCTGGGCTTCGGCATTGAACCAAGCTCTGCGGCCGAGTGGGGCTTCGACCTGAACAAGGCGCTTGCGGACACCACATCGGGCATCTGGTGGACGGGCCTTTTCCCCGGCCTGGCCATCGTCTGGACAGTCCTTGGGCTGACGCTGGTGGGCGAAAGCATCAACGACCTCAACGATCCGCGCCTCCGCGGCCGTAAGCGCAGCGGCCGCAAGGGCGCTGGTGCCACGCCCGCCGCTCCCGCTGCAACCGCCGCTCCCGGCGGGTCCGGCCCCGAAACAGAATTGAGCAACCCGTGAGCGAAAATCTCGGTTACCTGTCAGACCAGCAGGACCGGAAAACAGTCCTGGATATCGACCACCTGGAAGTCACCTTCGCTACGGACGGCGGTGACGTGCGTGCCGTCAAGGATGTCAGCCTGGAGGTCAGGGCCGGCGAGGTGGTGGCGATCGTGGGCGAGTCCGGGTCCGGCAAGACGGTGACGGCGAAGACCATCCTTGGCCTGCTGCCGGAAACGGCCGTGAGTTCGGGTGCGGTGCTGATCAACGGCGCCAACGTCATCAGCCTCAGCCCGGGTCGGCTGCGCCAGATCCGCGGCCGCGACGTGGCCATGGTGTTCCAGGAGCCGTCCACCGCCCTGAACCCTGTGTTCACGGTGGGGTGGCAGATCGCCGAAGGCATCCGTGCCCATGCGGGAGCAAACGGCGGGGGACGGGTGTCGGCGAAGGAAGCCAAAGCCCGCGCCATCGAGGCCCTGGGCAAGGTGGGCATCCCCGATCCCGAACACCGCGTCAACTACTACCCGCACCAGTTCTCCGGCGGGCAGAAGCAGCGGGTCGTGATCGCGGCGGCACTGGCGCTGAATCCAGGTCTTATTGTTGCCGACGAACCCACCACTGCCCTGGATGTCACCGTCCAGGCCGAAATCCTGGAACTTCTCCGGGACCTGCGGGACAAGTACGGCACCTCGATCGTGCTGATTACGCACAACATGGGCGTGGTGGCTGACCTGGCGGACCGCGTGGTGGTGATGTACCAGGGCGACGTCGTGGAGGAAGCCCCTGCGAAGACGCTGTTCGCCGAACCCAGGCAGGACTACACGCGCAGCCTTCTTGCCGCGGTGCCGCACCTTGGTCGCAACTCGGCGTCGGCAGGCCTGACTGAACGCCGCCACCAGGATGAGGAAGTGCTGGTGGCTGCCGACAACCTGGAGATCGAGTACCCGGGGCGGCTTGGGACGCCTGCCTTCAAAGCCGTGGATGGTGTCAGTTTCACCTTGTCCAGGGGGGAGGTGTTTGGCTTGGTGGGGGAGTCGGGGTCCGGCAAGACCACTATCGGCCGCGCTATTGCCGGGCTCAACCGCACTACCGGCGGGAGCCTCAAGGTGCTGGGCTACGAGATGCTGAACCTTCGCGAGCGCACGTTCAAGCCGCTGCGCAAGGATATTGGCTTCGTGTTCCAGGACCCGGCTGCCTCCTTCAACCCGCAGTTGACCATCGGAGAGTGCATCGCCGAGCCCATGGTTATCCACACCCGGCCAAGCGATGCCCAGGCGCGCAAGCGCGTTGGTGAGCTGCTTGAATCAGTCCAGTTGCCGGCGTCGTACGCGGGCCGGTACCCGCACGAACTGTCCGGCGGCCAGCGGCAGCGGGCGTCGCTGGCGCGTGCCCTGAGCCTGAACCCCCGGTTGCTGATAGCGGATGAGCCGACGTCGGCCCTGGACGTTTCGGTGCAGGCGAAGGTCCTGGAGCTGTTCCGGGACATCCAGGAGGAGTTTGGCTTCGGCTGCCTGTTCATCAGCCACGATCTTGCAGTGGTGGACATACTGTCCTCCTGGGTCGGCGTCCTGTACAAGGGCAAGCTGGTGGAACAGGGGATCGGCAGCCAGGTCATGGGCAACCCGCAGCATGACTACACGCGGCGGCTGATTGCCTCCCTGCCGGTGCCTGATCCGGCCGAACAGGCGAAACGCAGGGAGGAGCACCGGACGCTCCTGGGCATCTGACCCGGAAAGTCGTTACCGTAAAGCGCCGGTGCCGGCAGTGTGCCGGCACCGGCGCTTCACACCCGCGGTGACTCCGTCCGCTCCCATAGACTGGAGCCATGACGCAGCACAACCCCATCCCTCCTGGCTCCGATGATTTCGACCCCTCCGCCAGTTCCCTGGCAGGTCAAGTGGACGATTCGGTGATGGCTGAACTGCTGTCCATCCGTTCCAGCATTGACAACATTGATGCCACCCTGGTGTACCTCCTGGCTGAACGCTTCAAGGCCACCCAGAAAGTGGGGTTCCTCAAGGCAACCCACCGCCTGCCCGCCGGTGATCCGGGACGGGAAGCCGCCCAGATCGCACGCCTGCGCCGCCTTGCCGAGGACGCCCACCTTGACCCGGCGTTCGCCGAGAAGTTCCTCAACTTCATCATCGGCGAGGTAATCCGCCACCACGAGGCCATCGCCGAGGACCACCAGGCGTCATCCGGACAACAGTCCCAGACCTCCGCACTGGCGTGAGCCGGGAACAGTACCAACGGGGCTCCGCCCCGGGTCCGGCCAACGCTGCGGACACTTCATTCGAAGCCCCGGAAGTAACGGCCACGGCGCTGGGTCCGTGGCCAGGCGAAGACCCGCTCGAAGCCACCCGGATTATCCGCGGCGAGCTCGGCAGCCCACACCTGCCGTTCCTTGCCGAGCTTCCGGACCGCGGGGTGGGTTCCGACGCCCTGGGCCGTACCGCGTCCCTCCTTGAGGAGCTGGCGGTGGACGTGCAGCCGCACGGGTGGCGGCTTGTGGACCGGCCCGGCAAGGACATGCGGCGTGCCGCGTCGGCGCTCTCCACCGACCTGAACGTGCTCGCCGACGTGGCGGGGGCGGAGGACGTTTCCCCTGCAGAGTTCAAGGTTCAGTTGGTAGGCCCGCTCAGCCTTGCGGCAGGCCTGCACCTGCACAACGGTGAGCGCGCGCTGCTGGACTACGGCGCGCGGCGGGACCTGGCCGCTTCCCTCGCAGCAGGAGTGGGCAGTTACCTCACGCGGGTGGCAGCGGCCGTTCCCGGCGCCCGTTTGGTGGTACAGGTGGATGAGCCCGCCATCGCCTCAGTGCTGGCCGGAACCATACCCACCGCCAGCGGCTACCGCACCCTGCGCGCGGTACCGGCATCGGAAGCGCGGGAGTCCTGGCGGCTGGTCCTGGATGCCCTGCGCGAAGCCGGTGCCGCGGACGTGGTGGTGTCGTTTCCGGAGATCGAGGCACCGATCGAACTGGTCCTGGCCGCAGGCGCCGACGGTGTTGCACTGCCGTTGAAGGCGTTGACCAACCGCCAGTGGGAGCAGGTGGCCGGAGCGGTGGAGGCCGGAAAACAGTTCTGGGCAGGCGCCCTGGAGGTCTCGGGCGGCCCAATGCCCAAGGTTGCCGACTGCATCGAGTCCGTATGGCGTCCCTGGCGCCAGCTGGGCCTTCCGGCGTCTCTGCTTGCCGCCACCAGGGTGACGCCCTCGGCAGGACTGGCCAATCTCACACCCTCACAGGCCACCGCGGTGCTCGGCAGGCTCACCCAGGTGGCTGACGGCCTCAACCAGCTGGTACTGGGGTAGGCGTCAGACCCTGTTTTCCCAGCGATCCGGCTGCGCATAGCGGGGCAGGTAGCTTTGCGCGGAACTGCCGCCGGTGTAGGGGCGCAGCCGGTAGTCGAAGGTACCGGCGTACACCAGGACCAGACCGATCTGGGGCTGGATGACCTTGACCTGGATGCGGTGCCGCCCGTTGCTGCCCTCCGCCGGGTCCCACCATTGTTCGGCATAGGCCTTGGCGTCCAGGGCTGCCGGAAGGGGTACCCGGAGGGCACCCAGGAAAAGCCGGGAAGCTTCTGATACTCCGCGCAGCCTGCCGTCCAGGGTGACGCTGAGGTTCAGATCCGTCACCAGGCGCCGGTACCGTCCCACGTAGTCCACCAGCCGGGTGACGCCGGCCCGGGTGATGGCGCTCGTGGTGTCCTGGAAAAGCCGGGTCCGTTCCGGGAACCGTATCTCCCGGCGGGCGGTGAGGCTGGAGCGGCCGAACGGATCCTGGTGCGCGTGGTTCTCGATCCGGAACGGAATGTTTTCACCGTACTCGGGAAAGAAAGCTTCTTCGCCCCCGGTGAGCCGCAGCAAGGGGCGCAGCCACCGCTGGCGGCACCCAACGACGTCGAACGTTCCTTCCCCCACGCCGTAGTGCCCGGACCCCGGTGCCAGCGAGAAATACTCCTGCAGCTCGGGCTGCAACCGGGAGAACTCCCTGCCCAGGACCTGCCGGTAAACGGGGACGCTCATCAAATGGACCTCCTGTTGCCTATGCCGTCTTGCTGTTCGGGGCTGACTGTCTCCGGGTTCACAATCTACCGGCAGCCTTAAGCCGGATGTACATGTCCGCAAGCCGGGGCGGCAGTTCGTGGGGCTCGGCGTCCACCACCTCCGCTCCGTAGCGCCGCAGCTCGGCAGTCACCGCCGCACGCTGCAGGAGCGCGCGTTCAGCCGCAGCAGCACGGAAGACTCCGGTGGCATCGTGACGTTCCCTGAGCATGGCGCCCAGCTGGGGGTCGCGGACGGCTGCCACCACCACGACGTGCTGGCTTGCCAGCCGCTCGGCCACCGGCAGCAGGCCTTCCTCCGGAGCCCCGCTGTCCAGCGACGTCAGCAGCACCACGAGCGACCGGTGCGCGGATACGGCACGGACCTGCGCCGGGACGGCAGGCCAGTCCATCTCAATCAGTTCCGCGTCAAGGGGTGCCATTGCCTGGACCAGCCGGCCCAGGATGGTGCCCTGCCCGGCCGAGCCGGCCCGCGCCCGCGTCCTGCGGTCAAACGCCACGAAGTCCACCCGGTCTCCGCCGCGTTCAGCCAGGACACCCAGGAGGAGCGCCGCTTCGATCCCGGTGTCCAGGCGCGTTTCGTCACCGATCCTGGCCGCGGACGTGCGGGACGTATCGAGGACCACCACCACCCGTCGGTCCCGTTCCGGGCGCCACGTCCGGACCACCACCGCGGAGCGCCTGGCCGTGGCGCGCCAGTCGATGGAGCGCACGTCATCACCGCGGACGTAGTCGCGCAGGGAGTCGAACTCCGTGCCGGCGCCGCGGATCTGGACGGCGGCCTTTCCGTCGAGTTCGCGCAGCTTCCGCAGCTTGGAGGGCAGGTGCCGCCTGGAATGAAAGGGCGGCAATACCCGCACTGAGCCGGGGCAATCGATGGTGCGCTGGCGGGCGGCCAGGCGCAGGGGCCCGAACGAGCGAATCGTCACGTGCCGCGCTGCCAGGTCGCCACGCCGGACAGGTTGGAGCTTGACCTGGTACCGCCTTCCTTCCCCGGCCGGTACGTCGATGGCCTGGACCGGGTTCTGCGCCCCGGCGGAGGGTTGCCAGCCATCCCGCAGCGAGCCGCGGAGCGGGCGGGCACCGCCGTTGCGCACCGTGAGGATGGCGTCCACCGACTTGTTAAGCGTCACGTTCTCCGGATCCGCACGCACCACATTGATCCGGCGGAGGGATGCCGCGAAGACCAGGTCCGCAACCAACAGGGCCACGAGCACGGCGGCGGTGGCAAGTACGGTCAGCCACCCGGGGGACAGCAGCACCGGCACCAGGCCAAGCAGCACCAGCGCAACGAAGCGCCCCGAGATGGCCATCAGCGGGGAACGGGGACGGACGCCAGGATGCTGCCCAGGACGTCGTCCACGCGGACGCCGTCCATCTGGGCTTCGGGCTGCAGCGCCACACGGTGCCGCAGGCACGGGAGGGCCAGCGCCTTGACGTCGTCCGGGGTGACGAAGGGACGCCCCGAGAGCCATGCCCAGGACCGTGACGTGTTGAGGAGTGCAGTGGCACCGCGCGGTGACACTCCCAGCTGGAATGAAGGGGCGGCCCGGGTTGCCCGCACAAGGTCAACGATGTAGCCAATGATTTCCGGTTCCACCGCCACGCGCGCCACTGCCTCCCGCGCCCGTTCCAGGTCCTCCGCGCCGGCCACCGCCCGGACCCCGGCCGCCACCAGGTCCCGGGGATCGAAACCGGCGGCATGGCGGCGGATGACTTCGATTTCGTCCCCGCGTTCGGGCAGCGGCATGGTGAGCTTGAGCAGGAACCTGTCCAGCTGGGCCTCCGGCAGGGCGTAGGTGCCCTCGTACTCCACCGGATTCTGGGTGGCCGCCACCAAAAAAGGCGCCGGAAGCCGCCGGGAGGTGCCGTCCACCGATACCTGCCGTTCTTCCATGGCTTCGAGGAGTGACGCCTGGGTCTTTGGCGGCGTGCGGTTGATCTCATCAGCCAACAGCAGGTTGGTGAAGACGGGACCCTCCCGGAAGCTGAATTCGGAGGTGTGGGAGTCGTAAACCAGGGAGCCGGTGACATCGCCGGGCATGAGGTCGGGGGTGAACTGCACCCGTTTGGTGTCCAGGCTCAAGGCGGAGGAGAGCGCGCGGACCAGCAGGGTCTTGGCAACCCCGGGCACGCCCTCCAGCAGCACATGCCCCTGCGAAAGCAGGGCAATCAGGAGGCCGGTGACCGTGGCGTCCTGTCCCACGACTGCCTTTGCCACCTCCTGCCGGACAGCAAGCAGTGCCTGCCGTGCGCCGTCGTCGTCCATGTAGCTGCCTGAGTCCATGGCATTAAGGGTTGCCGGGCCACTGCTCTGTTCGCTCATCGGGTCATGACCTCTTTCTCGAGTTTGTCCAGCGACTGTGACCAGGCCACCAGCCGGGCTTCGGTTGCGGGGCGTTCGTTTATCAGTTCGCGGATGCCGGTGGCGTCCGTGCCGAGGTACCTGGCCACCGCGGCTATGGTGTCCTCGGCTGTGGCACCTGGGCCGAGGCGGAGCTTTCCGGAAAGCCGCACAAGCAGCCCGGCCCGCAGGTTGTCCCGGGCCTGGCCGATGGAGCGGGAGTCCTGGTAGAGCCGGGCACGCCCTTCCGCAGTCTCAACAGCCTTGACCACCACCGGCAGCGGCTCGAACACCAGCGGGCCGTGGCGGCGCCCCCGCCACAGGACGGCGGCCGATGCCACCAGGAGCAGCCAGGGGCCCAGGAAACGGGCCCAGTCCGGTGCAAGGTCATCCAGTGTCTTTCCGGATCCGGTCACTGCGACGTCCTCCAGCGAGGGCAGGTACCAGACCAGGTCCGGCGATGCGCCCAGCATCCGGACTGCCAACGCGGCGTTGCCCAGTTCATCCAGCTTGTCGTTGCCCAGCACCGCCCGGTTGCCCAGCACGGCCAGGCGTCCGTCGTCGCTGACGGCGAACATCCCGGCGGTTCCGGCTGCCCGGTAGCAGGCCGTCCCGCCGTCGTAGACGAAGCCGCCCTGGCCCGTGACCTGTCCCGCTGCCTCCGCATCCGGCTGGTCGCAGCCGGGGTTTAGGACCGGGTAGCCATCGGGAACCACACCGGCCTGGCGGATCCCGCTGTCAAGGGCGGTGAGGGTTTCCAGCCTGGGCGAAACCACCACCACTTTGTCAGCGGCCGACATAAGTGCGGCCAGCTGCGGCTCACCCAGGATGCCGTTCCTGTCATAGAGCAGGAGCGTGGGGGAGGAGCCGGAGCGCAGGTCATCCAAGGCTGCGTCGAAACGTGCGGGCGTGTGGACGGAGACTCCGTGCCGGCCCAGAATCTCGCCCAACGCCCTGGCCCCGTCCGGCCCGGCATTGTGGACGGAGAGGGGAATCGTGTCGCCCTTGGGAGCGAGTTGCGTGCCGATCACCAGCGCCAACGCGGCGGCCACCACAACACCCGCTGCCGTAAGTCCCCGGTGCTGCCGGAGCCAGGCGAGGAACCACCCGGGGCGGGAGGTCGGTGGCGCGGACACGGCTTCCGGGATGTCCTCCCGGTCAGCGGCAGGACCCGGATGCCTGGTATCAGTAGCGGAGCCGCTCATGGCAGCCGTACCGCGCTGCCGGATGGAACCGGCTTCGTGGCATCCAAGTCGGAGTCCAGGCCCACCATCTCCTGGTAGTCGGCGCTGCCTGCATACCTGTTCCCATACCGAATGCCGTCAAAGACGGCCGCCGCCCGCAGCAATCGCCCGGACTCAGCGTTGAAGGACACGGACAGTGCCCGCGCCGCTTCATCGGCGGTACGGCCCGGCTGCGGGTCCAGGATGGTGCGGTCTTCAGCGCTACGGACCACGGCACGGAAGCGGTCGACGACGGCGTCCCCCCACTTTCCGGCCGCGGCTGCGGCTTCTGCGCGGTTCCGGTAGTCGATCGCTGACATGGCCGCTTCCCGTTCGAAGACGTCCTTGGCCTTCCGGGCGCGGGCGTTCAGCCGGGGGCGCGCGAGGATGATGGCAGCTGCGATGATGGCCGCAATGACGAGGGCGATGACCGGGCTGGGCACAGCTGTTGAGTCCCCGGAGGAGCCGTCCAGGGACTGCAACCAGTCGAGGAAGTTCCGCCAGAGGGTGTCCACCCAGGATGGGGCGGCGTCCCGGTATTCCGGTTTGGCCAGCTCCTCTGCCGCCCAGCGCCGTGCCTCCGCCGAATCCGGGAGCACCGGAGGCTCAGCGGCCATACGGCCATGCCCCTGGTGACCCTGGCGCCGTCCCATACCCGGGGTACGGCGTGCTCCTGCCTGCCTGCGTCCCCCTGCCCGGGACGCTGTCAGGATCAGCACCGGTCTCCAGCTGGCGCAGCAGCGCGATGTCCAGGCCGTCCTTGCGCATCCGCAGGTCCATATAGAGCAGCGCCATCACGGATGTCTGGTAGGCGTAAGCCACCGCGCCCACCAGGGCACCGATCACCGCGGTGACCACACCCATGACAACGCCCATTGTGGCGTCCTGCCCGCTGCCGCCGTGCGGCGAGACCACACCGGACACGAACGTGGGCAGGAGGCTTACCGGAATCAGGACCACCTGGGTGATTACCCCCACCAGGACCGCCACCACCAAGGTGATGCCCAGGATCCGCCACCAGTTAGCCCGGGTTAATTCCCAGGAACGACGGATTCCGGCAAAGGCTCCAACCTCTTCGATGACGACGGCGGCAGGCGCCACCACGACCTTGACCGCCACCCACGCAACCGCGACGCCAAAAGCCAGCATGAGGGGGAATACCAGCAGCACGGCCGCGCCCCGGACGTTGGAGAACAGGAAAACGATGATGGCGACAAAGAGCGCCATGGTGGCCAGAACCGCCGCCACCATCAGCGCCGCCAGCCCGGCCAGTGCGCCGAACCTTGGCCGCGCCAGCGACAGCATGCGCCGGAAGCCGGTGGGCCGGTTCAGGATGGAACGCGCCACAGGCACCACCATGGCGCCTTGGAGGATGGCGGAAATGAACACCGACAAGATGGACAGGAGGGCAAAGCCAGCCATCATACCGATCCCAAGGGAGGTGAGTTCGGCGCTGCTGGCCGTTTCAGCCCAGGCCCCGACGGAGCCCGACGAAGTGGCAAGGAGCGCTGTGACTACCGCAGCGAGGATGGCCGACAATGACTGCGCCAGCAAACCGGCCCCGAGCATTGCCTTGGCATTGCGCCTGATGGCCTGGAACGATCCGTCGAGGACTTCCCCGAACATCAGGGGCCGCAACGGAATGATCCCCGGCTTCGGCGGGGCTACATAGCGCGGCTGACCGCCGGGTGAGGCCCCGTATGGTGACGCCCCATACGGGGTTGCTCCATACGGTGATGCCCCGAAAGGCGATGCCCCATAAGGCGCAGCGGGATAGGCAGAGCCGTTGTACTGGGACCCGTTGTAAGGGGAACCATTAGGCGGCTGCCCGCCGCTGGTCTGCCCGCCGTATGTCTGGCTTCCAGAGGGGGAGGCGCCGGGGTATGGGCCGCCGGCGTACGGGTTATTCGCGGACGGTTGCTGGCCGGGCGTCTGCTGCCACGGCTGTGTTTGAGGCCGTTGCTGCCATGGCTGCTGCTTCTCCCAAGGGGACTGCTGCCCGGACTGTGATTGCTGGCCTTCGTGGGGTTGGTGCCCGGGCGGCGCCCACGGCTGGTTCCATGCACCCGCGCCTCGTTTGGGCGTTGCGGGCCTGGGCGCGTCGGGTCCTGGCGTCTCCGGTCCGGGCATGCCTGCCGACACGGGCGTGCTGCCGTCCGGTGCATCCCGCGGCCGCTCCTGCCTGGGTTCCCCGGGCCCCGACTCCTGTGGTGACACTGATTCCTCCCCCAATACCAGTCTGCCCGCCCCGTACCAGCCGCCGGAAGGTGCGCACCGGCAGCGCGGGACATGACCCCAAGACTATAGTTCCGGCGTCGGACGGCCTAGTACTCCCGCCATGCCGGAAGCCGCTCAACAGGACAAACCCATTTCGATAAGGGAATATATAGCTATGAAGGCACGCATTCTGGTGGTAGACGATGACGAAGCGCTGGCCGAGATGATTGGAATTGTCCTCCGTAATGACGGCTTCGAGCCGGTCTTTTGCGCGGACGGAGCCCAGGCGCTGGACGTCTTCCGGTCATCGCGGCCGGACCTGGTCCTGCTCGACCTCATGCTTCCCGGCATGGACGGCATCGAGGTCTGCCGGCAAATCCGCGGCGAGTCGGACGTGCCCATCGTCATGCTGACCGCCAAGTCGGATACCTCCGACGTCGTCCGCGGACTCGAGTCCGGTGCTGATGACTACGTGCCCAAACCCTTCAAGCCCGCCGAGTTGGTGGCGCGCGTGCGGGCCCGCCTTCGCCCCGGGGACCAGAAGGCGCCCGAGACACTGCGCATCGCAGACATCACCATCGATGTTGCCGGCCACACCGTCAGCAGGGGCAATGAGCGGATCTCCCTGACCCCGCTGGAATTCGACCTCCTGGTGGCACTGGCCCGTAAACCCTGGCAGGTCTTCACCCGGGAGCTGCTGCTGGAGCAGGTGTGGGGATACCGCCATGCTGCAGACACCAGGCTGGTCAACGTCCATGTCCAGCGACTGCGGTCCAAGATCGAGCAGGACCCGGAAGCCCCGGAAGTTGTATTGACGGTGCGTGGTGTCGGCTATAAAGCAGGGGTCTGACCCCTCCGCGCGGGACGGGGAACCGGACCAGCGCACAATCCCGCACTCTGTCGTTGCCGGCATGGACCGGAACACCGCGGGCCAGGACGCCGTCGCGGGGGACACCGCGCCCCGCGACGGCGCCGCACCCGACGCTGCATCGCAGGGATCCGGCTCACAGGACGCTGGCTCACAGGGCGCGCCCGGTCCCCGGGATGGCATCACTCCCGTCCTCAGGCATGTGGGCTTCAGGGCCAGGATTTGGCAGCGGCGTGCCCTGATCGTCGCCCTGCGCGTGGCACGCCTGGTCCGCACGGGCGTCCGCCGCTTCCTTCCCGGCCTGAGGTACCTGGGCCGCGCCCTGCAGCAGCGCTGGCGCCGGTCCCTGCAGTTCCGTACCGTCCTCACCACCCTCATGCTGGCCGTGACCTCGTTTGCCGTCGTAGGCGCATACCTGTCCAACCAGATCGCCAACAACCTCTTCCAGGAGCGGCTGACCCAGGCAGAGTCGGAGACCCGTTACAACGTCAAGCAGGTACAGGACACGTTCGACGGCGCCCAGGTCACCGACCAGTCCAGCGTTATCACCTTGGTTTCGGACACGCTGAGCGCCGTGGAAGGCCGTGGTTCGGTCATCCAGCGCCGCTACGTCTTCGAAGCGATGCCCAACCAGACCAAGCCCCGGAACCGCTGGGTGGAGTCACGCGCCTCCGACCAGCTGACCGTCAGTGTCATCCCCGCGGACCTGCGGAAGGCAGTCCAGGACTCCGGCAAGGACCAGTACTGGGCCTCCACGGTCATCCCGGTGGGCACCGAGGACCGGCCGGGAATCGCCGTCGGGAACAAAGTGACCTTCAACGGCACGGTGTACGAGCTCTACCTGATCTATGACCTGAATACCGCCCAGCAGACGCTCAACGAAATCCAGAGCGTGTTGTGGGCCGGCGGTGCCGTGCTGGTCCTCATGATCGGCGCCGTAGCCTGGTACGTCACCCGCAACGTGGTCAGCCCGGTCAGCCACGCCGCCATGGTGTCCGAGAAGCTGGCAGCCGGACAGTTGCAGGAGCGCATGGTGGTCAAGGGCGAGGACGAGGTGGCGCGCCTTGGCGCTTCCTTCAACCACATGGCAGCCAGCCTGCAGGAGCAGATCACGCAACTGGCAACGCTTTCGCAGATGCAGCAGCGATTTGTCTCCGACGTCTCGCACGAATTGCGGACGCCGTTGACCACCGTCCGGATGGCGGCAGAAGTCCTCTATGACGCGCGTGATGATTTCGACCCCATCAACAAGCGGTCCGCAGAGCTGCTCTACAACCAAGTGGAGCGGTTCCAGTCCCTCCTCTCCGACCTCCTTGAAATCAGCCGCTTCGATGCGGGCGTGGCAATGCTGGATGCCGAGCCGGAGGACCTGCTCCAGGTGATCGCCCACGTCATTGAAGGAGCGGCACCCGTAGCCGCGGAGTATGGCTCCGAAATCATTTTCGCTGCCCCCGAAGGGGCGATGATCGTGGAAATGGACGCGCGGCGGATTGACAGGATTTTGCGGAACCTGATCCTGAACGCAGTCGAGCACGGTGAGGGCAAACCCGTGACGGTCACCGTCGCGGCCAATGAAACTGCCGTCGGCGTCGCGGTCCGGGACCACGGCATTGGCATGGACCAGGCACAGGCTGCCCGGGTTTTCGACAGGTTCTGGCGTGCCGATCCCGCCCGCGCCCGCACCACCGGCGGCAGTGGCCTGGGACTGTCCATCGCCATGGAAGACACAAAGCTGCACCACGGCTGGCTGCAGGCCTGGGGAAGGAAGGGGGATGGTGCCAACTTCCGGCTCACCCTCCCGCTGCGGCAGGATGCCGTGATCGCCGAGTCGCCCGTCCAACTGGAACCAAAGGACGCCACCATCCCGGGAGCGCCGGGAAGCATCCCGGCGGAACAGGACTACAAGAACATGCTGGTGCTCCAAACAGGCACCGCCAGGCCTGCTCCGGTGCGGGCACCCGAGGAGACACCATGAAGGCGGCAGCGCGCCACGCCAGGTACCCGGCGGCGCTGCTGGCGCTGCTGATCGTCCTGCTGTCGGGCTGCGCGCGGATCCCCACGTCCGGCCCGGTGGGCAAGAGCAGCGAAAGCAGCGCGGGAAACGTCAGTGCACCGGTGTTCCTGCCGGCGGCGCCACAACCGGGCGCATCACCGGAAACCATCATCGACTACTTCTACCGGGCCGGCAGCGGCTACGAGGACGACTACGCGGTGGCCCGCCAATACCTGACGCAGGCATCGGCAGTGTCCTGGAAACCGGACAAGCGCGCCCTGGTGTACCGGGAGGCCCGCGTTGTCCCCACTGGCACCGAGAACGTCTTCAACTACGAACTGGACGTCTCCTACACGGTGAACGCGGACGGCATCGCCACGCAGTCGCCGCCGGGAACAGTGGAACGTATTCCCGTGACGGTGACGCAGGTGGACGGGGAGTGGCGGATCTCCGCGATTCCGGACGGGACAGCCATCGCGGAGGAAACGTTCAAGGTGATCTACGGCGCCTACCCCATCTATTTTTACGACCCCACCTTCACTTACGCCGTCCCCGACGTCCGCTGGTTCCTGAAGAACAAGACCGTCAAGGCCATGACTAGCGCATTGCTGGCCGGCCCTGCTCCATACCTGCGCGGCGCCGTCGCCAGCGCTTTTCCCTCCGGGATCAAGCTGGCCCGTGAATCGGTGCCCGTCGTGTCCGGGGCGGCCCAGGTGGACCTGACGGCCAAGGAACTGACGGAAACATCGGCCGAGGACCGGCTGCGCATGCAGATGCAGCTGACGCTGACGTTCCGAAGCCAGCCCGACGTGGTCAATGTCGAGCTGCGCGCCAACCAGGACCTGGTCCGGGTGGAGGACAACGGGAGTGTCCTTCCGCCGGTGCTGGACAAGACCGTGCCGTCGCGGCAGATCGCCATTAGCGGTAATGAACTGGTGCGGTACGAGAACAACCGGGTGTCGCCGCTGCCGGACATGCAGCCGGTTTCAGCGCTCAATCCCCGGTATCCTGCCGAGTCTCCGGTCTCGCAGACTGCGGCCTTCCTCAACGACGGCCGAACCACGCTGTACAGCATCAGCCCAGGGCAACCTGCGCGTTCCCTGACCACCAGGAGCACCCTCAGCCGGCCGTCCATCAGTCTTAGCGACTGGGTATGGACAGCGGGGCCGGGCGCCACGGGTGCCACCGAAGTGGTGGCCTTCCACCCCGCCGGCGTGGCGGAAGGAGCAGCAGTCCCGTCCGTAACGATGGCACCCGCTTGGCTCGCCGGCCGCACGGTGAAGGAACTCCGTATCTCGCGCGACGGGGTGCGCGCCCTGGTCATTTCCGAACAAAACGGCAAGTCCAAGGTACAGGTAGCGGGCGTGATCCGGGCCGGGGACGGCACACCGCGGGAGCTGACGGTGCCCATCACCTTGGTGGCTTCCAGTGATCCCGACCAAGGCGTCTGGGTGAACGGCACCACCGTGGCGGTCATGAAGGGGGCCGCCGGTACGAATGTCACGCCGGAACTTCTGTCCCTGACTTCCGGGCAGCCGCAGCAGTTGGCTCCCTGGCCGGGCCTGGTCGCCATCAGCGCCGGAAATGGCGCCGACGACCTCTACGTGCAGTCCGGGGAAGGGATCTTCCAGCGCCTCGGCAATGGCTGGTCGCCGCAAATCAAGGGGCCCATCGATCCGGCATTCCCGGGCTGATCCTCTTCTGCCCCCGAGCTGGCAACGTGCAGGCAGCGCAGCGCTTCGTCGGGTTGGGATCCCGTCTTGTCCACATAGCCGCCGGCTGGCTGCCCGCTGCCCCTGGATCTGGTCCACAGTGGGACGGTGGACGGTATGAAGCCAGGAAAGGATCCAGCCGATCGCGGCCGCAATCGTAGGCGGGTCATCGATCCCGATCTTTGCCCGCCGCCGCCCTCGGCGGCACTGCACCGCGCTGAGCACCAGGCGGCCTTCCTGCGCCTTCTCGACTGGGTGACCGGTGCTGCGGAAGAACTCCTCGCTTTGGCGGTCCCGGTGGACTGCGTGTGCTGCGGATCGGAGGACCACAGCCTTTGCCCATCCTGCGCCGGCCGCCTCCGGCAGCTGACCAGGCAGCCCTTCCGCGCCGAAAGGGGGGCGCCGGCCCTGATGGACGTTGCGGGGACCGTCATGCTGCCGGTGGTGGCAGCAGGTGTGTACCGCGACGAACTGGCACAGGGGCTGTTGTCGTTCAAGCGGCATGGGCAGCACCAGCTTGCCAAAAGCCTTGGCCGCGCGCTGGCCTCGGCAGTCAGGGCAGCAGCACGTGGCGGCACCGGGTTCCTGTTGGTTCCGGTGCCCACCAGCACGTCCGCGTATGTCAACCGGGGTTTCAGTCCCGTCCACCTCTTGCTGAAGCAGGCGGCACGGCAATTGCCGGGGTTCGACGTCGCCGATGTCCTGCGTAAGGCCCCGGCATCCGGACGCCGCTTTCCGGACCGGTGCAAGGGGCTTGTCAGCCGGGAAGCGTTGGGGGGTCAAAAGGGGCTGGGTCGGGGAGCCCGGTCACAACGGGTCCGGGGGTCCATGCAGGTCAGATCCACTGTCCGGGAAAAGGTCGCAGGACGCCCCTGCATCCTCATCGACGACGTCCTGACCACCGGCGCCACCCTTGGCGAAGCGGCCCGGGCGCTGCACCTTGCCGGCGCCCAGGTGAGGGGCGCTGTCGTGCTGGCGGCGACACGCCCACCCGACGCGCCGGACCCGGAGGCGGTACCCGCGGTACGGCCAGTGAACCACCATGACTTAGAAAAAAATAAACCGGGAAAGGATGAATAACGGGTGGCTATGAACTAACGTCTGAGGTGGGTACCAAGAACAGAATGTACCTTTCGATGGCGGCTCGGAGAGGGGCTCGACTGTCAGGCAGCCCGGCCCATGGAAGTGCCGCCGTCGTGTCACCGAAGTCATTTGGAGGGCACCATGGAGTTTATGATCAGCGGACGAAATCTGACAGTTTCAGACCGGTTCCGCGAATACGCCGGGGAAAAGATCGCAAAGATCGAATCGTTGGGTGACAAGATCCAGCGGGTCGATACGAAAGTCTCCAAGGAGACCAATGCCCGGCAGACCGGCGACCAGTTGACCGTCGAGGTGACAGTCCTGGGCCGGGGCCCCGTAATTCGTGCCGAAGCGAGCGCCGCAGACAAATTTGCCGCCTTTGACCTCGCCTACAACAAACTGCTTGAACGGCTCCGGCGGGCAAAGGACCGTAAGAAGGTCCACCACGGCCGCCACACGCCCAAGGCTGTCCGTGAAGCAACAGCCACCCTTGAACCAGCCAGCGCGCACGAACCGCTGTACCTTGAAGCCAACCGCAGGAGCGAAACCGCGCAGGCACCGGAAGAAAAATCCCCTTACGATGTCGAGAATGACATCCCGGCCGGGAGTTCGCCGGTACTGATCCGGCGCAAGGTCTTTCCCGCTGCTTCAATGACCCTCGACGATGCCGTGGACAACATGGAGCTCGTCGGCCATGACTTCTATCTTTTCGTGGACAAGGCGACCAACACGCCGTCCGTCGTGTACCGCCGCCGCGGCTGGACCTACGGAGTCATCACCCTGGACCACGAATGCGAGCCAGGGGACACTGCCGTGGAGGAAAAGGTCCTGGCCTACCGCTCGGATGACGCCGCCGCTAACGCATAAGGTGGATTAAACCACCGCCAGAGAGGACTCAATTGTCAGCAACGCTGAGCCTTGACCAGGCCCGGCGGATCGCACTGGCAGCACAGGGACTCCATAAAGGACGGCCCACTGGCCCCGTGACAGCACGGACGGTGGGCCGTACTTTTGCCCGACTGCAGCTCGTCCAGATCGATTCCGTCAACGTCCTGGTCCGGAGTCATTTCCTGCCCTTCTATTCCAGGCTTGGCAATTACGACCGCGACATCCTGCAACGCATGTCAGCCAGCCACCCCCGCCGTATGCTGGAGTACTGGGCCCACGAAGCGAGCTATATCCGGCCGGAGCATTACCACGACCTGATTCCATGGCAGAAGCGGTCCTGGGTGGGCGCCTCCCGGCTGGACCCCGTGATCCGCGCTGACGTCGCTGCCCGGATCTTGGCAGTCCTTGCCCGGTCCCGGCCCATGACCGCCTCGGAACTGACAGCCCGGCTTGGCCACGTGGAGGAAAAACAGTCGGTTAACTGGGGCTGGAACTGGAATGCAGTGAAACGCGTGCTGGAAGACCTCTTTGAAGAAGGCCTGATATCGGCGGCCTCCAGGACCGGGCAATTCGAGCGCAGGTACACGCTGACATCCAAGGTCCTGCCGTCCCCGGCTCCTGAAGTCCGGGACGTGGACCCAACGGCAGCACTCCAGCGGCTCACCGATTCTGCCGCGCTGGCGCACGGAATCGGAAGCATCCGCTGCTTCGCGGACTACTTCCGGACCCCGGTCAAAGCAACCGCCCAGGCCGTGGAGCACCTCGTGCAGCAAGGCAGGCTGGAACCTGTCACGGTCACTGGCTGGGGGCGGGACGTCTTCCGGCACGTGGAAGCGACACTGCCACGGCGTGCCACCGGCCGTGCCCTGTTGAGCCCCTTCGATTCCCTGGTTTTCGAGCGCCGACGCCTGTGGGAACTGTTCGGGTTCCATTACCGGATCGAGATCTACACGCCCGAGCCAAAACGGCGCTTCGGATACTACGTCCTGCCCTTCCTTCTCCGGGACCGCATCGTGGCACGGGTCGACCTGAAAGCGGACAGGGCTGGCGGCCGGCTGTTGGTGAGGTCCGCTTTTGCCGAGCCGGACGCGCCGGTGGACACCGCCGTCGAACTCGCTGCCGAGCTGAAGCTAATGGGCCAATGGCTTGGCCTGCCGGAGGTGGAAGTGGGGGAGGCAGGCGACCTCGCCGTGGTTCTGTCCCGGGAGCTGGCACGCCTGTAGGGAGTATCCGCTCTGAGGGAAAAGGGGCACCGGCTGCGTGTCTCTCCCGTAGACTGAACACGCCAGAATTCGGCGGCATCAGACTGGGAGCATCTTCACGTGGCATCACTTATCGAAAAAATTCTCCGCACGGGTGACAAGAAAACACTCCGGCAGCTGCGGAACTATGCCGATTCCATCAACGCCCTCGAAGACTCATTCAAGACCTTTACCGACGCCGAGCTGCGTGAGGAGACCGATCGTCTCCGCGAACGCCACCGGGACGGTGAGAAACTCGACGACCTGCTTCCGGAGGCATTTGCCGCCGTGCGGGAAGCCTCCTCACGCACCCTGGGGATGCGCCACTTCGACGTCCAGCTGATGGGCGGCGCCGCCCTGCACCTGGGCAATATCGCTGAAATGAAGACCGGTGAAGGCAAGACCCTGGTGGCGACCGCTCCCGCCTACCTGAACGCCCTCACCGGCAAGGGCGTGCACGTGATCACCGTTAACGACTACCTCGCTGAATACCAGTCCGAGCTCATGGGCCGCGTGTACCGTTTCCTTGGTTTGACCAGCGGCGTTATCCTCGCCAACCAGGATCCGGCCGTACGCCGCCAGCAGTACGCGGCAGACATCACCTATGGAACCAATAACGAGTTTGGCTTCGACTACCTGCGCGACAACATGGCCTGGGACCGGAATGAACTCGTCCAGCGCGGGCACAACTTTGCCATCGTCGACGAAGTCGACTCCATCCTGATCGACGAGGCACGGACGCCGCTGATCATCTCCGGCCCGGCCCAGGGCGACACCAACCGCTGGTACAGCGAATTCGCAAAAGTCGTGCTCCGGCTGCAGCCCGAGAAGGACTACGAAGTCGACGAGAAGAAGCGCACCGTCGGCGTCCTGGAGAGCGGGATCGAAAAGGTCGAGGACTACCTCGGCATCACCAACCTTTACGAATCCGCGAACACCCCGCTGATCGGATTCCTGAACAACGCCATCAAGGCCAAGGAACTGTTCAAGCGGGACAAGGACTACGTCATCCTGGATGGCGAAGTCCTCATTGTTGACGAGCACACCGGCCGCATCCTGGCCGGACGCCGCTACAACGAAGGCATGCACCAGGCGATCGAGGCCAAGGAAGGCGTCGAGATCAAGGCCGAGAACCAGACGCTGGCCACCGTGACGCTGCAGAACTACTTCCGCATGTACAGCAAGCTTTCGGGCATGACGGGTACCGCTGAAACTGAGGCAGCTGAGTTCATGAGCACCTATAAGCTGGGTGTTGTGGCCATTCCAACCAACCGCGACATGCAGCGGATCGACCAGTCGGACCTGGTGTTCAAGAACGAAGTTGTCAAGTTCGACGCCGTGGTTCGCGATATCGCCGAACGGCACGAAAAAGGCCAGCCCGTCCTGGTTGGCACCACCAGCGTGGAAAAGAGCGAGTACCTGTCCAAGCTCCTGGCCAAGGAGGGCATCCGGCACGAGGTCCTGAACGCCAAGAACCATGCACGCGAAGCTGCCATCGTCGCGCAGGCAGGGCGGAAGGGCGCCGTCACCGTGGCCACCAACATGGCCGGCCGTGGTACCGACATCATGCTCGGCGGCAACGCCGAATTCACTGCCGTCGCCGAGCTCGCCAAGCGGGGGCTGGACCCGGAGGAGAACTCGGAAGAGTACGAGGCCGCCTGGCCCGCTGCCCTCGAAGAAGCCAAGCAGTCCGTGAAGGATGAACACGAGGAAGTCCTGAACCTCGGGGGACTGTATGTCCTTGGCACCGAACGCCACGAGTCACGCCGCATCGACAACCAGCTCCGCGGCCGGTCCGGCCGACAGGGCGACCCCGGCGAATCGCGCTTCTACCTTTCGCTGACCGATGACCTGATGCGGCTCTTCAATTCCGGGGCCGCAGAGCGGTTGATGAACAGCTCCGTCCCGGACGACGTGGCGCTGGAATCCAAACTCGTCTCGCGGGCCATCGCTTCCGCCCAGGGACAGGTGGAAGGCCGCAACGCCGAGCAGCGCAAGAATGTGTTGAAGTACGACGACGTCCTCAACCGCCAGCGTGAGGCCATCTACAGCGACCGCCGGCGCATCCTTGAGGGCGACGACCTGCACGAAAAGGTGCAGTTCTTCATCGAGGACACCATCACGGCCCTCATCGACGCCGCAACCGCAGAAGGAAACGGCGACGACTGGGACTTCCACCAGCTGTGGACAAACCTCAAGACGCTCTACCCTGTCAGCGTTACCGCCGAAGACATCATCGAAGAGGCCGGCGGCAAGTCCAGGGTCACCGTGGAGATGCTGAAGGAGGAAATCCTTTCCGACGCCCGCCTGGTGTACCAAGCCCGGGAAGAGGTCATTGGTTCCGAAAGCATGCGCGAGCTTGAGCGCCGCGTGGTGCTCTCTGTCATCGGCCGGAAATGGCAGGAACACCTCTACGAGATGGACTACCTCAAGGAGGGCATCGGCCTGCGGGCCATGGCACAACGCGATCCGCTGGTGGAGTACCAGCGCGAAGGTTTCGCGATGTTCCAAAGCATGATGGAAGCCATCCGGGAGGAGAGTGTTGGCTTCCTCTTCAACCTTGAGGTGGAAGTGACCCCTGCCCAGGATGTGGTTGTGCAGGACGCTGCGGGGGGCCACACCGAGCACATGGACCCCCAGGTTCGCGCTGCCGGCCTGGAAGCTCCGGAGAAGCCTGCCCAACTGCAGTACACCGCTCCCTCTGAGAGCGGTGGAACGCAGACCCGGGTGGAAACCCGGTCCGGGGGCGGACGTTCCGGAAACCCTGCCAAGGCAGCAGCCCAGGATGCCGCGAAACGGCCGGCGAAGAAGAAAAAGCGTTAGCAACACCGGCAACCCCGCCGGAAGCATTGGCGGCAGCAAGCAGGGCAGGGACGGAAGCGTCCCTGCCCTGCTTGCTGCCGCCTCGCTGTTGTTCTCCGCCAATGCCCGTCCCCAAAAGAATCAGCCGATGACGAGTTCAACTATCCGCCATACCTGTTTGCTGCGCTCAAGCCGGACAGCAACGGCACAGGCGCGTACATCATCCACCACCACGGCGCTGGCCTCATAGATTCCGTCGGCCACCTCACATAACCGCACCGAGCGGACCGTCGAGTTCCGGTGCAGCCGGGCCAGCGCAGGGTTTCCAGTCCTCGTTATTTCGCGCCTGATCAGTGCCGCCCGGTGCTGCAGGGACGCCAGGCACCGGGGATCAAGGCGCCGCGCCAACTGGTGGACGGGTCGGATTCCGGCCAGGACTTCCATGGCGGCCTGGATCGTCCCCCTCGTGATCGCCCTGACTTCCGCCGCCTCATTGACCGGCTGCAGAGCTGGCTTCACCCCGGGAGGCTGGGCCCCCGGTGCCGGCGCAGGGCGCCTTTGCACCATGCCCCTCCCCCCGATTCCCCTGGTGGCGTCAATCCCCTGGACGGTCCCGACAGATGTCGCTGCAGTCATTGTGTTCTCCTGGTTCAAATCGTTTGATGGAGTGTGGCAGGCCTGCCGGTAAGGCCGCCGGCCGGAATTGGCGAAAGGCACCCGGGCCGAGTGGCCCTGGTTACGGCGCCGCAGGCGCCTGCAGTATTTGGCCGGGAAGCAGGACGTCAGGACTTCCGCCGATTAGGGCGCGGTTTGTTGCATACCACCGCGGCCATTCAAGGGCTACGTCCACGTCGGATGCCTCCGGTCCCAGATAGGTGGCCACGATGTCCCATAGCGTGTCGCCGGCGATTACGGTTACTGCGGTTCCCTCGCCACCCGAGTCTGGACCGGAGGTACTTCTCGTTTGCGGTCCCACCAGCAAACCGGGTTCCACCATCGGGGGAGCTGGCTGCCAGCCGGGGTCGAGTGTGGCGTCAGGAGGTTCACTGCGTGAACTGCGCGCCGTCGCAGGGTCTTCAAGCGCTCCTGGCGCGTCGTCCGCAACAACCGTTGGCGTTGGGACCTGCGTACCGCCAGCGCCAAGGGTCCTGCCTCGCCCCTCAGCAGTGCCCAGGGCCGCAGGGTCCGATGGAACTGACGCTGCGTATGCCTGGGTCGGCGTCCACTCAGGCCCAGGTGTGGCCGGCGCGGCATTCGCCGCGGCTCCTGCCACAAGTTGCAGCGACAGGGCGGCAACCACCGCCCGCCGCATAAAGGCGGGAGACAGCCTGCGCGCGGCAGCCGCCGCACGCCGTCGTCCGAGGTGTTCCAGCAAAACCGACGCACCTGCGGCCAGGATCGAGAAGGCCCACCACAGCAGAAGGCCCAAGCCGGCCGCCGCCGCGGCCGCCCCTAAAAGAACGCCGACGGGTGCTTCCTGGTTGCGGGCCGCCGAGGTCTGCCACTGTCCAAGCAGGCCAACCCCCAGGAAGCAAAGCAGAATGCCCAACGCCAGAAGGGCCAGAGCCATGACGGCATTGGACCACCCCGCCTCTTTGGAACGTGCCATTACTACTCCTTTAATGCGGTTTGATGCTGTTTGATGCCACTTGACCAAGTTTGCTGTGAACCATTGGCATTTGTCCATACGTTGGAGAGGAAAAGGCGAAGCCGTTGACTGACCGGGCAGGGCACCCTACTCTGTCGGGATGCGCTGGGATGCTCTCTTCAACGACATGGAAAGCCAGTTCGCGGAGGCCGACCGACTGGCGCTTGACAGCGAGATCAACGAGCGGACCCGGGCTGAGATGGTCAGCGTTCCGCTCGAGCACCGGTTGCGTGCGGCCGTCGGGTGCCGCATCGGCGTTTACCTGCTTTGTGGAGAATCAGCGCGCGGGGAACTCAGGCATGCCGGAGCGGACGCACTGGTCCTCGACGAAGATCAGCACCAAGTGCTCATCCCCTATGCTGCTGCGGCGCGGTACGTCGGGCTCGGTAGGCACGCGTTGCCGGAAAACTCACCGGTCCGCCGCTCAATTGGGCTTGCCCACGCCCTCCGTGGCCTTGCCCGCGACCGTGCGGAACTGTCCGTGACCATTTCAGGGGGAGGCGGCGCACTGCGGCTGGCCGGCGTTATCGACCGGGTCGGCAGGGACTATATAGACCTGGCCTCGGTCACTCCCGGAGAGGTGCGGAGGAGCCGGAGTGTCCGTGAAGTGTCAGCAATCCCCTTCACTGTCCTGGCCATGATCAGGTCGCCCAAGGCCGGCTGACTCCGGCCGTGGACCTGTGAAGGGGGTGAGGCGTCAAACGGACTTGGAGCGTGACTCCTGAATCATGCGGCTGGCCTCGGCGTAGCGTTCCTCGATGTATTGCTCCAGCATCTTCTCTTCCACCCGCCATTGCCCGCGGCCGCCGACCTGGATGGCCTTCAATTCGCCGCTGCGGACCAAGGCGTATGCGGCAGGGGAGTTGATCTGGAGTTGCTCTGCGACATCTGCAAGCGTGAGGAACCTTGGCATGCATCCATTTTGCCATCAACTGGCATCTTATGTGCCTGTTATCCACAGTTTGGCGGTATTTGGATAATTGACTTTTGTTCGCGTGGCCTTGCGGTAACAATGAGAAGTCCGGCCAGAGCGGGCAGGTCCGGTGTACCTAGGGGGAGAACGGTATGGTTCCTGATTCAAGCACCACTGCGCCACGGCTGAAGCGCCCTTCGTGGAAGGACCCGCGGCTGCTGGTGGGCATCCTCCTGGTCCTGGCATCCATCGCGGGGGTCATCTTCCTGGTGGGCAGCGCAGACCGAACCACCGAGGTTTACGCCGCGCGGGAGGGCATTGCTGTTGGCGAGCGCCTGACGCCGGAGAATGTGGTGCGCGCCAAGGTCCGGCTGGGCGACACGGAACAGCACTACATCACAGTGGAGGCCGGCCTGCCCCAGGATGTCGTCGCCATGCAGAGGATTGGAAAGGACCAGCTTGTTCCCCGGGCGAGCCTTGGTGCGGTGGACCAGCTGAACCGAAAGCCCGTTGCCCTCAATGTCGAGCAGACTTTGCCCTCGCAGGCAGTCGCCGGTGCCCGCGTAGACGTCTGGGTGGCCCAGCCCGACGCGAAAAACGGTTTCACCGAGCCCAAGCTCATCCTTCCCGGAGCGGAAATTGCAGAGGTCGCCAACGGGTCCACCGCGCTTGGGTCGTCGAAAACCACCGTGCTCATGGTCCTGGTCGAGGACAAGCAGATGCCTGCCTTGCTGGGCGCCCAGGCAAATGAGGCAAAGATATCCGTCGTCTGGAACCCGGGCGGCGCCCGATGAACATTCCCGTCGTCACCGTCGGCCAAAGCCGTGAGGACCTGGTTGGGGGTCTCGAAAGACTGCACGGTCCGGTCACGGTGGTACGCCGGTGCGCGGAACTTCCCGAACTGCTGTCGGCCTGCCAGAGCGGACTGGCCCGGGCGGCCGTGATCGCCGATGGGTCTGAAGGGTTAACGGCTTCCCTGGTCGACCGCCTTGGGGCAGTTGGCGTCGCGATCATCGCGCTGACCGACAACGCGGAGGAGGCTGCGAGGCTCCGCAAAATTGGCGTCGCCTCGGCGTTGACGCGGGTTGAGTCGGCGGAGCTTTCCGACAAGATTGCCGACGCCGTCGCGCAGCTTACGGGCGCGGTCCGTCCGGTCAGCCTCAGCACGGCCGCTGATACCGGAGCTGCGCTGGCAACCGTTCCTGTGGGGCCGGAGCAGGAGGCGGAAGGGCGCGGAACCGGAAGGCTCGTCGTCGTCTGGGGGCCAGCGGGATCTCCCGGAAGGACCACGGTGGCAGTGAACATCGCGGGCGAGATGGCGGCCGACGGCCAGGACGTCCTCCTGGTCGACGCCGACACATACGGCGCCAGCGTGGCCGCAGTACTCGGTCTCCTGGACGAATCGGCCGGGCTGGCCCAGGCATGCAGGCTCGCCGATCACGGGCAGCTGGATGCGGATGCACTCCGAAAGGTCGCCGCCACCGTCGCTACGGCATCAGGGCAGTTCCGGGTGCTGACGGGCATCACCCGGGCGGATCGATGGACAGAAATCCGTGCCACGGCCCTGGCGCTGGTTCTTGAGCGGGCCCGGGAAATCGCCGATGTGGTAGTGGTCGATACCGGCTTCTGCCTGGAAGCCGACGAGGAACTGAGTTTCGATACCATGGCGCCGCGCCGCAACGCGGCCACACTGCGCCCGCTGGAGCTGGCTGACACCGTCTATGCCATCGGCGCCGCTGATCCCGTGGGCGTACCCCGGATGGTGCGTGCGCTTGCCGAGCTTGGAGACGCAGTTCCGCAGGCGTCACCCACCGTCCTGATGAATAAAGTGCGTTCCTCCTCCGTCGGGAGGGATCCGGAGCGCCAATTGCGCGATGCTTGGGACAGGTACGCGCCGGCCTCGGAACTGACGGCATTCCTGCCCCATGATCGCCGTGCCGCCGACGCCGCCCTCCTGTCAGGATCCCTGCTGCTGGAGGCTGCCCCGGATTCGGACCTGCGCCGGGCAATCCGCGAACTCGTTTGTGCACCAGACCAGCGAAAGCGCAGATCCTCTGTAATTTCTTCCACACCATGGCGAAGGGCGAAGGACTAGGCTCGCCATAAGAGCTGCAAAGGTGCGGCGAATATCTCTGATGGAGGCGTTGTCGATGTCGTCTGGATCCAGTGTGGAGGACCAGCCCCTCTCTATTGAAGGCCTTGAGGGTTTCATGGGGGACTACTACCAGCACCTGGCTGAGGAGGATGCGCGCAGCTACCCGCGCGACGTGCTGGAAGCCCGGGCTGAAGAGCACCGCCGTGCAGCTTCCGTAAGGCAGCCAGGTCAGGCCAGGATCTCGATTGTCGACGAAGAAGACAGCAGCGTCATCTTCGTCGTCACTGACGACATGCCATTCCTGGTCGATTCGGTAAACGCCGAACTTGTCCGGCAGCACGCCGCCATCAAGCTTGTCGTCCACCCGCTTTTCGTGGCCACCCGCAACCGGGAGAGCGGTGAGCTGGTCAAGGTCAACAGGGTGCCGGCGCACCTCGGGATATCCAGCGGGGACACCGCTGCGATGCCCAACCTTTCCCACCTGATCGCGCAGGGGGAGAACGCCTCCCACATGGAGTCGTGGATCGCCGTCGAAATCCAGCGCGTCCCGGACGAAACGAAGACATCGTTGCTTGAGGGCCTGACCCGCGTGCTGAACGATGTCCGGGCCGCCGTGGAGGACTGGCCCAGGATGCGCCAGAAGGCGCTGGAAATCGCCGAGAGCCTGGACCGCGTGGCAAACTCAGCGCAGATCGCCGAACTCCGGCAGGCGAAGGACCTGCTGCGGTGGCTGGACGACGGGAACTTCACGTTCCTCGGCTACCGTGAATACGACCTCCTCAACGTGGACGGGGAAGACGTCCTCGAATTGCGCGAGGACAGCGGGCTCGGGCTGCTGCGCGCGGCCGCAGACTCCCCGCACATCCAGCACCTGACCGACACCGGCCGCAAAAAGGCACGGGAAAAACGTGCGCTCGTCATCACCAAAGCCAATTCGCGTTCCACCGTTCACCGCTCCGCCTACCTGGACTACATCGGCATCAAAAGCTTTGACGCTGCGGGGAACGTCAACGGGGAGCGGCGCTTCATTGGACTTTTCGCCACCAGCGCCTATGCCGGTTCCGTCCGCGACATTCCCATTGTCCGGGAAAAGGTGGACGCCGTGCTGCAGAATGCAGGCTTCCCGCCGGACTCGCACTCCGGGAAGGACCTGCTGGGAATCCTGGAAACCTACCCCCGCGACGAGCTGTTCCAGATCGAAGTCCCCGACCTTGCCGCCACCGCGCTGGGAATCCAGAAGCTGCAGGAACGGCGGCGCACCCGCCTGTTCCTGAGGCCGGACATCTATGGCCGTTTCATGTCCGCTGTTGTCTACCTGCCCCGTGACCGCTACACCACCAACGTCAGGCTCCGCATCGAGCAGGAACTGCGGGAAACGTTCCAGGCAGTCTCGATCGACTACGAAGCCCGCATGACGGAATCTGCCCTTGCGCGGCTTTTCTTCCGCATCCGCCTGCCCAAGGACGCCGACGTTAGCCACGTGAACAGCGATGAGCTGGAAAAGCGGCTGGTCCGGGCCGCCCGGTCATGGAGCGAAGGCATCGCGGAAGTCCTCCGCGAGGGCCGGGATCCGGCCGAGGCCAAGGAACTTGCCGCCATTTGGGCCGAGGCGTTTCCGGCCAGCTACCGGGTGGACTACGAAGTAGAGGACGCGCTTGAGGACATTGCTCGCTTCGAGAAGTACGGTGCTGCGGCCGAGCGGAGCACCGGCGCGCAGCAGGACCGGCCCGGCGTGCACGTGTACCTTCCCGAAGGCGCCGGAGCCACGCTTGAGGAAGATGCCCGGGTGAAGCTCTACATGCTGGAGCCCAAGAGCCTGAGCCAGATCCTGCCGTACTTCCACAACCTTGGACTGGAGGTCCTGGATGAGCGGCCGTTCGAAATCGAAACGGCGGACCACCGGGACTTCTTCCTGTACGACCTGGGGCTGAAATATCCGGCGGCAGTGGACCCGATGTCCACGGGCGGGCTGCTGGCCGAGTCCTTTGGTGCGGCCGTCACCGGCGCCGCGGAATCGGACAGCTTTGACCGGCTGGTACTCCGGGAAGGGCTGCACTGGCGGCAGATCACCATGCTGCGGGCATATGCCCGTTACATGCGCCAAATGGGCAACAGCAGTTCCTTCGGCTTCATGGCGGACACCCTCCTTGCCAATCCGGACGTGACCAGGGGCCTGACCGCGCTCTTCGCCGCCCGCTTTGACCCCGCACTCGGGGAAGACAGCCGGGCCGAGGCCCAGGCGTCCGTGCGGCAGGAACTGGCAGCGGCCATCGAGAAGGTGGCAACGCTCGACGCCGATCGGGTGCTGCGGACTTTCGTCAACCTGATCGAGTCGACCCTCCGCACCAACTTCTACCAGGACAAGCCCCACCTCAGCTTCAAGCTGGATCCGGCGCAGATCGAAGGGTTGCCGTTCCCGCGGCCAATGTTTGAAATCTGGGTGTACGCTCCCCGGGTTGAGGGTGTGCATCTTCGGTTCGGCAAGGTGGCGCGCGGCGGGCTCCGCTGGTCCGACCGGCGGGAGGATTTCCGGACCGAAATCCTGGGCCTGGTCAAGGCACAGACAGTCAAGAACGCCGTGATCGTGCCTACGGGGGCAAAGGGTGGCTTCTTCGCCAAGCAGCTCCCGGACCCGTCCGCGGACCGTGCCGCCTGGATGGCGGAAGGCGTCGAAAGCTACAAGACCTTTATCAGGGGGCTGCTGGACCTTACTGACAACCTGGTGACCGAAGGTGACGGCCAGCGGCTCGTGCCGCCGTCGAACGTTGTCAGGCATGACGACGACGACTCCTACCTTGTGGTCGCGGCGGACAAGGGCACGGCTACTTTCTCCGATATCGCCAACGGATTGTCCGCCGAGTATGGTTTCTGGCTGGGCGACGCCTTCGCCTCCGGCGGATCCGTGGGCTACGACCACAAGGCGATGGGCATCACGGCCCGCGGCGCCTGGGAATCGGTGAAGCGGCACTTCAGCGAGCTGGACCTGGATACACAGACCGAACCGTTCACCGTGGTGGGCGTGGGGGACATGTCCGGGGACGTGTTCGGAAACGGAATGCTCCTGTCCCGGCACATCCGCCTGCTTGCCGCCTTCGATCACCGGCACATCTTCCTGGATCCCAATCCGGATGAGGAATCCTCGTTCGCGGAGCGGCAACGGCTGTTCGAGCTGCCCAGGTCCTCGTGGGACGACTACAACAAGTCGTTGATCAGCGAAGGCGGCGGGGTCTTTGCCCGTCAAGCCAAGTCGATTCCGGTGTCCGCGCAGGTACGCACCGCGCTGGGGCTGCCGGCCGACACCACCGAACTCAGCCCGCCGGAACTCCTGCGCGCCATTCTGCTGGCACCTGCCGACCTGCTGTACAACGGCGGAATCGGGACCTACGTCAAGGCAAGCTCAGAGTCCAACGCCTCTGTGGGTGATAAAGCCAACGACGCGATCCGCGTCAACGGCCGGGACCTGCGTGTCAAGGTGGTCGGCGAGGGCGGAAACCTGGGCATGACACAGCGCGGCCGCATTGAAGCAGCCCTGCAGGGTGTCATCCTCAACACGGACGCCATTGACAACTCCGCTGGCGTGGACTGCTCCGACCACGAGGTCAACATCAAGATCTTCGTGGACCGGATGGTTGCCGCCGGCAAGCTGCCTGCCGATGATCGCGCAGACTTCCTCGCGTCGATGACAGACGAGGTGGGCCGTCTGGTCCTGGAAGACAACATCGACCAGAACATCCTGCTCCTGAATGACCGCACCAGGGTGGCGGAGTGGAGCCCCAGCTACGAACGGCTCATGGACTGGCTGGAGAAGACCGCAGATCTGAACCGGGACCTGGAAGCGCTGCCCAGCACTGAAGCTCTTCGGGAGCGGCTGCAGCAGGGGCAGGGGCTGACTTCCCCGGAGCTGTCGGTGCTGGCCGCTTATGCCAAGATCGAACTGGCATCGGCCCTGCGCGACAGTGAACTCGCGGACGATCCGTGGTTCCGTGGGACGTTGCGTTCCTACTTCCCACACCAGTTGCGGGAACGCTTTGACGCGGAGCTGGACACCCATCCGCTGCGCCGCGAAATTATCGCCACCGTGGTGGCGAACGACATGATCAACCTGGGCGGTATCACCTTCGCCTTCCGGGTCATGGAGGAAACGTCGGCCAGCGAAGTGGCGGTTGCCAAGGCTTTCGTAGCGCTGCGCGAGGTGTACGAACTCGACGCCATGGTGTCGGAACTGAACAGCCTGCCTGCTTCGTTCCCCACCGAGCACTGGAGCGCGGTCCACTTGGACATCCGCCGGCTCCTGGACCGGGCAGTCCGCTGGCTGCTCAGCCAGGAAAGTGTTTCGCGCCCCATCGCCGAGGTGGTGTCCGAATTCAAGCCGCTGATGGATCCGATGCGGGCCCGGCTGCTCGACTATCTGCGCGGTGATGACCGCGAGCGGGTGGCGGCGTGGCTGGCCAAGGGCCGCGAGTGGCAGCTGCCCGAAGACCTGGCCCTGCGCTGGGCCGAGCTGTTCGAAAGCTTCGTCCTGCTGGATATCGCCAAAATCGGCCGCTCCCGGAAGGACCCCGTCGAGGAGATTGCGGCCGTTTATTACACGGTGTTTAACCGTTTCCACGCGGACTCGCTGCTGGAACGGATCAGCAGCCTGCCCCGGCAGGACCGGTGGCAGGCGCTGGCCCGTGCGGCGTTGCGAGACGACCTCTACTCGACAGTGTCGGACATGACGACGGCGGTGCTGGACGCCACGTCCGCCGCCGAGTCACCCGACGCGCGGCTCAAGGACTGGGAGGCCCAGAATGCCGAGCAGCTGGGCAGGGCCAAGAGCATGTTCGATGAGGTGAACGCCCTGGAGACCGACGACATGGCCTCACTGTCGGTAGCATTGAGGCTCTTGAGGTCAATCGTCCGACGCTAGCAAGCCGGCGTCGAAAATGGAGGTGCAGTGGCAATCTTTACGGACCCCATCAGGGAACACGCTGATTTCGGGCCGGGCGATGCCGAATGGCTGCACCTCCTGGTGGGGGACTGGCAGATGGTGGCGGACCTGGCGTTCGCCGACCTCGCGCTGTGGTTCCCCCACCCGGAGCTTGGCTACATTGCCCTGGCACACGTGCGCCCCTCTACCACCCACACCGCGTTCCACAGTGACTTTGTGGGCGAAGGCATCAGGTCCGATCTGCAACAACTTGTGGACAAAGCGTGGAACAGCAGGACCATCGAGCGTTCCAGCGAGACGAACTGGAACAGCGAGATGGCCCTGCGGGTGGAGGCCGTTCCCATGGTCCGCAACGGCCGCACCCTCGCGGTGGTCACCACGCACATGGATCTGTCCAGCTCCCGGATGCCGTCCCGGCTGGAACTGACCTACCGTCAGTGCGCTTACGACCTCCTGCGGATGGGCACCCTGGGGCTGTGGCCCGATTTCGCCTCGCCCACCGGATCCCGCCGGGGCGCTCCCCGCGTGGGGGACGGCCTGATCAGGCTGGACGCCGATGGCGTGGTGCAGTATGCAAGCCCCAACGGCGTGTCGGCCTTCCGTCGGCTGGGTGACGGCGAGTCCCTGGAGGGCCGTTCGCTGGCTGAGGTTACGGCCGGCCTGCTGAAAGACCGTCGGATGGTCGATGAGACCCTGCCGCTGGTGGTGACGGGGCGCATGCCCTGGCGCAGCGAAATCGAGTCCCGCGGGGTAAGCCTGTCCCTCCGGGCCATTCCGCTGCGCGACGAGCAGCAGCGGTTTGGCGCGCTGGTGCTCTGCCGCGACGTCTCCGAACTGCGCCGGCGTGAGATGGAACTGGTGACGAAGGACGCCACTATCCGGGAGATACACCACCGGGTCAAGAACAATCTCCAGACCGTGGCTGCACTCCTGCGGATGCAGTCCCGCCGCATGGTGAGCGACGAGGCAAAGCAGGGCCTGGAACAGGCGATGCGACGTGTTGCCACTATTGCACTGGTTCACGAGACTTTGTCGCAGGGCCTCACCCAGAGTGTGGATTTTGACGAGCTGATCGGGCGCCAGTTCCGGTTGTCCGCGGAGGTGGCGTCCCCCTCCCAGCAGGTCAGGACCGAGCGGGCGGGCACATTTGGTGAACTCCCCAGTGATCTCGCAACCCCGCTTGCCCTGGTCATCAACGAACTGGTGACCAATGCCGTTGAACATGGGCTTGAGGGCAGGGCGGGAACAGTATGGCTTATTGCCGACCGGTCCGAAGGTGAGGACGGCGAGGAGTTGACGGTCACTATTGCCGACGACGGCGTGGGACTTCCCGAAACCCCGCACGTCGAGGGACTGGGCCTGCAGATCGTGCGGACCCTGGTCACCAGCGAACTGGGCGGCACCATCACGTGGCAGCGGCGCGAGGGCGGCGGCACCGAAGTCAAGATCCGGCTGAGCCTGGCGGGCAAGTAAGGCGCAGCCTTCCAGACTGCCTTCCTCCGGGCGTGCGCCCGCAGGAAGGCAGGAAGGCCAACGCTGGCAACGAGAACAAACAGAGGCCCTGGGACAATCCATCTGGATTGTCCCAGGGCCTCTGTTTTAGTCGACCTGTGCTCCTGCCCTGCCGTTGCGGACTCTAACTAGGAGGCGCGGCGTGCACGGGCAGCGCGACGTTTCAGGGCGCGGCGCTCGTCTTCGCTCATGCCGCCCCACACACCGGCATCCTGGCCGGACTCCAGGGCCCACTGCAGGCACGTGTCCACGACGGGGCACCGCCGGCAGACGCTCTTGGCTTCCTCGATCTGCAGGAGGGCCGGTCCGGTATTCCCGACGGGGAAGAACAGTTCCGGGTCCTTGTCGAGGCACGCTGCGCGATTACGCCAATCCATGCTGATCAGTTGCTCCATTTCTGGGAATTGCCTTTGTGAAATTATTCACTAGTGGCTACAAAGGAAAAGGGCCCTTTGGGCCCCCTTGGTCATCTGCATCAAGCCTGTCATGTTAACGCTGTGTAAACAAGGGGTAATAACGCCCGAAATCCCACGAAACCTGAGCGATGCATCACAGTGACGGCCGGCGCCCTCACCAGTGTCCGACTATGTCCGGTAGGGTGCCAGTGTGTCAAGACCCCCGGTGAACCCAGCAGGTACCCCATCTTCTCCCGATGACTCCGGTAGTGGCGCTGACCGCCCAACGGCCCGGCCGACCACGGTGCCTGCCGGGGCCAAGGTGGTAGCGCTCGTGGCAGCTGCCGAGGCCTCCGCCCTCCTGGTGGCAGCCGGATGGTATGCCTTCGAATTGCTGTCCGGGAGTCCCGTCCTGTCCTTCTGGGGCGCAGTCTTCACCATGGGCCTCCTGCTTGCCTTTTCCGCATGGCTTTATGCCGTGGCCGTCTTTCTCTACCGGGGCCTCCGGTGGACCAGAGCGGCTGCGCTGGTGGCCCAACTGTTCGTTCTAACCATCGGGGTGCCGGCAATGACCAGCGGCCTGGTCCTCGTGGGCCTCGCAATGGTGGTTCCGGCGGTCATCGCTATCGTTCTGCTGTTTTCCAACAGGGTGATAAACCATGCCTCGCGCACAGGGGCCGCGCCGCCGACCCTCTGACCCGTGCCTGTGTCTTCCAGTCCGTAACGGAAAGGCTTAGGCGACGGTGCAGCCAGCTCTCATTTTCCCGCCCAAGCCACCTGAAGGGGGCAGGATCGGCCGCCGGAGATCAACACGCCGCGGCCGGGCGGCGGGCTGGCCTCGGTTTCGAACCGGCCCCCGAACAGGTCGCCGTCAGCTGCTGAACGGGGACAGAGCAGCAGCCCCAGGCCCGATGCCCTGGCGTTCATGATCAACGGAACGCGCTGGAGGAGCGCCGGGCTGAAAGCGGCGGTGACGACGGCAGCGTAGCCAAGTGCATTCAGCTGGCCCAGGTCCCTTACCGCGGGCGGGGCGAGCAGATCCACATCATCGACAAGGAGAATTGACTCGAGGGGAAGCTTCCCTGCCTCAGCCTGCACCAGCAGCTCACCCCAGGCATTTCCGGCCGCCTCGGAAGGTCCGGGACAGGTGCACCAGGACTGCTCCGGGTTTAGTTCCTGCAGTGCGTGCAAGGTATTGGTCTTGCCGCTTCCGGGCCCGCCAAGGATTCCGATGACGCCAGCGCCGGGCAACCGAAATGTCACTGGGGCAAGCTCGTCCCCGGACACGCCCAGAAGGATTTCGCGTTGGCGTCGTCCCGCTTTCGAGGGCAGTACTGTTCCAGGCCGCCGGGAAAAGGGCCCTTCTTCAACCAATGCCCGGCCTGGTAACGACGGTTCGGGGACATGACCGGCTCCCGTTTGCCCTGCCATCGCTGCAATTTGCCGGACCGTGATTGTCGCCGGAAGGGGTTCCACGCGGAATGGAGGCGAACCGGCGCGTGGATAACCGGGGTTACCGATACTGTCTGGGGCAGAGGGCCGGTAGAACTGGCAAAGTGCGGGCCCGCCGCCGGAGACAGGGCCAAAGGCTGCCGCCCGCCCCTCGATAGCCGGGACGGAAGGCAGCCGCGGCCACATGGCCCGGCTTTCCTCCGTGGAACCGGATGGAAAGTAGAAGCGGTTGGGGAGGGCACCGAAGAATCGGGCCGTCACCAGCTCGCGCTCGCCGGAGAGCAGCAGGGTGATGCCCACCCTGGCGCCGTCACGGACGAGGTCGTTGACCAAGTCCTCAGCCCAGGCCAACGGTCCCGAGCGGAAGGCCGAGACCCAGGATCCCCAGCCGGAGATGGCGAGGACGAGAGGTATCCGGCCGGTGGCTTGGCTGGCCAACCGCTGCCCAAGTTCCCGGACAAGCCGCTCCAGGATGCGTACGCCCCGCCGAAGCTCGTGCAGTCCGGCATAGGCGCCCGTCCTGCCTGCCCGGGCCAGCGGCAGGAAGCCTCCTAAGCCATCCAACAGGTAGAAGTGGGTTTCAGCAGGGCCGAGCATCAGTTTGGAGACAGCCAGTTGGAGTCCCTCTGCGGCACCGGAGGCCGGACTGCCGATGAATGCTGCGTGGCCGTGGTGGGCAAGGTCCCACACCAAGGCCTCTACCCTTTGTTTTTCGGGTACATCCATCAAGCCCAGCCGTACCCCGCCGACCGGGCGCATTGGCTCTGCCTGGCATGGGTCGCAGGTGGGGTTAGCCGGAGTGGGTTCTTCCAGTTGCTCCGGAAGGGGAGGAGCCACAGGCCTGCGTGGCAGTTCCTTTTCCTGGGCAGCGCACAGGTTCCGCACCATGGCTGTCAGCGGCTCCACCGCTTGCGCGGGGGTTGAGACAGTGGCTGCCCCGTGGCCGACGTCGATGCCTTGGGCGGCGAGGTAGTCGGTTGTCCGGTGGACGTCAACGGCAGCGGGACGTCCCACTCCGGAAGGTGAGGCCAGGGAGGCTCCCTGGAACTCCTCTGCCGTCTGGGCCCCGCGGGCCAAAAAGGCGCGGCCTGGCGAGTCGACACTGATGGCCGCGGCGTCCTTGGAGTTGACGATATCCACCGACTCCATTTCTGACTGCACTCGAAGGGCAATACTGGAGGTGACGTTGGCGCGGATGTCTGCCGTCAAGGCACCCTGCGGCCTCTGCGTTGCCATCACCAGGTGGATACCCAGCGATCGGCCGATAGCTGCGATCCGCAGCAGCTCCCGAAGTACTTCGGGTGCATCGTCAACCAGCATCCTGAACTCGTCGATGACGATGACCAGATGAGGGAGGACGAAGTCCCTGGCGGCAGGTGTGGAGCGGTAGGCGGAGATGTCCGGGACGCGCGCGGCCGAAAGGCAACTCTCCCGAAGCCGCACTTCGGCGCGGAGTGAGGTCAGCGTTCGATCCATTTCGCCGTTGGAAAGGTCTGTCTGCAATCCGACGCAGTGCACCAGGCCCGCCAGCGGGCCAAGTCCTGAACCGCCCTTGAAATCGACGAAAAAGAAGTTGACCCGCTCCGGCGGATGGCTCAGGGCGAGGGCAAGCGTGAGGCTCCGGAGGAGTTCGGATTTTCCCGAGCCGGTGGTGCCTGCCACCAGAAGGTGGGGGCCGTCAGCATGAAGATCGATGAACTTGGTTCCGGCTGAGCTCAGTCCCAGTGGTGCCGCCAGTCCATCATCCTCCGCACTGACGCCCCATCGGTCAGCCGTGGCCTCCGGAGTAAGGGGCAGGACCTGGCCGAGGCTGCAGACAGCCGGAACACCTGAGCCCGGTCCCTTGCCCTCCGGGAGTTGGCCTGCCCGGCGCCGGCAAAAACGAGTGAACACATCTTCCGGCACCAAATCGGGAACGAAGACGGTCTCGCGGAGATCCAACAGCGCGACTGAGCGTCGTTCGGCCAGGAGGACATCGGGCGGAGGCCATTCCCCTTCGTCCGGAAGAAAGTGAAGGACCTGCCACCCACACCGTAGTGCGGCTTCGCGGACGCCCTTTTCAGCTTCGGCGGTGGAGGGTTCACCCCGAATCAACAGCACTCCGCGCTCGCAGCCCCCGGGATGGACGCCGTTTAGGACACTAAGTCCGGCATCGACTGTTGCCGTGAGCGTCACCCTGCAAAGGTACCGGGCAGCGAGTGGCAGGGTTCCCGGCGTCCCGTGGACGACGACGTGCGTGGTACGCCCGCGCGGGTACCCCGCCAGTTGCATGAGAAGGGAGCGGATAAGGCCGTCGGTTGCAAACCGCGGTCCGCCCACCGTGGTGAGCGGGCGGTCCGGGTCCAGCAGGACAGGGGCCATTTCGGACGGTGGAATCACATGGGCTGCGCCAGCCGGTTCTACCCGTACGTTCGGCGCCTGTTCCGCCTGGCCCACCCGCAGCCAGATGCCATCGGCACCCGAACAATCACGGGCCGTCTCCTTACCTGTTTCCGCTGCCAACGCCACGAGAGACAGGGGAGGGGCGCACCGCCGTCGGCGTTTTCTGTCTTCCTCGGCAGCCGCGTGCACCGCAGCGGACAATTTCTGCTTTTGACGCCTCCCGCTGAGCGCAGTAACCAGGACCGGGAACGCGGAGCCCAGGGAAAAGACGAGGAACATCCACATGCCTGTGAGCATGGCCAGCAGCACCCCGATTACCAGCGGCAGAACCGCGGCCAGGAGGAGCGCAGGACGGTTTCCGGCCTCGACCCGGCCGGCCACCACGATGGGGTCAGCCACCGACTTTCCTGCATCTGCCAGGACCCGTACAGGCAGTTCGGCAAAAACGAGGGACAAGTTCGACTGCCCGCACCTGATGTTGGAGTCCGTGGAGATGACCGCGCTGCGGATCCGCTCCCCGTTGACGTAAGACCCGTTGGCACTGTCCAGGTCAACCAACATAATGTCCGTCTCCGTAACGATCACCCGGGCGTGTTCGCGGGAAAGCTCCGGATCCGGAATGACAATCCGCGTGCCGCTGCGGCCAATGCTGTAGCTGCCACGTTGGAGCCGGACAACCGTTCCCGCTGCCGGGCCACTGTCAATCATGAGGGCCAGCGGAGCCGCAGGACCCTCGACCGGCCGACGTTTCGGCCGCCGCCTTAGAGGCGCGGTGCCGCCATCGACAAAGATCGCCGCCTCCACCAGCGGAGGAATACCGAGCACCAGGGAACACAAATCTTCCCCGTCCACGCTGACAGCGCCTGCGCCGAACTTCCGTACCAACTGCTGGTGAATCACGGAGCCGGACGTGCCAAGCGGCGCATCGATGGATAATTCCACAGGTGGCTCGACCTTCGGTGATCCCGGGCCGCCAACCAGCGTGCAGTTGAATGTCATGGTTGGGATCCTTCGCGTATTTACCCACACGCTAGTCACGGCCGTCAGTACCGGGCAGGCAGTTCACGCTCTATGTGGATAAAAGAGTGGTTGCGCCTGCCTGATGCGGCCTGTGTACCGGCTCACAGCGATGGGCTGATTCGACGGCCCGTGCGGTCCCTCGGGTAGGCTAGAGCAGCAGACAATGCGCACGATTGCGCTGCCCGCATTCGAACCAGGAGATTTTGTGACCGCTGACCTCGTCATCGTAGGGTCCGGCTTTTTTGGCCTGACAATCGCAGAACAGGCCGCCACTGAGCTCGGCCTGAAGGTCGTCGTCATCGACCGTCGCCACCACATCGGCGGAAACGCGTACAGCGAAAAGGAAGAGCAGACCGGGATTGAAATCCACCGGTACGGCGCCCACCTTTTCCACACCTCCAACGAGCGGGTGTGGGAGTACGTCAACAGGTTCACCACCTTCACGGACTACGTCCACAAGGTCTACGGCGTCCACAAGGGGGAGGTTTATTCGCTGCCCATTAACCTGGCCACCATCAACCAGTTCTTCCGGGCCAACCTCACCCCCGGCAAGGCCAGGGACCTGATCCAGGAGCAGGCCGGCGAACTGGCAGGAACGGACCCGCAAAACCTGAACGACAAGGGTATCCAGCTCATCGGGCGCCCGCTCTACGAAGCATTCATTAAGCACTACACGGGCAAGCAGTGGCAGACCGACCCCAAGGACCTGCCGGCGGGCATCATCTCCCGGTTGCCCGTGCGCTACAACTACGACAACCGGTACTTCAACGACAAGTACGAGGGCCTGCCGACCAACGGCTACACCGCATGGATCGAAAAGATGGCGGAGCACCCCAACATCGAGGTGCGGCTCAACACGGACTTCTTCGACGAGTCCCACGAGTACAGCAAAAACAAGGTAGTCGGCAATATCCCGGTCGTATACACAGGGCCGGTGGACCGGTACTTCGACTACGCGGAGGGAGACCTGTCCTGGCGCACCATCGACTTCGAGGAAGAAGTCCTGGAGATGGGCGACTTCCAGGGCACGTCCGTCGTGAACTACAACGACGCCGACGTTCCTTACACCCGCATCATCGAGCCCCGGCACTTCCACCCGGAGCGCGACTACCAGACCGAAAAAACGGTCATCATGCGCGAGTTCTCCCGCTTCGCCGAAAAGGGCGACGAGCCCTACTACCCGGTCAACACCTCCGCGGACAGGGAGCGCCTGCTCAAGTACCGCGACCTGGCAGCGGCCGAGAAGGACGTCCTGTTCGGCGGCCGGCTGGGCACCTACAAGTACCTGGACATGCACATGGCCATCGGGTCCGCGCTGAGCATGTTCGATAACAAGATCAGGCCGCACTTCGAAAGCGGCGTACAGCTTGAAAGCGGGGGAGTTGACGCATGAGCGTGCCTACCGACAACAAGACGAAGAAGTCCGTGAAGACTGATACGGCCAAAACCCAGCAGGCGTGGCAGACGCTTCAGCGCGTGATCCTGCCCAGCGCGAGCCAGATGGATACGGTGCCCCTGTACATGGATATGGGCACCGCTACCGGTATCCAACTGCCTACTGCCGGGGACCGGGACGGGAAGGCGAACAAGGCCCGGACCATCAGCAGCCCCACCAAGGAAGCGCACGTGGAAGACTTCCTTTCACGCCACTCAACGTCTGTCCGCTCAGGCGAGCGGGTGTCCTTCGGTTCCTACTTCAACGCCTTCCCGGCCAGTTACTGGCGGCGGTGGACCACGGTGGACAAGGTCCGGTTGCAGGTCCGGACCCAAGGGGCCGGCTCCGTCATCGTCTACAAGTCGAATGCGCGCGGGTCCCTGCAGCGGGTGGACACCCGGAGAGTTGAAGGCACGGCGGAAAGCACCTTTGAGCTTTCGCTCGCGCCTTTCGGTGATGGCGGATGGTACTGGTTTGACCTGCTTGCGGGTACAGAGCCGTTGATTATGCTCGACGCCGAGTGGCAGGGAGCGGCGGTCGAAACGACGCCGGGGTCAGTTACGCTCCAAATCACCACCCTGAACAAGACGGACTTCTGCCTGAACAACCTGCGCCTCCTTGCCGAAAGCGAAGAAGCACTTGCCCACGTGCAGGAAATCCTGATTGTGGACCAAGGGACGCAGAAGCTTGCCGACGCAGCGGGCTTCGATGAGGTTAAGCGGTCCCTGAACGGCAAGCTGCGCATCATCAACCAGTCCAACCTGGGTGGCTCAGGCGGGTTCGCCCGCGGCATGTTTGAAGCTGTAGAGAACGGCAGCGACTACGCCCTGCTGATGGACGATGACGTGGTTGTCGAACCGGAGAGCATCATTCGCCTGCTGACTTTCGCGGACCGGTGCAAGACGCCGACCCTCGTCGGCGGCCATATGTTCGACCTGTACAACCGCACCGTGCTGCATACCTTCGGCGAGGTGGTCAATCCTTACCGGTTCCAGCCGTCGCTCCCCAGCGAGGACATGATCCTGGGCCACGACTTCCTGTCGTCCAACCTTCGCCAGACCCCCTGGCTGCACCGGCGGTGCGACGTCGATTACAACGGCTGGTGGATGTGCCTCATCCCCACCCAGGTAATCCGTGAAATCGGGCTGTCACTCCCGCTGTTCATCAAATGGGACGATTCCGAATACGGGTTGCGGGCCAAGGCCGCCGGCTACCCGACGGTGTCCCTGCCTGGTTCAGCCGTTTGGCATGTTTCGTGGATCGACAAGGACGACCTTGTCGGCTGGCAGGCCTACTTCCACGCCCGCAACCGGGTAGTGGCCGCGCTCCTGCACAGCCCCTACGAGTTCGGCGGCAGGGTCATCAAGGAGTCGCAGTACGCCGACGTTAAGCACCTCGTATCGATGCAGTACGCCACAGCGCAGGGCCGGCAGTGGGCATTGGAAGATGTGCTGAAGGGCCCGGATGCCTTGCCAGGGCTGCTGTCCGCCAAGCTGCCGCAGATCCGCAGCATGATGTCTGCACACTCTGACGCGGTCTTCCGGCCCGATCCTGATGACTTCCCCGCACCCAAAATGGACAAACCTCCACGCCGGGGCCACGGACCGTCACAGCCACGGAAGCTGACTCTCTTGCCATGGGCGGCCAAGACTGTCGTTCGGCAACTCGCGAGCCCGGTCAAGGGCACCAACGCCGAACGGCCGCAGACCACAGTTGCGCACCAGGACAACCGGTGGTGGCGGATGGCGCAGTATGACAGCGCTGTTGTGTCCAACGCCGAAGGCACAGGAGCTTCCTGGTACCGGCGTGATCCCAAGCAGCTGAGGAAGATGCTGGCCGAAAGTGCCAAGCTCCACTCTGCACTGCTGAAGGAGTGGCCTGCCCTCAGTAAGAAGTACAAAGCCGCCGTTTCGGAGCTGACCTCCATGGAGTCTTGGAGGAAGACGTTCGAGCAACACACCCAGAACGAGATCAAGTGAGCGCAATTGCGTCCGGTGAGCTAACTACTCCCGGACTGGGCGGTGGCCTGCGGGACATCAGGCAGTCCGGCTTCCTGCTGAAGCTGCTGGTCCGCAAGGAACTCAAGGTGCGTTACCGGGGATCTGTGCTGGGACTCCTCTGGTCATACGTGAAGCCGGGAGTGCAGTTCATTGTCTTCTACGTGGCCCTGGGGGTTTTCCTCGGCCTTGAACGGAGTGCGCGGAACCCGGAAGGGCTTTCCAACTATGCGGTCTACCTGTTCTCTGGCATCGTCCTGATTAACTTCTTCACCGAGGCCCTGGGCAACGCCGCACGGTCGATAGTCAATAACGGAAACCTCATCAAGAAGATCTATCTTCCGCGCGAGCTCTTTCCCGTTGCTTCCGTCTGGGTGTCGGCCGTGCACTTCTTCCCGCAGCTGGTGGTGCTGGTCATAGGGTGTGTCCTGGCCGGCTGGCATCCCAACCTCGTTCAATTGCTGGCTGCGGTTGCGGGTTTCGTTATCGTTGCTCTGCTCGCAACGGGACTCGGTCTGCTGTTCGGGGCGGCCAACGTCTACTTCCGCGACTCCGAGAACCTGGTGGACATGCTCCTGATGATTGCCACTTGGGCTTCCCCTGTGATGTATGCGTGGTCCATGGTCCAGGAGAAGCTTGGCCCAGGGTGGTTCGCCGTCTACCAGGCAAACCCGATCACGATTGGAGTGGAACTGTTCCACTACGCCTTTTGGTTCCCCACAACGGACGGATCGGTCGCCATGCCGCCGAATCTCTTCAGTCTCTGGCTCTTCGTTGGGCTCGGCGTGGCCCTTGCCATCCTCCTGCTGGGCCAATTCACCTTCCGGCGCCTTGAGGGCCGTTTCGCGCAGGAGCTCTAAGTGGTTAAGGCAATCGAAGTTTCCGATATCAGCAAGCAGTTTGTCCTGCGCCATACCCGGTCCATCAAGGAAGCCGTCGTTTGGCTTTTGAAGGGCCGCAAGGGGGATTTGTCCGAGAAGTTCCACGCCCTCAAAAACGTTTCTGTTGACATCGAAGCGGGGGAAACGGTGGCGCTCCTGGGCCTGAACGGTTCAGGCAAGTCCACTCTGCTCAAGCATATTTCGGGCGTCATGCTTCCAGACACGGGGACGGTAAAGACGAGGGGCCGGGTTGCGGGACTCATCGAAGTAGGCGCCGGGTTCCACCCCGACCTCTCCGGGCGGGACAACGTGTTCCTCAACGGTGCCATTCTGGGAATGACGGAACAGCAGATCAACGAGAGATTCGACGATATTGTCGAATTTTCCGAAATCGGCCAGTTCATCGACACCGAGGTTAAGTTCTACTCTTCCGGGATGTACCTTCGCCTGGCTTTTTCGGTCGCAGTGCATACAGACCCGGAAGTCTTCCTGATCGATGAGATCCTCGCGGTCGGTGACGAGCCTTTCCAGCGTAAGTGCATCGACAAGATCCAGGAACTGGCGCACGAGGGAAAGACACTCGTTGTGGTGAGCCACGACCTGGATCTGGTTTCCCGCATCTGTGACCGGGGAATCCTGATGGAGCACGGTAACGTGAAATTTGATGGACCCATTCACGAGGCTGTCTCGATCCTGAGAGCCTGACGGGCGCAATTCGCAGCAGGTCATCAGCTGCTTGCAGATTTTGTTTGACAATCAGCGGTACGAGGTGCCGCTTCGGCCCGCGTGCCGGTAACTTTTCGGAGGATTCTTGTCCTGGTTTGACCAAGTACCGCAGTTTCTCCTCGCACTGGTTCTGCTGTTCATTCCGGGGCTCGCCGTGGCCGTTGCAGCCCGCCTCGAAGGACTCCGCATCTTCGCCCTGGCCCCGGGAATCAGCGTCTCCATAGTCGCAATTTCGGCTGTTGCAGCTCCCTTCCTGGGGCTCTCCTGGTCGTTGCTTCCCGTGCTGGGCACAACGGCTGTCATGACCGGACTCGCTCTTGCTGCATCATTCTTGGTTGCGCGGAAAAGCAACAAAGTTGGGGCCAGACACAGTGGCAGACCGCAGTGGAGTGTCCTTGCTGTTTCGGCGGTCTCGGTTATTCTGGCCGCGGTGCTCGTCTCGCGCCGACTAATCAAAGCCATTGGGCAACCGGAGTCCTTTTCCCAGACATTCGACAATGTTTTTCACCTGAACGCCATCCGGTACATCCTCGATACGGGTTCCGGCTCGTCCTTGACCCTTAATGCGATGACGGGCGCCTCGTCATATCCTGCTGCCTGGCACGACCTTGTCTCGCTGCTTGTCAGCGTCGGTGGAGGAGGAATACCCGCGTCCGTCAACGTCGTCAATATTGTGCTGGCCGCTTTGGTTTGGCCGCTTGGCTGCATCTACCTTGCGCAGGCTATTTGGGGGAACCGTCCAGCAATATGCATCTCCGCCGGCGTGCTCTCGGCAGCCTTTGGCGCCTTCCCAATCTCGCTCCTCGACTTTGGGGTGCTCTACCCAAACTTTCTCGCGGTTGCACTCTTGCCGCTGGTCGTGGGCATATCGGTGGAGGTACTGGGTTTGTCGCCAGCACCGATTCGCTCCAGGTTCATTGGGGTGCTGGTCCTGCTCGCTGTGCTCCCGGGTCTTTCCCTTGCCCACCCCAGCGCCGCCATGGCCTGGATAGCGATGATGACGCCGGCCGCCGCCTACGTCTATGTCCGTCTGGTGGCGCGGACGCTTGCGTCGTCGCGCGGCCGCAGGGGCGCACTGAATCTCGCCGCGCTGGTCGCCGTCCTGGTGGGCACCGTAATGGTTGTCCGCCTTCTGTGGAACCTTGTTCGTCCTCCAGCCGAGGCGGCATTCTGGCCCCCCGTGGAGACCACGGGACAGGCCATCGGCGAGGTGATCGCGAGTTCGGCGATCGGACGCCCGGTCGGCTGGGCCGTCCTGGCGCTGACCCTTATCGGCATCTACGTGACAATTAGGTCCCGCCGGCAGCTGTGGTGGCTGGGTACATACGCTGTGGTGGGTTTCCTGTTCGTGGTTGTCAGTTCGTTTCCCGCCGACCAGTTCAGGATGTACTGGACCGGTATCTGGTACAACGACCCGCCGAGGCTTGCTGCGCTCTTGCCACTGGTGACAATCCCGCTTGCCTCCCGCGGGGCAGTTTGCATCTGGGATCTGTTCTTCAAGAGCAGCGTGAGGGGTATGGAGGCTTTGCAGCGGAAGCGGTTGGCAAGGCCTGAAGGAGCTGCAACTGATCGCGCCGGCGTTCGTCAGGTAGCGACGTACTCGACCGTTGCCGGCCTCCTCATGGTGCTGGCCCTGGGTGCGGCCACGCAGCGGGCGAATGTGCGCCAGGCGCAGGATGCGATGGCAGGCTCCTACCGGCTGGCCGCGGATTCGCCTCTGGTCTCCCAGGATGAGCTGAAGCTGATTGACCGGCTGCCGAACGAAGTGCCGAAGGATGCCGTCCTGGTTGGAAACCCATGGAACGGCAGCTCACTCGCCTACGCGCTTGCCGACCGCAAACTGATCCAACTGCACATCCTCAGTGCCGTTCCAGAAGGGACTGCAGCACTCCTGAACGGCCCTACTCCTGCGAAAGATGATCCCGCCACCTGCCCAGCGGTCCGGAAGCTGAACATCGACTACATCCTGGATTTTGGTCACCGTGAAGTGCATGGCAGGGACAACGGATACAAGGGGCTGGACAACCTCATCGCCTCCGGCCTGGCGACGTTGGAAGACTCGGAAGGCGAAGCGAAGCTCTACAAGCTGCACCTGTGTGATAGCTGACGTGCGCAGCCTGGAATTTATATAGCCCTAAGCGTCCTGAGACCAGGGAGCAGTAAGCCAAGGAAAAGGACTGCTTCACTGATTGCCATTGACATCGCGACCCCATCTATCCACCCCGCGATTGCAGTTGAGAACATTAGGCTTACGCCGATGACGGCCGAAATAACCGTCCAAGTCAGAATCAGCCGCTGGCGGCCATGCGGCAACAGGAGATTGCGAATAAACGGAGAACTGGCCGAAATAAACAAAAACGAGGCTCCGTAGAGTGCGCATGTTGCCTGGCTGGCCTTGTTAGCGGAACCAAACAGGATTTCCGACGTCAATGGACCGAGTGCGGCAAGGAAGACAGCTCCAGCCAGGCCCAGCGCAAAGTGGGCTGCGACGGCGGCTGTATGGCGTTTCCTGGCGCTGGAGGCCTGCGGTTCGAGAGTCCAGCCCTGGAAGGTATTGCCTAAAGCCATCACCGAGAAGAGGCCAAAGCGGTAGATGGTATCGGCAGAGCCGAACCCTGCCACTACCGTGCTGGGAATGAAGGCCTGGGCGATCGGAACAGGTGTTGCAGCGTACGTGGTACCGGAGAGACTGATCGCTGCCGGCCCGAATTGGCCGCGCAGATGCTTAGTGGTTCCACGCCAAGAGGTGAACGTTTTGCCCCTCTCCGTAACAACGAGTCTGTGGAAGACCACAAGACTTATCCCAACAGCAGCCAGCAGTATGACTGGATAGAGCCAGATCTCCTTGGTCACCAGTATTGTTGGGACCGCAACAAGGGTTGCCGCCACCCGGGGCAGAGTATCAAAGGTCGCAAGCAGCGTTGGCTTTCCAACCCCTATGCAAAACCATGCCGGTGACAGGCCAACCACTGCAGTCGTTAGGGACATTGCTGCGCCGTCATAGCGATGCTCGGGGGCAGCCAACTGCCACGCCAAAGCGAAGACCGCGGGAAATACCACCGCTGAGAGGACCAGACGGGTTCTGATGCTCTCCCTGTAAACCTCTGCTCTGTGGAGAGGAGAGGGGTTCTGGGCTATTTCGACCGGACCGACTGTAGTCCATCCCCAGGCAATCACAGCACCACCAAAGGCGCCGATGGCCTGCCCGGATACAAGGCTCGACCAACCTCCTTCTCCGGCAACTCGGGACAAAATGGGCAGGAGTAGGAACGGCGTTACGAGCGATAACAGGGGTAAGCCCGTAAAACCGGCAAGCCTCAACAACACGGCTTTCATACTCAAGCACTTCCTTCGATTAGTACTGCAAGCCTGCTGCGTGGCGTGACCGTATTTTTCCAAGAGGGAGCCGGAACGTCGCCCGGACACCCGCTGCCGCGGAACGGTGAAACCCGCAGCAGGGGCAGGGGCCGGCTTTGACTAAGTGGCCGTGCCGAGCGGCATCCGCGGGAGAATCACACCGAGGTAAATCTCCAACGCGCGGATCGGTGCCACGTTCTTACGGAGCACGCCACCTAAAAGGCAACGAAGCAGGCGCCAAGCTCGGGGCTGCCCATAGGTCCTCAGCGCTTCCTGCAAGCCGGGGCAGGAAGATTGGTCCACGGTCCCGGACCGTTCCAGCAGGGTCCGGGCCATGAGCGTGCGCCAACCAAGTCCTGTCTTATAGATGATGCTGCAGATACTGCGGGGCCTCGTGCTTCCTTCATAGCGCTTGACGAACCGAAGGGTGTTGCGGATCGACGTGGGCAGGCTCTGCCGCGACTCGCCCACCACATTGCCGCTGTGCTGGATGTAGTCCTGCAACACGTCGTTCTGGATGCTGATTCCCCCGAAAGCAAGCGCACAGAGTCCGATCCAGTGATCGTGATATTGGGACGGCGCAGCGAGCGATGGAAAGGGGAGGGCTACGTCAAGAAGTTCGCGGCGGAACACACACAGAGACCCCGTCACCTGGTTGTTGGCAATGAGGTCGGCGGCACCGACGTTGCGCCTGTCGGTCAGGGTTCCTTTCGCAGGATCCTGATCGGCTGTCGAAATCTCCGGTGTCACTACCCGTGCCTGGCCTGTCACCAGTGCGGAATCATCCAGATGGGGGAGCAATGCTTCGAGTTTGCCCGGGTACCAATAGTCGTCCTGGTCGCTGAGGGCAACCCAGCGCGCTGCTTCCGGGACTGCTTCCAGGGCACGCTCGAAGTTGTGGTGGAATCCGAGCCGGCTTTCGTAGCCGAGCACCTGGAAGCGCGCATCGTCGCCGCATGCCCGGCGCACCATGGCCTCAACAGGCTGGTAATCGCCATCCACGGAAATGAGGCAAACAAAGTCCTTGTGGGTCTGCGCCTGGATGGATTTGAGCTGGCGGGCGAACATTGGCTCGTCCGGCTGGTAGGCGGCAAGTGCCACCGCACCGAAGCTGCCCGCGTAGCTGTCCGGGGAGGGGAGTATCGAGTCTGCATTGTGCCCGGAGGTCATCTGGTCCGGACCCTCCTGCCCAGGGCCACGAAGAACGCGCGAAGAAGCATGATTCTCGCACGCAGAATCACCGCGGTGGGCCGGCGTGACTTGGGGGTCGTGTTCTCGTCATGCAGGCGGCGTGCAACAGTCGGCGCCTCAACATGGATCATGTCTTGGTTAAGGTTGGCCACGATGGCGATCCACTGATCGTGCGTCTCGGTCAGGAAGTCCGGAAAAGGAAGTATCAGTTTTTTCGCGGCAGCACGGAAAGCCATGGTGCACCCGTAGTATGGCCGCACCCCAATCCAGGTGGTGATGATGTTTGCCACCCACCGCCGGCTGTCGGATTCTTTCAGCTGAATCTTGTGGTACCTGTTTGCCGGGCCTCCGAAAACGGTGAAGTTGCTTGCGGCAAAGTTCTTCTCTTGAAGGGCGTTGACCAGAGTTTCCACGCGTCCGGCAGGCCACACGTCGTCCTGGTCCGACAGCATGATGTATTCGCCCCTGCTGGCGGTTATCGCCTTTTCAAAACTGGCGACGTACCCCCTGTTTTCCTTGCTGGGCAGGAAGACGATGCGGGGATCGTCGAAGCCACGGACGACGTCGAGCGTGCCGTCAGTGGACGCATCGTCAACAATGATGAGTTCGTCCATGGAAGTTAACTGCGCAAGGATGGATTCCACTTGTTCCGCAACAAATTCCTGGCCGTTGTACGTTGCCATGCAAACGGAGACCCGCACGGGCGCATTCGCGTTCATGCGCTGATCTTCCGCTGGAAGGCGGCGTCAATCTTTCCAAGGCGTCCGAGCCACCCGTCCAAACAGCCCCGGATAAATGCCTGGTACTGTCCTTTTCGGTTGGCTCCGTAAAGCAACCTGAATACGTCGCTTTCGGCCTGGAAGCGGAGTCTGCGGATCAGCCACACAGGGAATCTCGCACCATACTGCCGCCAGAGGTAGATGCTGTTCCTGGTCATGTAGTACACCCGGAAAGGGGCATGCGAATGCACGTGGCGCTTGACGCCCAACACTGTCACGTGCCAGCCGAAAAGCATCATAGGCTGTGCGTGGCCCAACGCATGCGTCATATTGCATCCCTTTCCGACCAGGGTGGCCAGCCCGTGGGACCTCACACGAAGATTGAACTCGGAGTCGACACAGTCGATGAAAAGCCTCTCGTCAAGCATTCCGGCAGTCTTGAAAGTGGACACCGGGATAACGGCTCCCGACTGGAGGGGATCGAACGCTTCGGGAAAACGAGCCCTTTTGGTGAGCAGCGGGACGTTCAGGCCATTATGCGACTGGGCGCTCACCAGGCCGGCGTTGATGCCGTTGGCCCGGGCTTCCGCATACGTGTCCAGAGCTGCTGCGATGTAGCCAGGATCAAGGGCAGAGTCCTGGTCGAGGGTCACCACGAAGTCGGGGGACCAGGACTCAATCGCGGCCTCTATACCTGCATTCAGTGCTGCCGCAATTCCAACGTTGCCCGGCATCCGAATTACGGTGCAACCGAGGTCTTCCAATTCCCGCAACACGCTGCTGTTCCGCTCGAGGTCCGATCCGTCGTCGACCACAACCGTGTGAATGACTTGCTTGCTGAGGTCTCTCACCCTCTGGGGAAGGTCCTGGGGAGGGTGGAAGGCTGAAATAACAGCCGCCACACGCGGGTCACTCCGGTGCGTCACGTCTTATCGTTCCTTCTCGCTTCATCAAATAGACCGTTCCAATGCGTCAGGGAACTGTCAGACAGCAGGCTCCAGTCTATCGTCGGTTCAGAGGGGCCTCCATTTGCCTCTTCCAGCAAGTCGAACAGGCTTCCGGAAAGGGGCGGCCAGTGGCGACGCGGTAGCATTGTCGAGGTGCTCATCTCCGGGCAGACAGATCCAACACTCTGTATCTTCAAGAAAAGGACCTACCTGGCACATGGCCATTGATGTATTGCTTCCCTACTATGGGGACGTCGACCTGATGAAACTTGCGGCCCAGAGCGTCATGAGCCAGCAGTTCGAGGATTGGCGTCTCATCGTGGTCGACGACGGGTACCCCAGCCCGGAACCCCAGCGCTGGTTCGAATCAATGACCGACCCCCGGGTAACGTACCGGAAGAACGAAACAAACCTCGGCGCCAATGGCAACTACCGCAAGGCGCTCGAACTGGCTGAAGCGCCGATTGTCGTCGTGATGGGCGCGGACGACATTATGTTGCCCAACTATCTCGACGTTGTCTCCCGCGCGTTTGACGCCTATCCCGAGGCGAGCGTTGTGCAGCCGGGTGTGCAGGTCATCGATGAGCAGGGCCGCGCTTGCTCCCCTCTCGTGGACATCGTCAAGAAGGTATACGCTCCGTCCACCAAAGAGACGGTGCTGCTCCAGGGTGAAAGAATGGCCACTAGCCTTGTCCGTGCGGACTGGGCTTACTTCCCGTCTCTGGCGTGGCGAACGGACGTAATCCGTCGTATCGGGTTTACCGAAGGCCTGCATGTGGTCCAGGACCTCGCTTTGCTGCTTGATATCGCGGCCGAAGGCGGTTCCATGGTGGTAGACCCCACCCTGTCATTCCTCTACCGCCGGCACTCGGCGTCGGACTCGTCGGTCAAGGCCCTCGACGGGCGACGGTTCGATGAAGAACGTGCCTTCTTTGAGGGCCAGGCGCGCCGCTTCCGCGAACTTGGGTGGAACGCCACAGCACGGGCAGCGGCCTTCCACACAACATCACGCTTGAACGCCGCTACTTTGGTGGCCCGGTCTTTGATGATCGGGAAAACAGACTCGCTGCCGAGGCTGTTGAAACACGTGGTCTCGTAGAAAGTTTCGTTTAACGGCCAGGTGGCTGCCCGGTGATACCGAGCAGCCACCTGGTCCTTTTAAGGCGTTGGCTCCTGGGGGCGAACTTCCGGCGGAAGCTGCCCACCGCCGGCGGCATTGCCACCCTGCAGCCGGCCCGTTTCGAGTTCCTCCACTTTGAGGCGGAGAATGCCTACCTCTTCCGCCAGAACCCGGATTTCATCCTCCGCCTGTGACTGCTCGAAGGAGAGGTGCAGGCAGACCGACACCAGCAGTACGAGTGCAATCGCGAACAGAAGGTTCGATGGAACTTTGACTCCGAGCACGCTGCTGGACCAGAAGAGAAGCTGGGGAAATGCCACCAGCACCAGCACGCCGACGCCGATGATGATCCAGATGACGGCGTACTTCTCCCGCAGGTGACGGCGCCGCAGCATCTCGAAGATGATAAGCAAAATAACGAGCACAAAAATGAAGCCAACGAGGGTGGCCATGGAAACTCCTAGTTGGACGACGGTTCATTCCTCTTGCGCGTCAAAGCGAAGAGGAGGGCGAATGCTGACCGGCCCAGATAGATGGCGGCCTTGACCGGATCGTGGCTGGGAGTGCCGCCTTGGCGTTCCCGCATCGAAACCCCAACCTGGCGCACCGTACATCCTGACCGGATGGCTACGACCAGTGAATCGATCGTGTCACCCAGGTATTCGGCCGGGTAGTGGTCCACGTACTGTCGAATGGCCTTGGCATTGGCAGCGCGAAAACCCGACGTCACGTCTGTGAGCCGGGTGCCCGCGATCCGGGAAATGGTCCAGGCCAGAACATTCATGGCCCACTTGCGGGGCCCCCGGACAGTGTAATTTCCTTTTTCCGCGAAGCGGGCACCAATGACGATGTCGGCTTCCTGGAGCCCGTCGAGCACGGCCTTGATATCGCGTGGATCGTGCTGGCCATCGGAGTCGACCTGAATGACTTGCGAGTAGCCGTGCATCTTGGCGTACTTAAAACCGGTCCTCATGGCGCCGCCCACACCCATGTTGAAAGGGAGCTGCACGACCAGCGCACCCGCCGCACGGGCGACCTGCGCAGTGTTGTCGCGTGAACCGTCGTCCACTACGAGGACGCTGCAGTCGGGGCCAAACTCGAACACTTCCCGGATGGTGTTGCCGATGGACTCCGATTCATTCCAGGCCGGCATGATCACCAGGGTGCGGTGGGCTTGCTCTGCGGGAGTCATGCTTTATCGTTTTCCGCCTTCAGGTAGGCGCTTAGCCTCGACTCGGCGTCGGGGATCTCAAACCCTGTCGACTGCGCCTTCACCAGCTTCAGGTAGCTGTTGAGCGGCCGGGGAGCCGCTGCTTTGTCCTTGAAGTACTCGGCGGTCGTGACGCCCGTTACGTCACTCCGGGCTGCCCCGGATTGCTCATAAACGTCTCCAGCGATATCCGCCCAGCTTTTCACCGGACCTTCATTGCTGAAGTTGTAGGTCCCGTAGGCCGCGTCCCCACCCAGCAGGTGTCGGATGAAGGCCGCGATGTCTTCGGTGAAACTCAGCCGGCCCTTTTGGTCGTTGACGACTGAGGGTTTGACGCCTTGGCGCGCGAGGCTTGCCATGGTGCGGACAAAGTTGTTGCCTTCCCCGATAACCCAGCTCGTCCTGACGATGTAATGGCGGGGAACGACGCTGACCACCGCATCCCCGGCCGCCTTGGTTTGCCCATAGACGCCCAGGGGCGTGAAGGACTCGTCCTCGTCGTGGCTGTCCAAAGTTCCGTCATAGACATAGTCCGAAGAGACATGGACCAAAGTGAGGTTATGTTCGACGGCGGTGCGCGCCAGGTGCGCCACCGCGGCAACGTTGATGGACCAGGAGGCGCTCCGGCCTTCTGCCGTTTCTGCGGCGTCGACGGCGGTGTAGGCGGCAGCGTTGATGATGGCGGAGTAGTTCTTCCAGTTCCTGCCCGCGAAGCTTGCCTCGCTGGTGAGGTCAAACTCCGCCCGGCTTGCGAACTCAACTGTTGTGTCGCCGTCGTACGTCCTGCGCAGTGCTTTGCCCAGTTGTCCGTCCGCGCCCACTACAAGGATCTTCTTGGCGGGCATCGGCGCGACGTCCGCCATCCGTGGGTGCGCCTTGTCCTTATCGGAGAGCTCGGCCTGGGCAAGGGGAATGGGCCACTGTATCGCCGCTGTCTCATCCGCCAGGTTGAGGAAAGTGTACTGACCCTGGGCGTCCGCGGACCAGTGGTCATTCACCAGATACGTGTAGGCCGTGTTGTCCTCGAGTGTCTGGAAGGCGTTGCCAACACCCCGTGGAATGAAGATGGCCTGGCTTGGATCAAGCTCCGCCGTGAAGACGGCCCCAAAGGAGGGCCCTTCACGCAGGTCCACCCATGCCCCGAAAATACGGCCGGTAGCAACCGAGATGAACTTGTCCCAAGGCTCCGCGTGGATCCCGCGGGTGGTGCCGGCCTTTTCGTTGTAGGAGATGTTGTTCTGGACCGGCCGGAAGTCGGGCAGCCCAAGGGCCACCATTTTTTCCCGCTGCCAGTTCTCCTTGAACCAGCCCCGGTTGTCACCATGGACCGGAAGGTCATAGAGGACGACGCCGGGAATGGGGGTTTGGTGGGCGGCAAGCTTTTTCGAGAACTCCAGGGACATTTGTTACTGGCCCTGTTCCTTGTACTTGGCCTCGGTGGCGGCTTTCTGCGGACGCCACCAAGCCTCGTTTTCCCGGTACCACGCGATGGTGTTTTCGATCCCCTCATCGAAATTGGAGAACCTGGGCTCCCACCCGAGCTCATTGCGAAGCTTGGTGGAGTCAATGGCGTACCGCAGGTCGTGGCCGGGGCGGTCAACCACGTGGTCGTACGCGTCAGCGGACTGCCCCATGTGCTTAAGGATCAGTTCGACAACTTCTTTGTTGTTCTTCTCTCCGTCAGCCCCGATCAAGTACGTTTCGCCGATGGTTCCCTTGGCGATGATGGCCAGCACAGCTGAGGAATGGTCATTGGCGTGGATCCAGTCCCTGACATTTTCGCCCTTGCCGTAGAGCTTGGGACGGATCCCGTCGATCACGTTGGTGATTTGCCGGGGAATGAACTTTTCCACGTGCTGGTACGGCCCGTAGTTATTGGAGCAGTTGCTGATGGTGGCCTGCAGGCCGAAGGATCGTACCCATGCCCTGACCAGAAGGTCGGATCCGGCCTTGGTGGAGGAGTACGGGCTGGACGGGTTGTAGGGAGTTTGCTCCGTGAAGCGCTCCGGGTCATCCAGTTCCAGGTCTCCGTAGACCTCGTCAGTCGAAATGTGGTGGAAGCGCTTGTTGTGCTTGCGGGCTGCTTCGATCAGTGTGTAGGTGCCGATGATGTTGGTGTCCAGGAACGGGCGGGGGTCGTGGAGGGAGTTGTCGTTGTGGGACTCCGCAGCGTAATGGACAACTACATCGGTGTCGGCCACAAGGGCATCTACAAGCCCGGCGTCTGCAATGTCTCCCTGAACGAAGTTGAAGCGTTCCTGCGGAAGGCCCTGCAACGACTCAAGGTTGCCCGCGTAGGTCAGCTTGTCCAGAACAGTGACGTGGTCTTCGGTGTTTTCGATAACGTAGTGGACAAAGTTCGAGCCGATAAAGCCGGCTCCGCCGGTCACTAGAAGTCGCTGCATAATTCCCTAGACTACCGGATTTGCCGCTGCCCTAAGCGAAGGGAAAGATGGGGGCATGCGCGGAATAATACTTGCCGGCGGAACCGGCTCCAGGCTTCATCCCATCACGCTGGGTGTCAGCAAGCAGTTGGTACCGGTCTACGACAAGCCGATGATCTACTACCCGCTGTCAACGTTGATCCTTGCAGGTATCCGGGACATCCTCATCATCACGACGCCCCACGACGCGGAGCAGTTTGAACGCTTGCTGGGAGACGGGTCCCGTTTCGGTGTTTCCATCACCTATAAGCAGCAGCCTTCGCCCGATGGATTGGCCCAGGCCTTTGTCCTCGGCGCCGACCACATCGGCGATGACAGCGTCGCACTGGTGCTGGGCGACAACATCTTCTACGGCCAGGGCATGGGGACCCAGCTGCGCCGTTTCAAGACCATCGACGGCGGAGCGGTCTTTGGGTACTGGGTCAAGGATCCCTCCGCCTACGGTGTGGTGGAGTTCGACGACAATGGCAAGGCCCTGTCGCTGGAGGAGAAGCCAGCGGCTCCGAAGAGCCATTATGCGGTTCCAGGGCTGTATTTCTATGACAACAATGTTGTTGATATCGCCAAGAACCTGAAGCCCTCTGCCCGTGGGGAACTGGAAATCACCGACGTAAACCGGATCTATCTGGAGGCCGGTAAGCTGCAGGTCGAAATTTTGCCGCGTGGAACCGCTTGGCTTGATACGGGCACCTTCAATGACCTCAATGATGCCTCGAACTTCATCCGAACCGTCGAGAACAGGCAGGGCCTGAAAATTGGTGCCCCCGAGGAGATTTCGTGGCGGCTCGGGTTCCTGAGCGACGACGAACTCCGCGAACGGGCCGAGCCCTTGGTCAAGAGCGGTTACGGGGCTTACCTGTTGGAGCTCCTGGCTGAAAAGTAGCCTGGACACGATTAAGGGGGGTGAAGCCGCGGCTTCACCCCCCTTAATCGTGTCCTAGTAAGTCAACGAGCGGCATCCCAACTGGGAGTTGTACGCAGCAAACATTGAGACCGCAACCCCGTAAGTGCAGACGCGGTATTGGCCGCGGGCGGTGATTGGGACAGATGTCGAGTAGCCGTGGTCACCCACCGTCTGCAGGGCGCTGTTGACATCCGGCCGCTTGAGATTGGCAGTGAAGGGATATCCTCTGGTGCTCCCGTCCGGGTACGTGACGTAGACGTGAACAGGATTGGAAATGCCGGGCAATGCAGGGTCCAGTGTCCAGCCCTGGGTTACGACCGCAGCCTGCCCATTGGACACCTGGATGCCGGCGCTGTCGAGGAATCCCATGGTGGGCGGCGTAGAGGAAACGGAGAAGTTCCTGCATCCAAGTAGGGTGGGCCCGTTGGAGACAGGTGCCACGCCAGCAGCCTGGACGCAGACCGAATAGGTGCCGGTCGAGTTGATGGGAAGTGCGGCCTGGAAACCATGGTCACCCACTGTCCCCAGTGCGGAGTTCACATCTGGCCTTTTCAGGTTGGCCGTGACGTTCACAGGTGTAGGGCTCGTCACCGCGGTTCCGTCTTTGGCGGAAATGTACACGTTGACGGGAATGCTGGTGGCGGGCTGGGTGGGATCCAGGGCCCAACCGGTGACCTGAAGGGCCGCCGAGTTGGTGGCTTGGGTGATGGTCAGGGTGTCGTAACTGCCAATGGGGGACGGATTCGCATCGACGCTTATAGTCCTGCAACCCAAGGGAGTGTTTGCATTCTGGCCTATCGCATACGTGCAGACCTTGTAAGATCCCGGAGCTGTCACGGGGACCTGATAGTCGAAACCGTGGTTGGAACCCAGGCCTGTCGCTGACTGCACGTCTGGCCTGGAAGTGTTTGCGGTCATGCGGTAGCCGGTGGTGGTTCCGTTCGGAGCTGTCACGTAGGCGTCTGTATACGAGGACGTTGAGGGATTGGCCTGGTCAGCCGCCCACCCTTTGAGCTGCAGTGTGACCTTGTCCACGGTTCGGTTTTGCGTGAGGCTGTCGAAGCTGCCTACAGGCACGCCAATTCCTGTAGCGCTTACGCTCTTGCAGCCCAGGGGCGTGTTGCCATACGTGCCGATCGAGTAGGCACATGCAGTGTATGTTCCTGAGCGGGTGATAGGCACAGATCCGTCGAAACCGTGGTTGGGCCCGTAGCCCAGGGCCTGGTCAACATCAGGTCTTGAGGCATTGGCTGTCCAGGCGTAACCCGTGGTGCTGCCGTCCGGTGACGTGACGTAGACGTGTGTTTGGTTCGAGGCGGCGGTGTTGGCAAGATCAACCGACCAGCCCCGCGCGCGCAGCGCAAATTGGGTGCCGCTGCCTGTCACGGACAGGGAGTCGAAGCTTCCTGTTGGAAGCGCCGCACCTGCAAACCGCTGCAGGGATGGATAGTCGCCGTTCCATACGTTGGAGTCGCCCGCAAATGGCCCTGTGCTGCTGTATTGCCACATGCTGTAGGTGCTCCAACTGCCTGTCGGGACTGCCCCGGCATCGTTGGTGGGCGCTCCGGGGTAGGCTGCCACCCACAGGGGGTAGTCACCGAAGCCCGCAGGGTTTCCAAGGCACTGGTTCCACCAGATTGTGTTCGTGTAGATCGCCGGAAGCCGGCCGGTCAAGGACCTCATGGTGTTTCCAAAGTCCTGTACCCAGGACGCCAGCTGCCCGGGAGTCATGTTGTAGCAGGTGTTTCCAAAGTAGAAACCGTTGATGGTCCGGCCCTCATAGGGATTGAACTCGAAATCGAGGACCGGCGGCATGGTGTACCCGTCGGCGGACCATCCGCCGCCGTTTGCTACAAAGTACCGGGCCTGGTCGGCGCCTGATGACCAGTTTGGGATGGCAAAGTGGTAGGCACCGCGGATCATTCCGACGTTCCTGGAGCCCTGGTACTGCGGGCTGAACTGGTCATTCGTCATGTAATTGCCCTCGCTGGCCTTTACATAAGCAAATCGTGCACCCATGTTCCACTGCTGCTGCCAGTCGACGTTGGGCTGGTAACCGCTGACGTCAAGTCCCTGGATTCCAAAGGTGGGCGTCCATGTCCCTTGGGTCGCCAGCGACTCGGTACTGAGTCGCTGGACAGCGGAGGTGCTGGACGACGATGTTACCCGGGCTGACCGCTGGCCCATCTGAGCGCCCTTCCCGACGGCCTCAGCCATGGACTGCGCCGGTGGCGCCGTCGGCGCCGTCGGCGCCGGGGCCGCGCTGGCTGCGGGCGAAGAGGCGGGGACTGAGGCCTCGGGTGACGGGGCGGGAGACGACGAAGGGGCGGTCCCAGCAGCTGTCCCGCTTATTGATGGTGAAGGAGTAGGCGAAGGATTGGAGTCCACCGCGAAAGCTGCACCGCTAATGCCGGGACCCAGCGTCAGCGAGCAGGCAAGGACGAGCACCCCTAAGGGTTTCAGGGCCAGGCGACGGGACTGAGACAGGTTCCGCTTCATTTTTTGCTCCGGAGAAATTGCGACGCTCCCCCGAGCGCCCTTTGGATACTGCTCAGGCGATTTCCCCCAGGAAGTCCCCTGATAGTGCTATTTCGTTAAATAACGCGCTCACCATAGCATCCTGTTACTACTGGGACCAGTGTTGTGCAGGTTGCAGCTGTGAAGACCGCGGAAGTCCCGGGGGTAGGCCGCCGGCTACAAGTTGTCTAAAGCAGGAGCACAAAGACGTCGGGGGAAAGGCGTCCTGCCCTTCCCCCGACGTCTTATTTCATGCCCTATCCTGCCAAGGCAGGAGGTTTCGTGCTAACCCCCGAGGAAGTAGCCGCTGACATCGCTCACCAGCTGCACAGTCCCCCCGGTGGAGCTGTTCCTAAGGCTCACCTTGCCGTCGGAACCCACCGGAACCACCACCAAGTTCGGCACTGTTTGGCTCTTGCCGAAGTTGACGTTGGAGGCGTTCGGTACAGCCTGCCCGGACGGGTATGCGGTGATGAAACCGTTGGAGGTAGGTTCTGTCACCGTCAGGTTGAAGACCACACCTGCAACAGAGGCAGGAATGCCCGAGGCGCCGGCTACCTGGAACGTAGCCGAGGTGTTGGTCGCAACGGGCCCGGTGGAAAGGCGTGTGTCGAGGAACCGGGACGGTCCTACCGGCACAAAAGCTCCAGCCGCGGTGGGTGTCCCGGCAATGTAGTAGCCAAAGACGTCAGCCACAAGTTGTGCTGAGCCGTTGGAGTTGTTTGTGAGGTTCACTTTGCCGTCAGCGCCCACTGGCACGGTGACCAGGTTGGGTACGGTCTGGTTCGGCGCATAGTTGACGTTCGAGGCATTGGGTGCAGCGCCGCCGGAAGGATAGGCGGTGATGAACCCATCGGATTGCGGCTGGGTGACCGTCAGGTTGAACACCACCGCGGAAACCTTGTCCGGGATGCCGGAGCTGCCGCCTACCTGGAAGGACATCGTGGCATGGGCCGCAACAGGGGAGGAGGACCGGGTATCCAGCAACCGCGAGGGTCCGACCGGGACAAGTGCGCCGGGTACAGCCGGGGTACCTCCGAGGTAGTACCCGCTGACGTCAGCTACCAACTGGGTTGCACCGGTGGAGGAGTTCTTGAGCGTTACCTTGCCGTCGCTACCCACTGGCACAGTTACCAGGTTCGGCACAGTCTGGCCTTTCCCATAGTTCACATTCGACGTCGCAGGAGCGCTTGTGAGTGAGGGGTAGGCCGAAATGAATCCGTTCGCCTCCGGTTCTGTCACGGTCAGGTTGAACACGACTGACGAGACGTTCGCCGGAATCCCTGAGGCACCGGCCACCTGGAAGGACACGGTACCTCCAGGTCCCACTTTTGAGGATGTCCTCGTATCCAGGAACCGCTTTGGCGTGACCGGAACGAATGTTCCCGGTGCCGTGGCCGTCTTGCCGCCAGCAACAGGCAGATCGGCGAACCAGTAGCGCTTGGCCACGTCATCGGTGGCCAGAGCCACGATGCCCGTGGTGCTGTTGACCGGTTGCTTACTGGTGCTCACGTTGTTCATGTTCAGTGAAGAGCCATCCTGGATAACAGGAGTCCCACGGCCGGATGCAAAGACAGGATTGTCCATGTCGGCGGTCTTTTGGTAGATGGCGCCCGAAACGCCGGTGTACGGGCAGCCACTGGCTGACGTCGCCGGCCCCGTCTGGAACGCGTGCACCTTGTTGTTTTCAGGATCAAGCACGATTTGTGGCCGGGTTTCGCAGTCAGCCAGCGTGGAGATGGTGGACCGTGAGAAGGACCCTGTACCAGGCTTGAAAACCAGAAGCTGCAGCTGCGGAAGCGTCTTGTCCGTGGCAGTTTCATCGAGGCTTGTCTTAACGGCGGCGAATACCCGGCCAGCGCTGTCCGCTTGCAGGGACTTGAGGTTGAGGTGGTCGTCTGCGATGCCCTTCCCCTGCACTGCGGGCTGGGCCTTCCAGGAGCCGGCCGACTGGCCATCCGTGTGGGTAGCCCACCAAACAGAACCTGTGGACTGGTCGGACCACATCACCCCGATCTGCTTCTTGCCAAACGCCACAACGGCGGAAATATCATCCGGCGTGGGGTGCACGTTGTTAACAGGGAGGACCGCGGGCGTGCCCCAGTTCGTGCCACCGGCCGCGGAACTGTTGACCATCACGCTGTTGGTGTATCCCGCAGTTGCGTCACCTGTGACGTGGGTCCACGTAGCCCAAATGGCCCCCGTGCTGTCCTTGTCGATGGTCATCGTTTCACTGCTGTCAGTGGTGATGGTAGTGGGGAACCCGGAGTCCAGCGTGTACTTCCCGTTTGCATAGCTGTACCGGTAGAGCCTGGCAGGTTGGTTGGGTAGAGAAGCAACTGGAGCGTTCTCGGTTGATGTTGTGACGACATGGGAGGCGACGTACAGGTGCGTGCCGTCCCATAGGGTGTCTGCAAGTGTGTTGGTTCGGCTGTCTATGGCAACCCCGGTGTCAACCCACTTTTCTGCGGTGCGATCAAGCTTGTAGATTCGCCATCCGCTTCCAGTGGTCCACATGTCAGCCCACCAGGAGCCATCGTTCCACCAGAGCTTGCTCTGAGGCTTCTCTTCCGTGGCTGCCTGCCCAGACCCGGTATATGTCACGCTGGGAAAACCATACGTTGGGGCCGGCGCAGCCACTGTTGGGGCTGCCGCGCCGGCTGGCGCCCCAAATACTGTTGCCAGCCCAGAGACAACAAGAACTGTTGCCAGTCCTTGGCCCAGGGCGCGCGTCATGCGTCTCTTCACGATTCTCCTAACAATCAGCCCCAACGCTGCTGCGTCCAGGTCCCTAAGGAAGCTGGTGCCCCCGCTCACCATTAATCCCTCCTGCAACACTTGGCACACGGGTAGTGAGTACTCCACTTGGAGAGGGCTGCCTACCGGTCCACGGGGCCAAGGTACTCAGGGTACTGATCGTTCTGCATTGTTCGGTTTGTCCACAGCCTTGTCATTTGACTTGTTGTGGCAGGACCGGCTCCTTAGGCTGGACCTCAGTCGCACTGCCTCCGCCGGGGGCGGCAGTTGTATGGGGGAACATATGGACGCGCTGGGAATAGTCGAGGACGAAGTCCGCGAGCTCATTCGCCGCCGCGGGCTGGACCCGCTCAGGCAGGCAGGCGAGGTCCGTCGATTGGTCGAAGCCGCAGTCACTGACTACGACGAACGGGCCCTCATGGGACCTCTTCCGCCCCTTGGCCCTCTTGACGCAGCGCGTCGGTTCCTTTTCGACGCCGTCGCAGGGTTCGGCGTACTTCAACCCCTCCTCGATGATCCATCGATTGAAGAGATCTGGCTCAACGCCCCCAATGAAATCTATGTCGCACGCAACGGCGAGTCAGAGCTGACGTCGCTCAGCCTTTCCGAGCAGCAGGTGCGGGATCTGGTGGAACGCATGCTCAAAAGCTCCGGCAGAAGGCTGGATATGTCGTCGCCCTTTGTGGATGCAGCGCTGCCCGACGGCTCCAGGCTCCATGTTGTCATTCCGGACGTCACGCGCCGCCACTGGGCCGTGAACATTCGTAAATTTGTCGTAAAAGCCAGCCGTCTTGAACATCTTGTGGAGTTGGGAACCCTGACCCCACAAGCTGCGCGCTTTCTTGGCGCGGCAGTTTCCAGCGGCCTCAACATCCTCGTTTCCGGGGCAACGCAGGCAGGCAAGACAACCATGCTGAACTGCTTGGCGGCCAGCATCGGAAGTCGGGAGCGCGTCATCACCGTCGAGGAAATCTTCGAGCTTCAGTTCCCCCTCAGGGACGTCGTAGGCCTGCAGTGCAGGCAGCCGAACCTCGAAGGTGAGGGCGAAATTCCACTTCGCCGACTAGTGAAGGAGGCTCTGCGCATGCGCCCGGACCGTTTGGTGGTGGGGGAGGTGCGGGAAGCTGAGAGCCTGGACATGCTGATCGCACTCAATAGCGGACTTCCCGGTATGTGTACTGTCCACGCCAACTCGGCACACGATGCAGTAACCAAAATCTGCACCCTTCCTTTGCTCGCGGGGGAGAACATATCCAGTGCGTTCGTGGTCCCCACCGTTGCATCGTGCATAGACCTAGTGGTGCACTGCAGCCGGCACGCCGATGGGCGGCGGCAAGTAACCCAAGTCCTGTCATTGGGACGCCGCGTGGAAAACGGCATTATCGAATCCTCATTGGTCTTCGCCATGGAAAACGGGGTCCTGCAGCCCCGGGCAAACGCTATGCCTGCAGCGGAGAAGCTTTCGAAGGCAGGGTACGACGTCGCCGCGCTGCTGGATCCGCGATGATCGCGGCCCTGGTGGGAACTACGGCGGGGGTTGGCTTCTTCCTCATTTGGTGGTCCTGTTGGCAAACGCCTGACTCTGCAAAGCGGGAGCGCAAGCCGGGCCGGCTGGCAGACCTGCTCGTCGGCGCCGGAGTGGATAAAGTCTCACCCCGCGGTTTGGTTGGGACTTGCCTTGGGCTCGGGGCATTTGTGGCCCTGGTCTTCTATGGTCTCAGCCGTTCCTGGCCCATCGCCTGCTGCTTCGGCCTTTTCGGCGGGTGGCTGCCAATCACCCTTCTGCGGTGGCGCGCTAAAAAGAGGACGGCCATGCTGCGTCAACTGTGGCCTGACGTTGTTGACCACCTCCGATCCGCAATCCGTGCAGGCCTGCCGCTGCCTGAGGCGCTTATCCAGCTTGGAGACAAAGGGCCCGAGGAACTGCGGCCGCTCTTCCGGGAGTTTGGGGCTGACTACCGGGCCGGTGGCCAATTCGATGGTTCGCTGAACAAGCTGAAACAGCGGCTCGCCGACCCCGTGGCTGACCGGATTATCGAAGCACTCCGGCTGACGCGGGAAGTGGGCGGCTCAGACCTGGGAAAACTCCTGGGGACCCTGGCAGAGTTCCTGAGGGAAAATGCCCGGACCCGCAGTGAACTTGAGGCACGCCAGTCGTGGACCATAAATGCCGCCCGCCTCGCAGTTGCTGCGCCCTGGATCGTCATGATTCTGCTGGCGACCAGACCGGAAGCGATACAGGCCTACAACACGCCCCTGGGCGCCGCCGTGCTGCTTGGTGGGCTGGTGGTCTCGCTGGTTTGCTACACCGTGATGTTGAAGATCGGGGCCCTGCCGCAGGACGAAAGGGTGCTGCGTTGACGAGTCTTTCCCCCGCCGCCGTAATCTGCGGAATTGCCCTGGGCTTCGGCTTGTGGCTCGTTATCTTCCGGTCTCCTCCCATGCGCCCCATAACGTTGTCTGAGCGGATTGAGCCCCAGCTGAAGTCCCAGAACCTGGAATCGCGGCTTCTGCGCAGTGGGGAGCAGAATCTAACGCCGTTCGGACCGCTTGAACGGATTCTCCGGCCGGTTTTCCGGGACTGGCTCACCACCTTGGGGAAGCTCAATCCCGCACCCGGGGCCACGGGACGTCGGCTCGCGCAGGCGGGATTGGACAAATCGCCGCTTGATTTCCGTGCAGAACAATTGCTGTGGGCGGCGGCCGGGTTTGGCGTCTCTCTGATCGTCGTCCTGGTCGGAGCAGCCGCCGGTAGGTTCAGCCCGGTCTTTGCGGCCGCAGTGGTTATCGGCAGTGCCGCAGCAGGTTTCGTACTGCGGGACTACTGGCTGGGCGCCCAAGTCCGCCGGCGGGAAACACGGATGATGGCAGAGTTTCCCAGCCTGGCCGAATTGATGGCCCTTGCTGTTGGCGCGGGGGAGAGCGCAACAGGCGCTTTGGATCGTGTGTGCAGGAGTGCCAACGGTGAGCTGTCCAAAGAGTTCTCGAAAATCCTCGCAGAGACAAGAGCCGGCAAGCCCTTGGTTGTGGCCCTGCAGGAGTTTTCTGCACGCACCGACCTTGCACCGCTGGTCAGGTTCGTCGACGGGATCATCGTGGCGGTGGAAAGAGGAACACCTTTGGCCGACGTGCTTCGCGCACAGGCGCAGGACGTACGCGACTCAGCCAAGCGCGATCTGATGGAAGCTGCCGGGAAAAAGGAGATCGCAATGATGGTGCCCTTGGTTTTCGGGGTGCTTCCCCTAACCGTCGTATTCGCGGTATTTCCCGGCCTCGCCGCCATCAACCTGGGCTTCTGATGGCTGCCAAAACCAAAGGCCCGCACTTCAGCAACAACTGCATGCCCCGTCAAGGAAACAGGAATAGGACCAAGATGAAAACCATGGAAACCCGCTTCGTGATGCTGCTTCTTGGCCTTGCGGCTTTGCTCCAGTTGCAGGTGACCCGGAGGGGCCGCCCGCAGCCGCTTCGCGCCGCGCAGGGCCGCCACGGACAGGATAACGACGAATTGTCCGTAGCGAACCCCAGCGATGATCCTGAACGCGGCGACGTTCCGGGCTGGGTGATGATAACCCTGATGTCCGCTGTCCTGGTTGCCGCCCTGCTGGCGCTTGCAGGCCCAGCACTGGAGGCGATGTTCAACCAGGCAATGGACAAGGTGGGAAACTGAACCATGGAGGTGTCCGCTCCCGGTCCGGCGGTGCAGCCGGACTTGTCCCGCCCCGGGGAGCGGGGTTCGGCCGTGGTGGACTTTGTCCTGGTAGGCGGGCTGCTGACAATGTTCTTTCTGGCGATCGTCCAGTTGACCCTGGTACTGCATGTCCGGAATACGCTCATAGATGCGGCTGCATCAGGGGCACGGTATGGAACCCTTGCTGACCGCACCGCCTCGGACGCCGAGGAACGAACCCGCAGCCTCATAAGCATGGCCTTGAACAAAGGTTTTGCAGAGCAGGTCAGTAGCGAGGAAGTAAGCGTGCAAGGTATGCGGACACTGGAGGTGACGGTCAGGTCTCCAATGCCCGTCATCGGCCTGATAGGACCGCGGGACATGCTGGAGGTGAAAGGTCATGCCGCCATCCAGCCCTGATCGGTCCCGCTCTACGTCACTGGACGGGGCCAACGTACAGTTTGGTTCCAGTCTCCGCCTGCGCCTCCAGGCGCGCCTGGCTGAGACACTCTGCTTCAAAAGCGACCGGGACTGTGAGTCGGATCAAACATCCAAAGGGCCTGTGTACCGGCAGCGGCGTTCCAGTGAACAGGGAAGCGCGGTAGTCGAGTTCACCTTCCTTGCACTCCTGCTGATGGTCCCGCTCGTGTACTTCGTAATCACGGTTGGCCAAATCCAGGGAGGATCGTTTGCGGTGGTGGGCGCCGCAGACCAGGCAGCGAAGGTGTTTGTCGCCCAGCCCGATTCCTCCACGGCCCAGGCAACAGCGGAGCGGGCGGTGGCTCTTGCCCTTTCCGACTTCGGGCACCAGCCGGACCGCGCCACCATGACCACCACCTGCAATCCCGCCGACTGCCAGGCGGCGGGCACTGCGGTAACCGTGACCGTCAGGCTGGGCGTGCCCCTGCCGTTCGTGCCGTTTGCCGAAGGGTTGTCCGCAACGGAGGTAGAAGCATCTTCTACCCAGCTCGTCGGTCGGTACCGGTGAAACGCAGGGAACCGGATGAAAGCGGACAGCTGATGGTGATGATCCTCGGCTACGTGCTCCTGGCGCTTTTAGTGGCGACCGTGGTCATCGGCATAACCGCGGTGTACCTGGAGCACAAGCGTCTCCTGTCCTTGGCGGATGCGGCGTCCCTGGCTGCGGCCGACAGCTACACACTGGGGGAAGTCTCAGCAGAGGGGGGAAGCCCATCCGCTGTCCTCAACCCCGCCCGGGTCCGAAATGTGGCCGCCGATTTCGTCGCCAGGAGCCCCGCCTCGCAGCGGTTTTCCAGCCTTGCTGTCACCGGGGCAACGGGCACGCCGGACGGTTCCACTGCCGTCGTGGTCCTCACTGCCTCCGTCCACCCGCCCGTAGTGAACTTCCTGGTTCCTGACGGCATCCGCATCGAGGCGACATCAACCGCGCGTTCGCGGCTGACCCGCTGACGCGTTGGCCGGCTGGCCGTCGCGACGACGGGCCACTGAACCGGCTCACGGGCCGGGCCGGGCGGTATGCCCCGATAGCGTAGGCTTAAACCACCATGGCCAATATTGATTTTTCCGCTGAAATCCGCGCGCTCCGCGCCACCTACGAGTCCATTGAACGCGTTTCCGACGTGGAGGCACTCAAGGAGGACATCGCAGAACTCAGCGAGCGGGCAGGGGAGCCCGACCTTTGGGACGATCCCGCGGCCGCACAGAAAATCACCTCGCGGCTCTCCCACCGACAGTCGGAACTGGAACGCCTCACCAATCTTGCGGCCCGGATCGACGATCTGGAAGTACTGGTTGAGCTCGGGCAGGACGAGGACGACGCCGACTCGATGGGGGAGGCCGCGGCCGAACTTGAGTCCATTAAGAAGGCCCTCAAGGACCTGGAAGTCGTGACACTGCTCTCGGGTGAGTACGACGAGCGCGAAGCCGTGGTTTCCATTCGCGCGGGCGCAGGAGGCGTTGATGCCGCAGACTTTGCCGAGATGCTCATGCGCATGTACCTCCGCTGGGCGGAACGGCACGGCTACCCCACAACCGTCATGGATACTTCCTACGCGGAAGAGGCTGGACTCAAGTCCGCCACTTTCGAGGTGAAGGCGCCCTACGCGTACGGGACCCTGAGCGTGGAAGCCGGGACCCACCGCCTCGTCAGGATCAGCCCCTTTGATAACCAGGGCCGCCGGCAGACCTCCTTCGCTGCTGTTGAAGTCATTCCGCTGATCGAACAGACCGACTCGATCGACATCCCCGACAACGAAATCAGGGTGGACGTCTTCCGTTCATCCGGCCCTGGCGGCCAGTCGGTGAACACGACCGACTCCGCTGTCCGCCTTACCCATATCCCGACGGGCACCGTGGTGTCCATGCAGAATGAAAAGTCCCAGCTGCAGAACCGTGCAGCTGCCATGCGCGTGCTGCAGTCCCGCCTCCTGCTTTTGAAGAAGGAGCAGGAGGATGCGGAAAAGAAGGCGCTGGCCGGGGACGTCAAGGCATCCTGGGGTGACCAGATGCGCTCCTACGTCCTGAACCCGTACCAAATGGTGAAGGACCTGCGGACCGAGCACGAGGTGGGCAATACCGCGGCAGTGTTCGACGGTGAAATTGATGACTTCATCGACGCCGGCATCCGCTGGCGAACAGACAACCGGAACGCCGAAAAGTAGCCCTCACTCCAAGGTCCGGGGACCGCTGATCCGGCGACACGCCCCTGGAAGCCCGGCCAACCGCCGGACGTTTTGCGTATAGTCAAGGGGCCGGGGCCCTACTTTCCCCAAACGAAAACCCGTGCACCGGCTGCAGAACTGGGCTGCATCTGAAGAATCAGCCATGCCCTGCAGGGTACTTAGGGCCATGATCCGATTCGAAAATGTCACCAAGGTATACGACCAGAAAGCCCGTCCGGCGCTGGATTCGGTCACCCTTGAGATTGACCGCGGCGAATTCGCCTTCCTTGTCGGCGCCTCCGGTTCCGGAAAGTCGACGTTCCTCCGGCTCGTTCTGAAGGAAGACCGCGCCACCTCCGGTGCTGTCTATGTCGCCGGCCAGAACGTGGCCAAGATTTCCAGCTGGCGCGTTCCGCGCCTTCGCCGGGGCATCGGCGTCGTCTTCCAGGACTTCCGCCTCCTGCCGCAGAAGAATGTGTTCGCCAACGTAGCGTTCGCCATGCAGGTCATCGGCAAGAGCCGCAGCGTTATCCGCGACACCGTCCCCGAGGTCCTCAAAACGGTAGGGCTTGAGGGCAAGGAACACCGCATGCCGCACGAGCTTTCCGGCGGCGAGCAGCAGCGCGTCGCCATCGCCCGAGCCGTGGTCAACCGGCCCGGGATCCTCCTCGCTGACGAACCCACCGGAAACCTGGACCCCACCACCTCCATGGGCATTATGGGCGTGCTGGACAAGATCAACCAGAACGGAACCACCGTGGTGATGGCCACGCACGATGACGACATCGTCAACGAGATGCGCAAGCGGGTGGTCGAGCTCAAAAACGGCGTTGTGATCCGCGACGAAGCCAAGGCCCTGTACACATCGATGATTCCGGTCGTCGGCCAGTCCCGCCGCCTGAAGGACGCCAGCGGCAGGGAAACGCCCGACGGCGGCCTGCCGGGTAACGGTGCCGAAGGCGAGGCCCAGCGATGAGGCTCGCGTTCATCCTGTCCGAGATCGGCAGCGGTCTGCGCCGCAACCTTTCCATGGTGGTCTCGGTCATCCTGGTGACGTTCGTGTCCCTTACCTTCGTGGGCGCCGCCGGCATGCTGCAGATGCAGATCAACCAGATGAAAGGCTACTGGTACGACAAAGTCCAGGTGGCCATCTTCCTGTGCAGTGAAGGTTCGACGGCGCCGGGCTGCGCGTCCGGGCCTGTCACCCCTGAGCAGCAACAGGGCCTCAACGCTCTCCTGGAGTCCCCGGCTGTGGCGCAGTACATCAACGACTTCCAGTTTGAGTCCAAGGATGAGGCCTACAAGCACTTCAAGGACCAGTTCTCCAATTCGCCCATCGTCGATTCCGTGACGCCGGACCAGCTGCCGGCATCGTTCCGGATCAACATGAAGGATCCACAGAAGTACCAGATCATCAGCGAGACGTTCTCGTCCCAGCCGGGCGTGGAAACGGTCATTGACCAGCGCCAGCTGCTCGAACGCCTGTTCTCGGTGATGAACGGCGCCTCCTTGGTGGCAGTGGGCATCGCAGGTGTCATGATCGTCTGCGCCATCCTGCTGATCGCCACCACCATCAGGCTCTCCGCCTTCAGCCGACGCCGGGAAACCGGAATCATGCGGCTCGTGGGAGCCTCAAAAACGGTGATCCAGCTGCCGTTCATCCTGGAAGGCGTCATCGCAGCAGTGATCGGTGCTGCCCTGGCCTCGGGCACCCTGTGGGCGGTGGCGCAGTTCTTCCTCGGCGACTACATGTCGCGGCAATACCCCGATACGGCCTTCATCTCATCCGGCCAGACCCTGATCCTCGCTCCGGCGCTGCTGGTCCTTGGCGGATCCTTGGCAGGAATTTCGTCTCTCTTGACCTTACGTAGATATTTGCGCGTTTAGGCTGTGCACACCGACCAAGGAATGCCCATGAACCTGATTGATCAACCCTTGCCCCGTCCTCGGCACAGCCGAGGGCGGACCGCCGGACGCCGTTTGGGGGTCATCAGCGGTGTGCTCACCATTCTGCTGTCCGCGGGGATGGCCGTTGCGACGCCCGTCGCCTTCGCCGACGACCTCGAGGACCGCAAAGCTGCGCTCGAAGCAGAAGCCGCACGCGTGCAGGCTTCCCTCGAATTTGTCGATTCCCGGATTGCAAAGGCCGCCGGGGACCTGGTGATTTACCAGGGCCAGCTTCCGGGTGCCCAGCAGGCGCTGCTCGACGCGCAGGGTCGCGTGGCCAGCGCGGTGAAGGAATCGGAGGCACTGGCCGCGCGTGTGGACATGGCCCAGCAGAACAAGGCGAAGATCACCCAGCAGCTTGAAACGGACAAGCAGAAGATCGCCGATACCAAGAAACTGATCGGCCAGATTGCCACGCAAGCCTACAAATCCGGCGGCGTTCCCTCCAACCTGTCGCTGTTCTTCGGCTCCAACAGCGGCAGCAGCCTGACTGAAACCATGGACCTGGCTGACCAGGCCATGCGCAGCCAGAACGCGGCCATGGACAAGCTCAACCAGCAGAACGCCACCAACGTAAACTCTGAAGCCCGCCTTCAGGCCGTGGAAGTGGAAATCAAGGACCTCAAGGCCAAAGCCGACGCCGCTCTGGAACGGGAAAAGGCGGCGCGTGACGAAGCTGCGGCGAAGAAGGCGCAGGTAGACCAACTAATTGCGGATACCACGCGCCTTGACGCTGAGCTCCAGGCCGCCAAGCCCGGAATTCAGGCCAAACTTGCCGGTGTCCAAGCCAACCAGAACCAAGTTGCCAACGAAATCGCAGAACGTGACCGAAAAGCCCGGGAGGCGTGGGAAGCGGAGCAGCGCCGGCAGGCAGAGGCTGCTGCTGCAGCTGCCGCCGCTGCAGCAGCCGCAGCCGCGGCAGCGAACCGCCCGGCGCCGCCCGTTCAGCCGTATGTACCGCCCGCGGTAGGGTCGCCGTCGGCCTTTGGCCTCCGCCACCCGTTCGACGGCAGCATCCCCATCACCTCAGGCTTTGGCTACCGCACAACTCCGCCGGGAACGATCGACTTCTACGGCACCGGCGGCTATATGCACACGGGAATCGACTTCGGTGCCGCCTGTGGCACCCCCGTGTACGCGGCGGCGGCCGGGGAAGTCTTTAGCTCCGGCTGGAACTCCGCCGACGGTGGCGGGTGGCGCGTCAAGATTGATCATGGCCTGGTGCAGGGGAACACCCTGACCACCATCTATTACCACAACTCCAGCATCGTCGTCTCGAATGGGCAGCGCGTCTCCCAAGGCCAGCTCATTGCCTACTCCGGCAGCACCGGTAACTCCACCGGCTGCCACGCCCACTTCGAAACATGGCTCAACGGCAAGGCTGTAGATCCCATGGGGCTGCTGTAGGGGAGAACACCCCTGCCGTAGACTGGGATAGCTCTGCGCCGCCAGGCGGGGAGCTGCCAACTTGAACTTGAGGAGTTTTCCCGTGCCTAAAGAAAGTGGCCGTAAGGTGGTGGCCACCAACCGCAAGGCCCGGCACGATTACCATGTGCTGGACACCTACGAGGCCGGCATCGCGTTGATGGGCACCGAAGTGAAGTCCCTGCGCGAGGGCCATGCCTCCATGGTGGACGGATTCTGCACGTTCTATAACAACGAGCTGTGGATGGAAGCCATCCACATTCCGGAGTACAACCAGGGCAGCTGGACCAATCACGCTGCACGCCGCCGCCGTAAGCTGCTGCTGCACCGCGAGGAGCTCATCAAGATCTCCCGCAAGGTCCAGGAAGCCGGCTACACCATCGTTCCGCTGCAGCTCTACTTTGTGGACGGCCGCGCCAAGGTGGAAATCGCCGTGGCCCGCGGTAAACGCGAGTACGACAAGCGGCAGACGCTGCGGGAGCAGCAGGACAATCGCGAGGCGCAGCGTGAGATGCGCGAACGCAACCGTCGCCGGTAGGAATTATTTCGCCGGGGTATGCGTTAGTATGGATAGTCCGGCAGGCTTGCCAGCCGGTTTGGTAACAAAATACGGGGATGATCGGTTTCGACGGTGTTAGTCGCGACAGGTGAAGCGGGCCGAGGATGCAGAATTATCTCGTAAACGCTTTCTGCAAACCAATAAGTGCCGAATCTAAGCGCACTGACTTCGCTCTCGCTGCCTAAGCAGTAAGACAGTCCGTCAGCCCGGGGTTGCTATCGCCCCGGATCCTGGCGTCATTTAGATAGCCACTGCTGTTTGCTCCCGTCATCGGAGTAAACGGGACTTTTAGATGACTGGGCCCGGATCAGCCAGCTGTTTGCAGCATGGCTGGGGCCGAGAAAATCCGACGCAAACTGCGCCCGGAGAAGCCCTGACAACACGACATCGGACGGGGGTTCAATTCCCCCCATCTCCACCCAATGGTGACTCGAGCCATCCTTCACGGATGAGTCGAGTCATCGGTAGCACCCCGGTCTTCGGACCGGGGTGTTTTTCTTTGCCCTGTTTTTCTGGGCTGGCGGTTCCTTGGCGCGGTCGATGGTGAGTTCGCGGATGATCCCGCCGGTGGTGGCGTCGCTGATGGTGACGTCGTTGTGGACGAGCATCCGCACATGTTTGCGGGCGTCGGCGCAACCGATGCCGATGTGGCGAGCACCCCGGTCAACTGGCCGGGGTGCCGTAGGAGGACTTATTGCTGGGCCTCGTTAAACCTCTGAGCCAGCACGGGCACGAGGGAGCGGATGTAGCTGCGTGCCGCATGGTCATAATCGGCGTAAACCTGGAGGCCACCTATCACTGCATAGCAGCTGCGGTCGTCACAGAACTGATCGGACAGGTCGAGGACTTTCACATTAGGTTTGCCGATGCGGTGGGCGGCATCAGCGACAGGGTCCGGCAGCAAAGCCTCGGCCCGCGCGTTTGCGCAGCTAATCGGGTGTTGCTGGTTGAGCGCGACGCAGTCCGGGCTGCTGTGCCGCAGGGTCAGCGGGGGATCCCGGAAGACGAAGACCCGTGAACCGGCGTCAGTCCATTCTCTGAATCGCTTGGTTACCGCATCGTTGTACTGGTCAAGCTGGGAGCGGCCGGTGCCGTCATCTATGCTTTCGCCGGCTCCAAATGATGAAACGAAAACCATGTCGGGCTTTTCCCGGACAATTCGGTCCGTAACCTGCTGACTCCACGACAAGCATCGCAGTTGCGAGTGAGGATCGGTGGCTGGGTCTCCCATGAAGGCGACTCGCTTTACATCCACAAATGGACAGCCGCCGACCATGGACTCCTTTAGCTTCCACTTGTGAAGCTTTGCAAGCTCGTATAACGCGCCTTTCCATTGCTCCGCGTGCGAGTCACCGATCAGCCATACGGTTGCTGCGGATTGCGCGCCCCCGGTGAAATCGCAGTCCGTCAGGATCTTCTGGTCTTCGAAGACTATGGGGTCAGCTGCAGGGTGACATTCGGGAGCGTCAAAACGTGGTGCTTCATTCGGACCCACATTTGCGACTTGGGCAGCCCCGAACGGATCGCTGCAATTGTTTTTCGGGTCCAGGCTGCGCGCCCCGTAACAGGGCCCTCCGGAGAGTGACTGAAGCTTCGCAGTTTCGGCTTCCTGGGCCTTGCCAAAGCTCAGCAGGAGACCGCCGCCAAGGGCGCAGACAAATGCCATAGTCGCTGCCATATATCGGACGACGTGAACTGGTTTGGCCGCGCGCAGGAGTTTAGTGCGGCCCGGGTCTTCAACAAGTTTCTTGGAAACATAGGCCAGCGCAATGGCGAGGACCAGTACAAGTATTTTGTCCTTGGTCCACAGGGAGTGGCCCAAAAGTGCCGGGGCCAAAACGATCAGTGGCCAGTGCCACAGATAAAGGGAATAGGACACGTCACCCACCAGCTGGATGGGCTTGACGGCGAAAATCCGGTTAGGGGACCAGAACGGGCTGTTGGGTCCGGAGGCGATCACGAGCGCAGTGCCGACGACGGGGACTGCCGCAGCGATACCAGGGAAATACGTCTGCTCGTTGTAGGAAAACGCGGAATACGCTATCAAACAGTATCCGAGCCATTGTGCCGCGCCGGACACAGACAGATGATAACTCGGCAGCCGCAGACGTAAAGCCGCCAATGCTTGGGGGCCACCGATCGCAATCAGGGCTCCCGCGCCGAACTCCCATACACGGGCAGGCGTGACAAAGTAGGCCGGGCTCTTGTTTGTGTATGTGAACCAGATACAAAAAGCCCAGGCCAGGGCGCTGACGACAGTAACACCCAGCGCGAGAAACACCCGCCGGCGGACACGGAGCCGGGCCGCAGCGAAGAACAGCCCAAGAAGGAGCAGCGGCCAGAGCAGATAGAACTGCTCCTCCACTGACAAGGACCAAAAGTGCTGCACGGTCGACGCGACTTCGTTATGCGCAGAGTAATCCACGGACTTGGCCGCCAGGACCCAGTTTTCAACGTAGAGAACGGACGCCATTGTTTCCTGTGCGATTGAGACCCAGCGAGAGAAAGGCAGCAGGGCCCACGCGGCCAATAGCGAAATTACGGCGACAAGGGTTGCGGCCGGAAGCAATCTCCTGATCCGCCGTGAATAGAACTTCCCGAGGTCGATCCGGTTCGAGCGCTCCAGTTCCCCAAGCAAGTGCTTGGTAATCAGGTATCCCGAAATCACGAAGAAGACGTCGACGCCGACATAACCACCTGGAAGTCTTAGTGGCCACAGGTGATTGAGCACCACGAGTCCGACGGCCAAGGCGCGAAGGGCCTGAATGTCCTTGCGGGTAGCGCTGGCCGCTTCTGTCCGCCGCACGTCAGCCCTGGATAGCAAGACCTGTCCGGTCACACGTACTCCTCAATTTTTCTGTCAAGTGAATGCAAGCCCTGCCCCCTCGACGCCGACACCTGTTTACGACCGGTGCTCGTTTCACGCGCGACGTGCAGTCGATAAAGCCAAGAAAAGGGCCCGATTTTGACCAGGTAAGGGAAGAGAATTACCCGGTTGTACTTTAGCACCGGGCATGGCGCGAATTGCTGCTGGCTATATGCACCGGGAGTCCGCGCCGAAATGTGGCCTGCACCCGGGCCGGGCCGAAATGCTCTAGTACTCCGGGCCGCCGCCCCGCTATCTTCGGAGCATGCACAACGACGCGCTGCAAACGCCTACCGAAGTCCTGGATGCAGGAACGTGCTGGGACCTCCTCCGGGGCGTGTCCGTCGGACACCTGGCCGTACTGGTGGACGGGTATCCGGAAGTCTTCCCGGTCAATTACAAGGTGGATCAACAGTCAGTTGTTTTCCGCACCGGGGAAGGTACCAAACTGCGCGCAGCCGGGGGACCGCTAGCCGTCGCGCTTGAAGCCGACGGCCATGACGCATCCAAGGCATGGAGCGTGCTGGTCAAGGGCAGAGCGGTCACCCTGGAGCCCTCAGAGGAACTCCTGGCGGGGGCCGGGCTGACACTTTTCCCTTGGCAGGCTGGCGAAAAGGATCACTTCGTCCGAATCGTCCCCACCTCCGTCAGCGGACGGCGCTTCACCATCACATCCCCGCTTACGTGGTGGAACCATGTGGGACACGCGGCACGCAGGGACACTGCTTAGTCGGCGCCGGGCCCATCGGCCCTTTCCGGAACCCGGGCTTGCTGGTACCACTTACCTATGATCGGGTCGCCCACCGCCGCTGCCGCCAAACCACCATTCGACGCCGTCATTTTCGACCTCGACGGGGTGGTCACCAACACGGCGCTGGTCCACCAGGCAGCATGGAAAGACGCGTTTGAGCGGATCCTGCATGACCCCAGGGTTCCGGCGGACGCCAACCGTGCCCCCCTCAGCAGGGCTGACTACCTCACCTTCATTGACGGGATGCCGCGTGAGGAAGGGGTGGTGCGGTTCCTCGCCGCCCGCGGAGTCAAGGTTGAAAAGGGGAAAGAGACCGACGAGGCCGGAGCCTGGACCGGATTCGGCCTGGGGGCCTGGAAGAACGAATACTTCCTGCAGCACCTCCGCGATGACGGCGTCCAGAGCTACCCCGGAACACTGGAACTGCTGCAACGGCTTGCGGGCGCGGCGGTGCCAACCGCCGTGGTCACCTCAAGCCGGAACGCCTCGCTGGTCCTGCAAGCGGCAGGCATCCATGATTTGTTCCAGGCAGTGATGGACGGAACGACGGCGGCCGGGCTGGGTCTGCGCGGAAAGCCGGCACCGGACGTTTTTCTTGAGGCCGCATCACGGCTGGGGGTGGCTCCGGCACACGCCGTGGTGGTGGAGGATTCGGCGGCGGGGGTCGAGGCCGGCCGGCGCGGCGGCTTCGGCCTCGTGGTGGGAATCGACCGCACCGGGAACCGCCGCCAGCTCGAAGCGGCCGGTGCCGGAATCGTCCTCAACGACGTGGGAGAGCTGGACCTGGGACAAGTCATCGGCAACGCATGGCACCTCGTCTACGAAGGTTTCGACGCCGCGCACGAGGGGCACCGGGAAGCGCTGACCACGATGGGCAACGGTTACATGGGCGTGCGGGGAGCGGCACCCGAGGGCGGACCCTTCAGCTACGCGGGGATGTATCTTGCGGGCGTTTACAACCGGGTCCTCGCCAAGGCCGCCGGCGAGACGCTGCTGGAAGAACACATGGTTAACGCACCCGATTGCCTGCCGCTTGATTTGCGCCTGTCCGGCCAGCCGTGGTGGTCGGAAGGCGGAATGACCGTCATCCGCGAGCGCCGTGTCCTGGACCTTAGAAAGGCGTTGCTCGAACGGAGGCTGCTGTTGGAGGGCGCAGACCACCGGCGCCTGGAAGTGGTGCAGACCCGCTTTGCATCCATGGCAGAACCCCACCTGCTTGTCCTTGAAACGGTGATTACTGCGCTGGGCTGGAGAGGTGACCTGGAAGTCCGCAGCGGCATAAATGCCGCCGTGCGCAACGCCAACCTGCCTGAACACGCCCAGGGCTCCGACACCCATCTCGCTGACATGACTGCCCCGCGTGGCTCCAGCCTGGAGCTGCCTTCCGACGGAACCTCCGTCGTCGAAGTGGAAACCACGCAAAGCCTGATCCGCATCGCCGCAGCCTATCGGACATCCCTGTCCCAGGCGGCGAAAGGAAGCGAGGGCGGCAGGAAAGGCGCGTTCCATTTCCATACCCTGCTGCTTTCCCTTGAGGCAGGCGCGACGGCGCGGATCACCAAGACAGTGGCCGTGGTGACGTCCCGCGACCGTGCTATCTCCTCCCCGGCGACTGAGGCCAGGGCCGTGCTCGGGCGCGCAGGCGGTGACTATGATGCGTTGCTGGCGGCGCACGAGGATGCCTGGCGGCGCGAAGTCCGGCCGTTTTTGGTGGACATCGATGCTCCGGTCCAGGTGAAACTGGTTCTTAACCTGCACATCTTCCATTTGTTGCAGACATTGACCCACCACACGGCCGAACTCGACGCCGGCGTCACCGCGCGCGGCCTGCATGGCGAAGGCTACCGCGGCCACGTCTTTTGGGATGAGCTGTTCGTCCTGCCGGTGCTCACCTCAAGGACGCCCGACATTGCCCGCTCCGTGCTCGATTACCGGTGGCGGCGGCTTCCCGCTGCCCGGCATGCTGCAGTGATGGCGGGACTGGAAGGAGCCAAGTTCCCATGGCAGAGCGGCAGTGACGGGACCGAGGAGACGCCAAAATGGCTGTACAACGAAAGGTCCGGAAGGTGGGTGAAGGACCACTCGCATCTGCAGGTCCACTCGGGGCTGGCCGTTGCCTTCAACGCCTGGCAGTACTTCCAGGCCACTGGGAACAAGATTTGGCTCCTCCAAAAGGGGGCCGAGCTGGTGATCGAGGTTGCCAGGTTCTTCCGATCCCTGGCCTGCTACGACGAGCAGGGCGGCCGGTACCACCTGCGCGGCGTGGTGGGACCGGACGAATACCACACGGGGTACCCTGGCCGGGACAAACCAGGCCTGGACGATAATGCCTACACCAACGTCATGGCCGCGTGGGTCTGCGCCCAGGCGGCGGGCATCATGTCCTTCCTCCATGGCAGCGAGCGTGCCGGGCTCATGGAACGCCTCGGTGTCACCGATGAGGAAACAGCCGGGTGGGCGCACATGGGAAGCGCGATGTACGTCCCCTTTCACAGTGACGGCGTCATCAGCCAGTTCGAAGGCTACGGGGATCTGAAGGAGCTTGATTGGGAGCATTACCGGGACGAGTACGGTGACATTGAACGCCTGGACCTGATCCTGGAAGCCGAGAACGACGCGACCAACTGCTACAAACTGGCAAAACAGGCGGATGTCCTGATGCTGCCGTACCTGCTGGGCCACGAAGGACTGGTCAGCATGCTTCAGCGGCTGCATTACGGGTTCGGGCAGGAACAACTCAACCGGACCATTGAGTACTACCTCGCCAGGACGGCCCATGGCTCCACGCTAAGCAGGGTTGCACACGCATCCGTCCTGGCAGGCCTGGACGCGGACAGGGCCTGGGACAGCTTCCGGGAAGCGCTCGACGCCGATTTGGACGACACCCAGCACGGCACCACCCGCGCGGGGATCCATTTAGGCGCAATGGGCGGCACGATCGACGTGGTGCAGCGCAGCTTCGCGGGCCTGCGGTTCAGCGGGGAGACCATCGTGTTCGCCCCCAACCTGCCCACGGGTCTTCGCGGCGTGGCCTTCGAAGTCCTGTACCGGGGGCACCGGCTTCGGGTGCATCTCAAGGATGGGCGGATGAGCATCGCCTCCGCCCCTGGCGACGCCGGCCCCATCAAGGTGCATGTGTACGGCACCGACGTTGTCCTGCCTCCCGGCCGGACCCGGCACTTCCCGTTGCCTGCCCGGGCCCCCGGACTGGCGGCGTCGTGAAACGGCTGGGAATCCTCACCAGTGGTGGTGACTGCCCGGGGGTCAATGCGGTCATCCGCGGAGCCGTACTGGGCGGGGACGTGGCGCACGGATACGAATTCCTGGGGTTCAGGGACGGATGGCGGGGTGTCCTTGAACAGGACGCCGTTCCTTTGCCCCGGACGAGCGTCCGTGGGATCTCGCGCCTGGGCGGAACCATCCTGGGCACGTCGCGAACCAACCCGCTGGTAGGGAAGGGAATCGATGGCGTGCGGAGCTGTTTTCGGCGCAACGGCCTGGAAGGCCTGATCGCCATCGGGGGAGAGGGGACGCTGGCGGCCGCCCGGGAACTGTGCGCGCAGGACATCAACGTGGTGGGGGTGCCCAAGACCATCGACAACGACCTTGGCGCTACGGACTACACCTTTGGCTTTGACACCGCAGTCCAGACTGCCACGGAAGCCATGGACCGCCTGCGGACCACAGGCGAATCCCATCACCGCTGCATGGTGGCGGAAGTCATGGGCCGCAACGCAGGGTGGATAGCCCTGCATTCCGGGATGGCCTCCGGCGCGCACGCCATCCTCATACCGGAGCATCCCGTATCCCTGGACCAGGTCTGTTCATGGGTGGTATCCGCCCGCGACCGCGGCAGGGCTCCCCTTGTGGTGGTGGCCGAAGCCTTCGCACCCGAGGGGCACCCTGCGCCTTACGCCCCCCGCGGCCTGGATACTTTCGGCAGGCCACGACTGGGAGGCATCGGGCTGCTGCTTGAAGGGGAACTACAGATGAGGACCGGCATCGAAACCCGGGCCACGGTCCTGGGCCACATTCAGCGCGGCGGCGAGCCAACGGCCTTCGACCGTGTCCTTGCCACCCGCCTGGGCCTGGCCGCGGTCGAATCCGCAGCAGCGGGACGGTGGGGCACCATGGTGTCGCTGCGTGGCACGGACATCGTGAATGTCGGCCTGGACGAGGCGCTGGGACAACTGAAAGTGGTGCCCGAGGCGCGCTACAAGGAGGCCGCCGTCCTGTTCGGCTGAGGTGGCGCAGTGACGGGAATCGGGCGGCCTGCAGAAACTATTGCACAGCCTGTTCGGGGCGGACCCGCAGGACCGCCGACCCGGTTATCCTGTCCGCCGCCAGGTCTTCCAGGGCCTTATCGGCAGCGGCAAACGGGTACACCGTGGTGGTGAGGGCCAGGGAAAGCCGGGCTGCGAGGGTCAGGAACTCCTGCCCGTCCCTCCTGGTGTTGGCTGTCACGCTGCGCACCTGCCGTTCAAAAAAGAGCTCCCTGGCGTAATCCAGGGCCGGGATGTCGCTCAGGTGGATGCCCGCGATTGCCAGCGTCCCGCCGCGGTCGAGGGCACGCAGGGCGACGGGAACGAGGTCACCTGCCGGTGCAAACAGGATGGCGGAATCGAGCGGTACCGGCGGTTCGGCGTACGCGTCCCCTGCATACTCCGCTCCCAGGTCCAACGCCAGTGACCGTGCGCCCGGGGACCGGGTCATGACGAACACAGAGGCGCCCTGTTTGAGTGCCAGTTGCGCGGTGATGTGGGCTGAACTGCCAAAGCCGTAGATGCCCAGGCGCCCGCCGACCGGCAGGGCTGCACGTTTCAGGGCGCGGTACCCGATAATTCCGGAACACAGCAACGGCGCAGCTTGTTCGTCGGTAAATGAGGCAGGCAGAGGGTAGGCAAAGTCCTCCGCTACCGTCAGGTGCTCTGCGTAGCCCCCATCCCTGTCCCAGCCGGTAAAGACGGGTGACGAGCAAAGGTTCTCTTCACTTCGGCGGCAGTAGGGGCACCGGCCGCAGGTCCCGCCGAGCCACGCCACGCCAACCCTGTCACCTACCGTGAACCGCGTGCAATCCGCCCCCGTTTCAATAACGACGCCGACTGCTTCGTGGCCTGGCACCACGTGCGGATGCCGCGGTGCCAGGTCTCCTTCAGCGAGGTGGAGGTCTGTCCGGCAGACGCCGCAAACGCTCACTTCCACCAGGAGTTCGCCGGCGGCCGGTCTGGGGGTGGGCCGCTCACCCAGCAGCAGTGGATGGGTGGATATGGGCCCCGGCTGGTTTACCCACCATGCCCGCACAGCGTTCTCCTGTCCGTTGTCCTGCCGGCGTCTCCTGCCCGGCGGCCGCCTATTCGAAGCCGGCGCGGGTTGCGTCGTCCAGCGGGGTTTGCCACAGCAGCGGCGCGTTTACTGTAAAACGCCTCCCCGTGATGGACTCCGGCGTGATGCGGATGAAGTGCTCCTGCCCTACGCCCTGCCAGGGAAACAGGGCACGGCGGATGTCGTCGAGGTCGGGGCCCGTGGGCGTGGTCTCCTGTGCCTTGCCCTTGATAACGACGCTCCAGGCAAGGCCGAACTGCGGGCTGACAGCATCGGCTTCCAGTGCAACCGCGGCATCCGACTGGATTGCCTGCTGCTTGGTGCCGCTGCCGGTGCGGAACACCAGCGTTTGGCCGTCCACCTTGTAGTTGACGGGGAAGACGTCGGGGTGGCCGTCGGCGATGACGGCGAGCCGCCCCACCCCGGTTTGGGAGAGGAGTGTCCAGCATTCCGCCGCGTCAAGGATTTCCGGCGCCGGTACGTTCGTGTTGTCAGTCATAGGCCACAGCGTAGGCAACTCTCCTGCTTGCGGAAAGGGCATAAAGGCCTGGCATGGAAGGAAGGACCTATGGCCCTTGGAGGCCGGCCAGGGCGAATGCGACGCTGTGGGAGACCCCCGGGAACCTGACTCTTCCTGCGAAAGGTGGCCATGCTGACGCATCTGTTCCTCAACCGCCTGCTCTGGGCTGTTGCCGGACTGCTGGCGCTGGGCGCTGCAGCAACAGGAATATTGCGAATGGAAATCTATGACGGCGTGGTCGCCCCAAGGCTTGTGCCCGGGGCGTACTCCCAGGACCTGCTCTCCCTGGGGGCGGGGCTCGGTCTGCTGTACCTGGCATATGCAGCCGGGCCGCAAAGGACCAAGCACCAAATTGTGGCCCTTGGGCTCCTCGGCTACCTCTTCTACGCCTACGGAATCTACGTCATCGAGCGGACTTACAACGGCTTCTACCTGCTGTACATGGCCGTCTTCGCACTGTCTTTTTGGGCGCTGGCCACGGCCGGAGCCAGCCTGGACCGCGCAAACCCGTCGGTATCCCTGCCCCGCGCGGTGAGGATTACGTCGGCTTCGGGTGCCATTCTTCAGCCCCTGATTTTCTATCCCCTCTGGATCGGGATGCTCCTGCCCCTCATGGCGACGGGCGATCAAATCGACTCCCTCTACTCAATCTTCATCCTGGACCTTTGCTTCATCATGCCCGGGTTCCTGATCCTGTCCTTCCTGGCATACCGGAACCACCGGACAGGGTTGCTGCTCCTGCCGGCCCTGCAGGTTCTGGGCTTCACGCTCATCTTCTCCCTGGCGGTGGGCGAACTGGTCAAGCCCCTGTTCGGGGCAGCACCGGACGGGGCCGCACTCCTGCAGGCGCTTGCACTCTCGGCGCTGTTCCTGGTGCTGGCAACCGTGCACCTGGCCAAACTCCGGACCGTATGGACACCGGGGGAACGCCTTGCGGGCCGCAAGCCCGGCGAAACGCATCCCGCCGAAAGCCAACACACACAAACGCCACCCGCCTCAACGCAGCCACCGCATCGCCAGCCATCCCAAACCGGCAGGCGGCCGCAAAGCCGGCCCTCACATTAAGGAATTAGCCCATGAAAGCCCTCGTCTACGGCGGACCCGGCGAAAAGTCCTGGACCGACGTCCCCGATCCCCGCATCCAGCAACCCGGCGACGCCATCGTCAAAATCGATACCACCACCATCTGCGGTACCGACTTGCACATCCTCAAAGGTGACGTACCCGCCGTGCAGAAGGGCCGGATCCTGGGCCACGAGGGAGTGGGGACCGTCGTGGAAACCGGCCCCTCCGTGACGGGCCTGAAAGCCAACGATCGCGTCATCATCTCGTGCATCAAGTCCTGCGGCCACTGCATCAACTGCAAGACAGGCCTGTACTCGCACTGCCTGGGAGCAGAAGGCCAGCAAGGCACCGGATGGATCTTTGGCCACCTGATCGACGGTACCCAGGCCGAGTACGTCCGCGTGCCCTACGCCGAGAACTCGCTGCACCTGTTGCCTCCCGGCGTCAGCGACGAACAAGCAGTCATGCTCTCGGACATCCTTCCCACCGGATTCGAAATAGGTGTCCAGTACGGCCGGGTCAAGCCCGGGGACAGCGTGGCTGTGGTGGGTGCAGGGCCGGTGGGCCTGGCGGCGATCACCACGGCAGGACTGTATGGCGCCGCCACCGTGGTGGCCATTGACCTGGACGCCAACCGCCTCCACAAAGCAAAGGAGTTCGGGGCGACGGACACGGTCCTCTCCGGCAGCGCTGATTGGAAGGAACAGGTCCTTGCCCTCACAGGCGGCTACGGCGTCGACGTGGCCATCGAAGCGGTGGGCGTGCCCGCAACGTTCGCTATGTGCACCGAGATTGTCCGGCCGGGCGGTTCGGTGGCCAACGTGGGGGTGCACGGAAAACCGGTGGAACTGCACCTCGAGGATCTTTGGATCCAGAACATCAACATCAGCATGGGCCTGGTGAATACCAACACCACGCCCATGCTGCTCAAGCTGGTGTCACAGGGAAAGATCCGTGCGGAAAAGTTCGCCACCCATCATTTTGGCTTCGATCAGTTCCTCGATGCCTACGACACCTTCTCCCGCGCTGCCGAAACCAAAGCGCTCAAAGTGGTCCTCAAGCCCTGAAGCGTCCAGCTAAACGGGAGCATCCGGTCCAAAGCGGGCCGAACCGAAAGCCAGTTCCTACAACCAGTCGGCGGAAAAATCCACTGGAGGCCACCACCGCGTCCGTGACCTTACCGCGAACCTGCGCCCGGTGAGGTCCGTGGGCGTGAGGGCCACCAGGTGGTCCTTGATACCGGGCTGCCACGGTTCCCGGTCGGCGTCACCGTCCGGGAGGGACATCCGGGTTTCGTCGAAGGGTTCCGGCCTGCCCTTCGCCACCACGCTCCAGACTTCCGTGGCATAGGGATTGAGCCCGTCCACCTCGAAGGCGGCAACTGCACCGCTGAGCAGCGCGCGGAGCTTCGTGCCCGGTGCGGTGCGGAAGACCAGCGTTTCCCCAGTCACGGAGAAATTCACGGGAAAGATCTCCGGAACGTCACCGTTGATGACCGCCAGCCTGCCGATGTAGGACGACCGAAGATACTTCCAGCACTCATCGGCGGGCAGGATTTCTGTTTGAGATCCTGCAGGGGAATCAGTCATGGTACCGATCCTAGGGCCTGGACAGCAGCCGCGCACGGGTGGCGGTTCACCCAAGGCGTAGCGAAGCCGGGACTGGAGATGCGCCGGCCGTCGTTTTCTTCTATAAGGCCCCAACAGGGCAAACCACCGCCACAAGCGTATAAAACGGACGATGGCGGATCAGGGCGGAAACGCAGGCAGGAGGTGCGCCGTGGAGCAGGCGCCGGAACCCCAGCAACCGGAGGACGACGACGTTCTGGATGCTTATTCCCGGACCGTCATGCGGGTAGCGGCTGCGGTGACCCCGCATGTGGCGGCGATCGAGATGACTGCCCAGCGCCGTAATGGCCGGGTCAGGGTGGGAGCGGGCTCGGCCGTACTTTTCACGGAGGACGGCTACCTGCTCACGAATTCGCACGTCGTGGCCGGTACCCGGCAGGGCTACGCTGTCTTTGGCGACGGCACCAGGATGGAACTCGAGCTGGTGGGCGCAGACCCCCTGTCCGATCTCGCGGTGGTCCACGGTTCCCGGCCCAAGGTCCGGCCCGCCGTGTTTGGCGCGGCGGAGACCCTGCGTGTGGGGCAGCTTGTGGTGGCGGTGGGGAACCCCCTGGGTCTGGCAGGTTCCGTGACCGCAGGGGTGGTCAGCGGCCTGGGCCGTGCCATACCTGTCTGGTCAGGCGGTAACAGGCGTGTCATCGAGGACGTCATCCAGACGGACGCGGCCCTGAACCCCGGAAACTCCGGCGGTGCGCTCGCGGACACCCATGCCAGGATCGTGGGCATCAACACCGCGGTGGCGGGCGCCGGCCTGGGACTGGCCATCCCCATCAACGCCACCACCCGCAGGATCATTTCCGCGCTGCTGGCGGACGGACGGGTGCGCCGCGCCTACCTTGGCCTGGTCAGCACTCCCATCCAGCTCACACCCAGTGCGGTGATCCGGACCGGGCTGCGCGAAGGACTTCGTGTCGTGGAGGTGCTGCCCGGTTCGCCCGCGGACAAGGCGGGCCTGTCCGCAGGGGACATCATCATCACGGCGGGTGGCCGCGCCGTGAACAACGCCGAGAGCCTGCAGCGGCTCCTGTTTGCGGACGCCATCGGCCAGCCGCTCGACGTGGCAGTGCTGCGCGACGGCGCCGAACTGCACCTCACCGCTGTTCCGGAGGAAATGACGGGAAACGGCACGGCTTAAGGTTCGACGGCGGTCAGGCACCCTGGGCAGGCAACGCCCGGTGACCTACGGACGAACCGGGGGCGCTTCCACGTCCGCGATGCCCACGAAACGGGTCCCCACGCCGTCGTACTCGCTGCGGACGTGGCCGGCGCGGACAGGCGGAACCTCCGCTGGGGCGTGGTGTCCGCACACCACGTACGTAAAGTCGGGCCACCACTTCTTGGGCCGCGCCGCTTCCTCATAGCCACAGACGGCGCATTCCAAGTGCACCCAGACGGGCCGCTTTCCCGTCCGGTTGGCGCGCGACTGCACCAGCCAGGGCGGGGGATTGTCCAGGATGGCACGGAGCTCGGCCTCCGTCATCCACTTGGGCAGGCCATGGCGCTGTGCCATTTCAAGGGGAACATCAAGGGTTATTGCCGCGTCGCGTCTGCTGATCATCACCTTCAACCATACGGGAGGCGGCCAAATCGCCTGGCCGGGCCGGGCCGGGCTGGAGCCTGGCTCAGGAATTCAGCCGACCAGGGCGATGCCCGCGGCCGCGGCAGCAAAGCCCAACGCAAGGTTGACCGCCACGTTCAGCACCGCCGAGCCGAACCGTGCTTCGCTGAGCAGGCGGATGGTGGCCGTGGTCCAGGAACTGAAAGTGGTGAGCCCTCCGGCCAGGCCGGTGGCCAGACCCAGCTGCCATTCGGTGCCCAGTCCCAGCCCGATGGTCAGGCCGTGGGAGAGCCCGATGACGAAGCACCCCACCACATTGACCACCAGGGTGGCCCAGGGCCAGTGCAGGGCTCCGCGGCCGTCCGTGCGGACGCTTCGGATGCTGCTGTGGTGCGCAAACCAGCTGTCCACCCCGAACCGCAGGAGGGCGCCGGCCACGCCAAATACCCCCACCAGGGCCGCAGCGATCATGGCCGGCCATCCCGGCTGCGCGAGAGGAACCTGCCGGTCCGCCACCCGGCGCCGGCGGCCGCCAGGCCGAGGACCAGGGACAGGCCCAGATAGGTGATCCATACGGGGTGGGCGGAGGCGCGCGCCAGCTGGTCCGAGGCGTAGATGACTGCCGAGAAGGTGGTGAAGGAGCCCAGCAGGCCGGGTCCCACCGCTGCCCGCAGCCAGAATGCCGTGTGCGGGCGGGCCATCCAGACTGTGGTCAGGGCCGCCAGGACGAAACTGCCGCTGATGTTGATGGCCAGCGTGGCCCAGGGGAGGGAGCCGGGTGCGTCCGGGAATGCCAGCCCCAGCCCGTACCGCAGTTCGCTGCCGATCAGCCCGCCGGCGGCCACGGCCAGCCACGCCGAGCCGGTGGGCATCGCCACGTCAGGATCCGCCCAGGACGCAGCCCGGGTGCGGGGTGTCGCTGGAGACCCACAGCGCTGAGGCGATTTCATCGGCCAGGTCGTAGTCCCGGGGCGTGCCCGAACTGCCGATCCGCACCACCATGGGGCCGCCAAACGGGCGCCGTCCCACCACCTCCACCTCGGCATCGAGGTCGATGTCCTGGGCGGCGAGGTACCGCAGCAGCTCTGGGTTGTCATCGCTGATCCGGGTGATCCGGCCGCTGTGGCCTTCGTCCAGTTCGGCGAGCAGGTGGGCGCGCGGCATCAGTACCTGGCCGTCGGCGGTGGGGATGGGGTCGCCGTGCGGGTCCCGCTTAGGGTCCCCGAGCTTCGCCGCGACGCGTTCAATGAACGTGTCCGAGACCGCGTGCTCCAGCTGTTCAGCTTCATCGTGGACCTCGTCCCAGCTGTAGCCAAGGCGCTGGACAAGGTAGGTCTCGATCAGCCGGTGGCGGCGGACCATGGCCAGGGCCAGCCGCAGGCCGGCCTCGGTGAGGGTGACGGCGCTGTACGGCTTGTGGTCCACAAGGCCCTGGTCCTTGAGCTTGCGGACCATCTCCGAAACCGAGGAATTGGCTACGCCCAGCCGCTGTGCCAGCTGCGAGGACGTGATGGGCTTGTCCTGCCATTCCGTGAACGAATAGATGACCTTGACGTAGTCCTCGATCGAGGAGGAGGGCGCGCTGGTCTTCACAGGTTCAAGCCTACCGGTTGGGCCGCGGCGGCAGAGTCCGCTGCACTGGTCATGCCTTGACCGCGCGCCAGGCGAGCGTGAGGTAGGGAAGGTCGATCTGCTGGTCCGGGGCGTAGGCAAGGTGCTCGTGCAGGTACCAGTCCAGGTTGGCCAGGACCTTGGCCCTCGTTGCCTCGTTGGCGCGCAGGTAGTAGCTGCGTGACTTGGTGAGCTCCATCAGGTCCGTGGTCGTCACAGTGTCCTGCCAGTGGCTGACGTGTCCCTCGAGACCTTGGAATTCAGGCCCCATGACGGGTTTGTGGCCAGGCCGGTACACGTCACCTGCGTGCATGATCCGGGAAAGGCGGTGTACCCAGGGCACGGAGGTGTCCAGCTGGTTCCACACCAGGCCAAGGGTTCCATGCGGGCGCAGCACCCGGGCGAGTTCGGTACTTGCGGCCAGCGGGTCGCACCAGTGCCACGCCTGGGCAACGGTTACGACGTCGAAGCTGGCGCTGGGAAGGCCGGTCACCTCGGCGGTGCCCGCCACGGCTGCAACGCCCGGGCAGTGGGTCTTCAGCTGGGCGAGCATGTCCGCGGAGGGGTCGACTGCGGTGACGTCCAGGCCCAGGTCCAGCAGCAAGGAGGTGAACTTTCCGGTACCCGCGCCAACGTCCAGTGCCTCATGGGCGCTGGTGGGCACCAGCCAGCGGACCGAGTCTTCCGGATATCTGGGGCGGACGCGGTGGTAGTGCCCGCCGCCGTCCTGGAAGCTCTGGCCAAGCTCCCGGCGCCGCCCGTGATCGAGCCTGGGGCCACCCCGAACCACGCGTGGCCTCCTTCGTGTGCTGCCGATGTGGACGTCTCTCGAATGTACCGCACGGACGGTCACCGGCTGGTGCCCCAAGGGGCGCCCTCTTTGCTGCAGCTGCTCAGTCGTCGATGCAGGGGGCCGCGCCGGCCGTTCCCGGCGTGTTGGGCGCCCAGTGCGGGTAGGTGCGGAAGTCGTTGGCGGGGACCCAGCGCCCGGCGTCCACCACGTAGTCCCAGCCCAGCCCGTTGCTGCGCAGCGCACGGATACCGGCGAGGAGGCGTTCGGCATCCTCCAGCCGTGAGCCGACGCCAAAACTTGCGCGGAGCGAACCGGACGGCAGGCCAAGGCGCTTCAGCAGGGGATGGGCGCAGAAGCGTCCATCGCGCAGGCCCACGCCGTGCTCGGCGGCGAGGTAGGCGGCCACCAGCCCCGCGTCGTAGCCCTCCACGGAGAAGTTGACCACGCCGATGGTGTCCGATTCCGGGTTGCTGTCCTTGAAGATCTGGTGCACGGTAACGCCGTCGATGTCCTGCAGGCCCTCCACCAGGAAGGAGCGGATAGCGGCTTCGTGGGCGTGCCACCGGTCCTGGTCGAGCTCAGCAATGACCTGGGTGGCGCGGGCCAGCGTGGCGGCTCCGAGGACGTTCGGCGAGCCCCCCTCATGGCGGGCCGGGCCGTTGGCCCAGCTGACGCCGTCGAGCCTTGCTTCCTTGACTGCGCCGCCGCCGGCAAGGTGCGGGACGCCCGCGTCCAGCCAGTCAGGCCGTCCCACCAGGACGCCGGCGCCGAACGGTGCGTAAAGCTTGTGGCCGGAAAACGCGAGGTAGTCGATGTCATCCGTGCTGATGTCCACCCGGCGGTGCGGTGCCAGCTGGGCCGCATCCACCACGATCCGTGCGCCGTGCTGGTGGGCCAGCGCGGCCAGGGCGCGGACGGGAAGGATCTCGCCGGTGACGTTTGAAGCGCCAGTGACGGCCAGCAGGCTGACCCCGCCCTGCTCCAGCTCCGCGCGGACGGCGTCGAGGGTGCCGGTGATCGTCTCCGCGGCCACGATGCTGCGGTGGGGCACGCCCTGCCACGGCAGCAGGTTCGCGTGGTGTTCGATGTCCAGGTAGAGGACATCGCCGTCAGGGCGGCCATCGGTGACTGGGAGGCAACCTGCCAGGAGGTTCAGCGAGTCCGTGGTGTTGCGGGTGAAAATGACCGAGTCGTCCGGGCGGCCGCCGACGAAATCGCGGACGATGGTGCGCGCGTTCTCGTAGACAGACGTGCTGATCTGGGAGGCGTATCCTGCCCCCCGGTGGACGCTGGCGTAGTAGGGCAGGATTTCGTTCAGGTAGGCGGACACCACGGAGAGTGCCGGGGCGGAGGCGCCGTAATCCAGGTTTGCGTACCGCACGTGGCCGCCGGTGATCAGCGGCGCCTGGATCTCGGCTCCGGTGACTGCCACGAGGGGCCGGCCGGCAACGGCATGCCGTTCAGCAACTGCCGCTTCGGTGCTGACGGGCTGGGGGGAGACGGTGGCAGTTGTCACAGAGACCTCACTTGAATACAGGACTCCGGCATAGTGGAATCCGCGCTTGCCGCATCCGCTCCGGACCGGCCTGGTCGTCACCCGGGGCACCCCACCGCGAATGGAGGGTTGCCGGCCAGCAAACCGGGGTTTAGCGCTGGCACTCGTGACCTGGATAAAGCGTAGGACATGCGGCTGGCAGGACTGAACCAGCAGCGATTGTTAAGCGGTTTGTTACGCGAATTCGAATAAACGGCGGCGGACACCCCCGCATGGAGGTGTCCGCCGCTGCTTTATTCGTTTTTTCGGGGAAAAGCCAACCGTTACAGCAAATCGTCCAAATAAGGGTTCAGGCGGTGCAATACCTCTGAGTGCAGGATCGAGTTGGTGGCCAGCGCGTTCCCGCCGAAGGGGCCGTCCTCGCCTTCCAGCGACGTGAAGCGGCCGCCGGCCTCCACGACGATCGGCACCAGGGCGGCCATGTCGTAGAGGTTCAGTTCCGGTTCGCAGGCGATGTCAACGGACCCCTCCGCCACCATGCAGTACGACCAGAAATCCCCAAAGGCGCGGGTCCGCCACACGTCCTCAGTGAGGCCCAGGAACTCGTCAAGGTTTCCCCGTTCCTTCCAGCCCGTGAGGCTGGAGTAGGAGAGGGAGGCGTCCGAGAGTGTCGAGACGTTGGAGACGCGGAGCCGGGTGGCAGCTGCCAGGGACCTGCCCATGTATGCGCCCATACCCTTTGCCGCCCACCAGCGCTTGCCCAGGGCCGGGGCGCTGACCACGCCCACCACCGGTTCGCCCTCGTCGACGAGGGCGATCAGGGTAGCCCAGACCGGAACGCCGCGGACGAAGTTCTTGGTCCCGTCAATGGGGTCGATGATCCAGCGCCGCGACCCGTGTCCCGTGCTGCCGAACTCCTCGCCCAGGACCGCGTCCCGGGGGCGGGAACGCGAGAGCTGGCCGCGGATGGCTTCTTCGGCGGCCTTGTCCGCATCGGTGACCGGCGTCAGGTCCGGCTTGGTCTCGACGTGGAGGTCCAGGGCCTTGAAGCGGCTCATGGTCTGGTCATCCACGGAGTCGGCCAGGACATGTGCCAGGCGCAGGTCATCGTTGTAGCTCGAAGCGGGTTGGATCATGGTTCCAAACTACAGTCTGCGCACGCTTCTGCCGGGGAGAACGCGTCAGTTGACGCTGCCGAGCTCCTTGGTTTCCTGTGCTTCCAACCTTGGATCCGTGCCGAGCAGCCGCCGCAGCGACGCCAACCGGGCGGGACCGGTGGGACCTGCGTGTCCGCCCGCCACCCAGTCGTCGAGGCCGCAGTTCACTGCAATTGCCGTGTGCTTGCAGCCCCGTTCGCAGTTCTCGATGCCGGGGGAGAGGTCCGGGAAGGAGCGCAGGATCCGGTCAGGGTCCACGTGGGCGAGGCCGAAGGACCGGATGCCCGGAGTATCGATGATCCAGCTGCCGGCCGGAGCGTCCGCGAGGCGCAGCGCCAGGGCAGAGGACGACGTGTGCCGGCCCCTTCCCGTTACGGCATTCACTCCGCCGGTGGCCCGCTCGGCCCCAGTCAGCGCGTTCACCATGGTGGACTTGCCCACGCCTGAGTGCCCGAGCATGACGGTGACCTTGCCGCCCAGGTGGGCGCGGAGGGCTGCCACCGCGGTGCTGTCCAGCCGGGCCGAGAGGCCGTCGTCGGAGCGCGCGTCGATCCCGGAGGCCTGGGCGTCAGCGGTCCGGCTGATGATCACCGGGAAATCCAGGTGGGTGTAGTTGGACAGCAGTTCCACTGGATCCTTGACGTCGGCCTTGGTGACCAGCAGGATCGGCTCGATACCGGCGTCGTACGCAGCCACCAAGGCACGGTCGATGAATCCGGTCCGCGGCTCCGGATTGGCGGCCGCCACCACGATCACCAGCTGGTCCGCGTTGGCCACCACGGCACGTTCGATTGGATCCGTGTCGTCGGCGCTGCGCCGCAGGAGCGTTTTGCGGTCCTGGATCTTCACCAGCCGCGCCAGCGTGTCCGGTGCCCCGGAGACGTCCCCCACGAGCGAGACGAAGTCGCCGGCAACCACCGGCGAGCGGCGAAGTTCGCGGGCGCGTGCCGCAATGACCACGCGTTCGTTGTTCGAGTCCTCACCCACGACTGCGGTGTACCGCCCCCGGTCCACCGTGATGATCCGTCCGGTGACCGCATCGTCGTGGCTGGGACGGTCCTTGGTGCGGGGCCTGGAGCCCTTCTTGTTGGGCCTGATACGGACGTCGGACTCGTCCCAGGAGTCAGTGCGCCGTGCCACCGCTGGGCTCCTCCGGTCCGGATGCCGCAGCGGCGTCCTGGGCCAGCATGCCTGCCCACAGCTGGGGGAAATCGGGCATGGTTTTGGCGGTGGTGGCGATGTCCTCCACCTGTACGCCCTCCACTGCCAGGCCCAGGATGGCGCCGGCAGTGGCCATTCGATGGTCCGCGTAGCTGCGGACGACGCCGGCGTGCAGCGCGGCGGGCCGGATCAGCAGGCCGTCGCTGGTTTCCTCTGCGTCCCCGCCGAGCCGGTTGATTTCCGCCACCAATGCAGCGAGCCTGTCCGTCTCGTGTCCGCGCAGGTGGGCGATCCCGGTGAGCCGGGATGGGCGCGTGGCCAGCGCGCACAGGGCTGCGACGGTGGGGGCAAGCTCGCTGGTGTCCGCGAAGTCGCCGCCCTTGATCTCCGGGCCGCCGGTGACAGTCAGGACGCCGTCGGACAGGGTGACGTGTGCGCCCATTTTCACGAGAATCTCGCGCCACAGGTCTCCCACCTGCTGGGTATCCGCCGGCCAGTTGGGAATCCGAACTGTTCCCTTCGAGGCCAGGGCGGCCGCCAGGAACGGTCCGGCGTTGGAAAGGTCCTGTTCGATCCGCTGGTCGAAGGCACGGATTGGCCCGGGTGCCACCACCCAGTGGTTGGGAACGGAGTCGTCCACGGACACGCCGGCGCCGCGCAGGACAGCCACGGTCATGTTGATGTGGTCCAGGCTCGGCACCGGCTTTCCCACGTGCTCCAGGTGCAGGCCCTCGTCGAACCTCGCCCCCACCAGGAGGAGGGCGGAGACGAACTGGGACGACGCGCTGGCGTCGATCACCAGATGGCCGCCCCGCACCGCGCCCTTGCCTTCCACCACGAACGGGAGCGACGACGCCGCGGAGCCGTCTTCGGAGGCAACGGCCACACCGAGGGCCTTAATCGCCTCGATGATGGTTCCCATGGGGCGCTTCCGGGCGTGCGGGTCGCCGTCGAAGACGCTGGTTCCGTTGCGGAGCGCCGCCAGCGGTGGAACGAACCGCATGACCGTGCCCGCCAGCCCGCAGTCGATTCTGGTCAGGGACGCCTCAGCCGCTGCCGGCAGCGGAACCACTTCCAGGTCAGGGCCAAAGTCGCCGTCCCCCGGCACTTCCGTGATAGTGGCGCCCAACTGCCGGAGCGCATCGACCATCAGTGCCGAATCCCTGGAGTGCAGGGGTGTGCGCAGCCGGGACGGGCCGTCCGCCAAGGCGGCCAGGACCAAGTACCTGTTGGTCAGGGACTTTGATCCCGGAACCGTCACGGTGGCATCGACGGGCCGGGACGCAAAGGGTGCGGCCCAGTGCTCGACAGGTGTTCCGGACCCGTCCCGGGTGGCAGCTGTTGCGGTCATTCGTGCTTATGCTCCCGTGGCGTGTACGGCGCGGCGTACGGCTTTGTCCGCCTTGTTCAGCTTCTTGGTGGTGGTCCGGCGCGCGTCGGCAGCAAGGTGCGAGGCATTCCTGCGGGCATCGGCGGCCAGGTGTTCGGCACGCCAGGCCAGGCCCGGCTTGCCCGCTGTGTCCACCGAGGCCAGCAGCGCGCCGCCGCTCAGCGAGAGGTTCTTGAGCAGCTGGTTCCGGCGGTTTTCCCGCCCTTCCTTGCTGCTGATATCCGCACTACGCCACTCAACAAAGGTGTTAAGCAGCGAAATCACGGTCAGGAGGCCGGCTGAAAGCCTGGAGAACTTGCCAAGGCCGAACAGGACGCCCGCTCCCACCTGGGTTCCGCCGATGACGCGCGCCAGCGTCTTCTCGCTCGCCTGGAAGGGGAGCGAAGCCGCCGCCTTACGCAGGAGCGGCGAGAGCTGCTGGGCGGTGTCGTCGGAGTTCTTGAGCTTATCCAGTCCGGCAAGAACGAAACTGGAGGCAAGCATGGGCCGGGCGAGCGTGCGGACAAAGGACATGAATTTCCTCCTGGATGGACGAGCCGCGGCAAGCGGCGGAGTCGGTCCTAGTCTTGCACTTTTGGGGAATATTTGCCCGCTGAGGGCGGTTATCGATGTCGGGTCCGTGACAGGGACCCAGGCGATCATTCACCCGATACAGAGCGGAGTTGGGCCTTGGGGAAGGTGTTGGACGAAACCAGACCGGCGGGGCCGGTGGCATTGGATACTCTTGCCGCGGAGCCGCTGGAGTACGGCATGCCCCGGGCGGGAAGCCGGACAGTAGACTTGAAGGCAATGAGCACCTTGGATCCGGCCGCCGCGGCCATGTATGAGGCCACCCCCGCCGAAGTGAACGGCAAGGCGGGAGCCGCGCCTCTCCCGTCCGGTCAGGATGGTCCTGGTTCCCGGGCCGCCGACACCGACGCAAATGACAGTACCGAACTGGATGTCTCCGCGGAGACCATGGAGCAGCGCCGCCTTCGCTTCGAGCGGGACGCCATGCAGTACGTGGACCAGCTGTATTCGGCTGCGATGCGCATGGCACGGAACCCGTCGGACGCGGAGGACCTGGTCCAGGAGGCCTACACCAAGGCCTTTTCGGCGTTCCACCAGTACAAGCCGGGAACCAACCTGAAGGCGTGGCTGTACCGGATCCTCACCAACACGTACATCAACCTGTACCGCAAGCGGCAGCGTGAGCCCTTGCAGTCCAACTCGGACAGCATTGAGGACTGGCAGCTGGCGCGGGCGGAGTCGCACACCTCGAGCGGACTGCGGTCCGCCGAGGCCGAGGCATTGGACCACCTCCCGGACTCGGACGTAAAGCGGGCGCTGCAGGATATCCCTGAGGAATTCCGCCTGGCGGTCTATTTCGCTGACGTGGAGGGCTTCGCCTACAAGGAAATCTCAGACATCATGAACACGCCCATCGGCACCGTGATGTCCCGGCTCCACCGCGGCCGGCGAATGTTGCGGGACATGCTCGCGGAATACGCCGCCGAGCGGGGATTCAAAACAGCCGTGGATACGTCGGAAGCGGCAGGAAGCAAAGCACAGGAGAACAGGAAATGAGCGATTGCCAGGGATTGGGCGACTGCGACGACACCCGGATGCAACGCATCTACGAATACCTTGACGGGGCGCTGACCCGCGAGGACTTGACCGAGATCAAGAACCACCTGGATGAGTGCCCTGAGTGCACCCAGCAGTACGACCTCGAGTGCGTCATCCGCAACATGGTCAAGCGCTCGTGCAAGGAGTCCGCTCCGGATAACCTGAAGAACGCCATCCTGGACAGGATCCACGCGATCCGTCCCGTGGAGGCATAGGCATAAAGCGCCGGCCTCCGGATCAGGGCCGCAGACAGCAAAGGACCCCGTAAGCCGAATGGCTTGCGGGGTCCTTCGCTTGAACCGTGTTCCTGGCATTTGCCTAGGTGTTGGGGCGCTTCCCGTGGTTCGCGCCGCCACGCTTACGGTCACGACGCTTGCGTGCACGCTTGCTCATAGCTGGCCTCCTTACTGTTGGTACTCAAAAGAGCTGCCCTCCAGTCTCCCACATGATGTGGCGCCCCGCGAACCGGGAAACGGCGAATGACCTGCGGAAGTGCCTGCAGGTCATGCCCTAATGCCGCAGGGTGCTGCGGATGGCTGCCCGGGCGTCTTCCAGGACAGTACGGACAGTTTCCAGGGTCACCGGGCCTATGGGCTCGCGCAGGGCGTACCGGCGCAGTTCTGCACGGAGGTCGTCACCGAAATGCTGCAGCATCAACTCCACGTCACGCCGTTGCACCGAGGCTGCAATGCCGTTCTCCACGCCCGCCAGGTCATCCCGGCGCCGGTCCAGCTCTGCGAGGCCCTCGGGGGTGATGTGGTAGTTGGTGCGGCGCCCGGCCTGCTCAGTGGACACCAGGCCGTCCTCCTCGAGCTTGCCCAGCCTCGGGTAGATGGTCCCGGCGCTGGGTGCATAGGTCCCGCCAAACCGGTCCCGGAGCGCCTTGATGAGTTGGTATCCGTGTTTGGGCCCGCTCTCGAGCAGGGCCAGGAGGTAGAGGCGCAACGCACCGTGTGCGAAGACGGGCGGCATCAGCGTTCCGTTTCGCCGCCGTCAACGGATGCCGGAGCGTGGAAGATGGAGGTCTTGCCCGACACCGAGTTGGTCCGCACCAGCATCAATTGGCCATCCGGCCCGGCGATGGTCTCCACCTTGCCGTTGGCCAGGAGGCACTGCTGTCCGTCCAGAACCACCGCACCGCCGGCCGACTTGGCCACAATGTCCACGCCTACGTCATGGGGCAGCCGGATGGTGAGGTCCCCGGAAACCGAGTTGGAGCCGAAATCCCGGGTGAAATCGAGCAGGTCGAAGCTGAGGTGGCCGCTGACCGTGTTGGTGCGCACATTGGTGAAGTGGCCGGACGCAGTAACCTCACCGGAGACGCTTTTGGCGGTGAGTACGCCGCGGTGGTCCCGGACAGCCACGCTTCCGCTGATGGTGTTGACCTGGAGTTCGCCGGACGTGCCCTCTGCTGCCACCGTGCCGGAGACGGTGTTGAGGCGGACGTGGGCGGAGGTGCCGGAGACCAGGCCGTCGCCGCTGACAGTTCCCGCTTCGACCTCTGTGCCGCCAGGAACGGCAACGGTGATGACGGCGGAATTCCCGCTGTTGTGATTGACCGTCTCCATGAGGTTCTTGAACCACCCCTGCGCGCCGTGCAGCTGGTGCCGGACCTCCAGCCTGCCGCCACTGAGGGAGACGGCGACGGGGTCGCCGTGGACCTCGGACACCTCAATCCGGACCACAGGTTCGGCATGCGCCACGACGCGGAAGCTGCCGCGTACCATCCCCAGCTTCAGGGACGCCACGTCTCCTACGACGATGGTCTGCGGGCTCTCGACAGTCCAGGTTTCCTCAGCCACGGTCCCTCCAAAAGACGATATATCGCGTTGCCACTACAACTTATCGCCGCAGGCGGACCGGGTCAAGATATATCTCGAAGCCTACTGCGGTGCTTCCAGGCCCAGCCACTGGAACCAGCCGCGGTGCAGAACCAGCCACGCCATGAGGCCATATCCGGCCTGACCGGGTGTGCCGCCGTTGGCGGCCAGGTCCTGGCGCCACTGTTCGTGGTTCAGGAGGGGTGAGAAGGTGTCGACGTAGAGGTGCTTGCGGCGGGTCGTGACATCTGCGAAGGCGGTGTTCAGCTCGTCAAGGCGCCGGTTCTGGGCCGGATCGAGAGTGGGGGGCGGTCCCACCACGAAAACCTCGATCCGGTTCTGGGAAGCCGAATCCAGGATGTTGGCCAGGTTCAGCCTGCTCCGTGCCGTGGACAGGCCAAACTCGATATCGCGTCCGGACAGGCCTATGACGAGCCGATTCTCCGCTTGGGCGCTGAAGCGGCGGCCTGCTTCGTCCAGCCACCGCGCCGCCAGCCCCTCAGTGCCTTCCTGGGGGCAGGGGAGCGCGTAGCTTTCCAGCAGCATGCCGTCCTGGGGAGTGCGGGCCAACACCCGGCCCAGCCAGCCAAGCGCCCGGGGATCGCCGAGTCCGGCCAGCAGTTCATCTCCTACAGCTGCGATCCGCAGCTTCCTGTCTTCCACGCGTTCCTCTTTACTTCGGTACGGGTCTACTTCGGACGGCATCTGCCGCCGTCGCCGCCGCGGCTGCGGAGGTTGAAGGCGGCGCTGTCCATCCATTAAACAGAACTGCCCGGCCGGAGTCTGGTATTTCGACGTCCGGCCGGGCAGCCTTACTGCTTACTTCCTGTCAAATGCCTGCTTCAGGAGCGCATCCTGTTCCGCAGCGTGGCGCTTCATGGAACCGGCGGCCGTGGAGGCAGAGGCCGGCCGGGACACCAGGCGGACGCGGCGGTCGAGAATCTCCGGCAGGTTCAGGCCGATGAACGGCCATGGTCCCTGGTTTGCAGGCTCGTCCTGGGCCCACACCACCTCGGCGTTGGGGTACTTGGCGAGTTCCGCAGCGATCTCCTGGTGCGGCAGCGGGTACAGCTGCTCCACGCGGACGATGGCAGTGGTCTGGTCGCCGGTCTTCTGCCGGGTGGACAGGAGATCGTAGTACAGGCGGCCGGAAACCAGGAGGACGCGCTCGACGGCGGTGGCCGGCAGCTGCTCATGCTCGCCGATCACCGGGCGGAACGTGCCGTTGGTGAAGTCCTCCACCGACGAGGCGGCGGCCTTCAGGCGCAGCAGCTGCTTCGGTGTGAAGATGATCAAGGGCTTCCGTGGGCGGCTGTAAGCCTGCCGGCGCAGCAGGTGGAAGTGCGAGGCGGCCGTGGTTGGGTTGGCCACGATCATGTTGTCCTCCGCGCACAGCTGCAGGAAGCGCTCGATCCTTGCCGAGGAGTGGTCCGGGCCCTGGCCTTCGTAGCCGTGCGGCAGCATCAGGACCAGCGAGGAGCGCTGTCCCCACTTCTGCTCTGCGGAGGAGATGAACTCGTCGATGATGGTCTGTGCACCGTTGACGAAGTCACCGAACTGGGCCTCCCAGAGGACCAGGGCATCCGGACGCTCCACGGAGTAGCCGTACTCGAAGCCCATGGCCGCATATTCGGACAGCAGGGAGTCGTAGATCCACAGCTTGGCCTGGTCATCAGAGAGGTTGCCCAGGGGCAGCCATTCCTTGCCGTTGGCGCGGTCGTGGAAGACGGCGTGGCGCTGGACGAACGTTCCGCGGCGGGAGTCCTGGCCGGCCAGGCGCACGGGGACGCCTTCCATGATCAGGGACCCGAAGGCCGCGATCTCGCCGAAGCCCCAGTCGATGCCGCCCTGGCGGGACATCTGCTCGCGCTTTTCGAGCAGCTGCTTCAGCTTGGGGTGGACGGTGAAGCCCTCGGGGATCTCGACGTGGGCCTTGCCGATCCGGGCCAGGGTCTCGGCGCTGATGGCCGTGGAGGCCGGCGCGTTGACGCTGGAATCGGACTGCTGGGCCTTGGGCCGTTCGATGTCGGACACGGCGGCGGAATCCGCGGTGACGATCGGAATCGGTGAGGTCTGGGCGGCGTGGGTCTCAGCGAAGACCCGCTCCAGCCGTTCCTGGTAGTCGCGGAGCAGCTGCTCGGCTTCTTCCTCGGTGATGTCCCCGCGGCCAATGAGCGACTCGGTGTACAGCTTGCGGACGGAGCGCTTGGCTTCGATCAGGTTGTACATCAGCGGCTGGGTCATCGAGGGGTCGTCACCCTCGTTGTGGCCCCGGCGGCGGTAGCAGACCATGTCGATGACAACGTCCTTGTGGAAGCGCTGCCGGAACTCGTAGGCAAGCTGGCCGATGCGGACAACGGCCTCGGGGTCGTCGCCGTTCACGTGGAATACCGGTGCCTGGATCATCTTGGCAACGTCCGTGGAGTACGTGGACGAACGCGAGGACGACGGGGCGGTGGTGAAGCCCACCTGGTTGTTGACCACGATGTGGATGGTGCCGCCGGTGCGGTAGCCGCGGAGCTGGGACAGGTTGAGGGTTTCGGCCACAACACCCTGTCCGGCGAAGGCTGCGTCACCGTGCACCATGATGGGCAGGACGGGGAATGATTCGCCCTGGTCCAGCCGGTCCTGCTTGGCCCGGACGATGCCCTCAAGGACGGAGTCCACGGCTTCCAGGTGCGACGGGTTGGCGGCGAGGTAGACCTTGGTTTCCTTGCCGTTGTCCGAGGTGAACGTGCCTTCGGTGCCCAGGTGGTACTTGACGTCGCCGGAGCCCTGGACGGAGCGGGGGTCCTGCGTGCCCTCGAATTCGCGGAAGACCTGGGCGTAGGTCTTGCCGGCAATGTTGGTCAGGACGTTGAGGCGGCCGCGGTGGGCCATACCGATGGCGACCTCGTCCAGGCCGTCGTCGGCTGCATCGGACATGATCGCGTCCAACAGTGGGATCAGGGACTCGCCGCCCTCAAGGGAGAAGCGCTTCTGGCCCACGAACTTGGTCTGCAGGAACGTCTCAAAGGCCTCGGCAGCGTTCAGCTTGGAGACGATCCGCAGCTGCTCTTCCCGGCTGGGCTTGGAGTAGGGGTGCTCCAGTTGGTCCTGGAACCACTTGCGCTCGGCAGGTTCCTGGATGTGCATGTATTCGATGCCGGTGGTGCGGCAGTAGGCATCGCGCAGGACCCCCAGGATGTCGCGGAACTTCAGCATCGGCTTGCCGCCGAAACCGCCGGTGGGCCATTCTCGGTCCAGGTCCCAGAGGGTCAGGCCGTAGGTGAGGACGTCAAGGTCCGGGTGCTTGCGCTGCACGTATTCCAGCGGATCGGTGTCGGCCATCAGGTGGCCGCGCACGCGGAAGGAGTGGATCAGCTGCTGGATCCGGGCCACCTTGTTGATCTCGTCAGCGGGGTCGACCTGCAGGTCGGGGCTCCAGCGGACAGGCTCGTAGGGGATGCGCAGGGCTTCGAAGATCTCGTCGTAGAAGTTCTGGGCACCCAGCAGGAGCTGGTGGACCAGCTTCAGGAACTCGCCGCTGCCGGCGCCCTGGATGACCCGGTGGTCGTAGGTCGAGGTCAGGGTGAGGACCTTGCTGATGGCGTTCTGGGCGATGATCTTCTCGCTGGCGCCCTGGAACTCGGCGGGGTAGTCGAGGGCGCCGACGCCGATGATGGCCGCCTGGCCCTTGGAAAGACGCGGTACCGAGTGCACGGTGCCGATGCCGCCGGGGTTGGTCAGGGACACGGTGGTGCCCTGGTGGTCCTCAGCGGTGAGCTTGCCGTTGCGGGCGCGCTTGATGAGGTCCTCGTAGGTGTGCCAGAACTCGGCGAAGTTGAGGGTCTCAGCCTTCTTGATGTTCGGGACCATGAGCAGGCGGGTGCCGTCGGGCTTGGGCATGTCGATGGCGATGCCGAAGTTGACGTGGGCCGGCTGGACCGCGACAGGCTTGCCGTCCACCTCGTCGTAGTACACGTTCATCGACGGGAACTGGGACAGGGCCCGGATCACGGCGTAGCCGATGAGGTGGGTGAAGGACACCTTGCCGCCGCGGGCACGGGCCAGGTTGGAGTTGATGACCACGCGGTTGTCGATGAGCAGCTTGGCGGGAATGGCGCGGACGCTGGTGGCGGTGGGCACCTGGAGGCTGGTCACCATGTTGGTGGCGATGGCCTTGGCCGGGCCGCGGAGGACGGAGACGACGTCTTCCTCGGGAGCCGTGGGCGCCTTAACGTTCTTGGGCAGCTGGGCCGGGATGGGCTGCGAGCCGGTGCCGGCTTCGGTCTTCTTGCCGCCATCGCGCGCTTCGGTTGCGGGGGCCTTCTTGACGGGCGCGGGGGCTGCTGCAGGGGCAGCGGCGGCCGGTGCGGCCGGGGGAGTGGGAGGGGCAGCTGCCGGCGACGGTGCCGGTGCTGCGGGAGCCGTTTTTACGACAGGGAGTTCCCGGGTGGGAGGGTTGACGGCGTGCGCGGAATTTCCGTTGGAAGATGAACCGTTGCCCGAGTCGAAGGATTCAAACAGGGGCCACCACTTGGCGTCCACTGCATTCTTGTCCTGTTGGTACTGCTCGTACAGTTCGTCAACGAGCCACTCGTTTCCGCCAAATTCCTCTGGTAGACGGTGGCTTGGCTGCTCTGGCACTTGAAATACGCCTCTTCCATGAGTTTGATTTCTCTTTGGCCCCCCGGTGCTTCAGCACTACGTTCGAACCAGTCTCTGTCCTCTGAACCCGGACCTTTGCAAGTCTAGTGAGCATTCCGTGTTAACTGCCAATAAGGGTGACCCAAATCATGATGTGGCGGACGGGGGCCGAAATATGGCGGCTGTCCGGTGTCGCCGCCAGGTCCCCGGGCCAGGACTTCGCCTCCTTCCGGCCGCCGGAACAGGGCGTTTTCCGCCGTCCGGCCGGGCCTTGCGGCAAGGGGTGCTCCTGTAGACTGAAATTCTTATGGACAGTAAATCTAGGTGCCGGCCTGGGCGCTGTCAGCGGAGCATGAAGAGAAGCGCCGCGCAGTCCGCCCACAGAGCCGGCAAACCCCGACAACGCGCCCATCACCAGCCAACGGCCCAGCTTGCCGCAACCCGCACGGACCAGGCATCGGTATCTGCCGACCATCCTCCGCCGGGACGAAACAGCTTCCCAACATTCCCATTGAGCACGCTTGAGGCATTTTCCGCACGTCAGGCGGGATGCTGAATGGAGTGGCTTCTCCTTGCAGCAGGCTTGCTGCTGATCGCCGGCACCGGATTCTTTGTTGCCGTCGAATTCTCCCTCATCGCCCTGGACCAGCCCACTGTCCAGCGGGCAATTGACGACGGCGACACGGGGGCAGTGCCCCTGCTCACCTGCCTCAAGTCCCTGTCGACCCAGTTGTCCAGTTGCCAGCTCGGAATCACCTTGACCACACTGCTCACCGGTTACGTCATGGAACCGTCAGTAGGCCGCCTCCTTAAGGCGGCGCTGGCCGCCGTCGGGCTTCCCTCCGTGGCGGTGGAGTCCGTCTCGCTCATCCTGGCGATGGTCCTGGCGACGCTGCTGTCCATGCTCCTGGGTGAGCTGGTGCCGAAAAACATGGCGATCGCGCTGGCCTTCCCCGTGGGCCGCGCCCTGGCGGGGCCGCAGCTGGTTTTCACCGCGATCTTCAAGCCGGCCATCCTGGTCCTCAACGGCTTTTCCAACAGGATCCTGCACATCTTTGGGCTGGAAGCCAAAGAGGAAATTTCGGGAGCACGGACGCCGGCGGAGCTTGCTTCCCTGGTTCGCCGGTCCGCGGCTATGGGAACGCTCGATGCCGGGACCGCCAACTTCATTGCCCGCACCTTGAATTTCTCGTCGCGGACAGCAGCCGACGTGATGACCCCGCGCATCCGGCTGGAGACGATCGACGCCGACCAGCCGGTGTCCGATGTGGTGGATGCGGCACGCAGGACCGGGTACTCGCGGTTCCCCGTCATCGGTGACTCGGCCGATGACATCCGCGGCCTGGTGCACATCAAGAAAGCTGTTGCCGTTCCGTGGGAACGCCGCCAAAACCTCGAAGCCGGCGCCATCATGACCGAGGTGCTGCGCGTGCCGGAGACCATCCACCTGGATGCGCTGCTGGCAGAACTGCGGGAAGGAAACCTGCAGTTGGCCGTGGTTCTGGATGAATATGGCGGAACCGCAGGCATCGCCACCCTGGAGGACCTGGTGGAAGAGATCGTGGGGGAGGTGGCGGACGAGCACGACAAGGTCCGCCCGGGACTCCTGCAAAGCGCCTCCGGCGACTGGTATTTCCCGGGGCTCCTCCGGCCCGACGAACTGTCCGAACAGATCCCGGGGTTGAGTGTTCCCGACGAAGCGGCCTACGAAACCGTGGGCGGCTATGTCATGAGCAAGCTGGGCAGGATCGCCGTCGTGGGCGACACGGTGGCCGTCAACGGCGGAACACTGAGCGTCACCAGGATGGACGGACGCAGGATCGACCGCATCTGCTTCCACCCGGCAGCAGCAGAAGCGGCTGCGCAGGATGCCAATGACAGGAGCAAGCCATGAGCGACTGGGCCGGAATACTCTGGCTGTGCTTCCTCCTGCTGGGCAACGCTTTTTTCGTGGCTGCTGAATTCGCAATCATGTCAGCCCGCCGCAGCCAGATTGAGCCGTTGGCAGACACCGGGTCCAAGCGGGCCCAGACCACCCTGCGCGCCATGGAGAATGTCTCCCTGATGCTGGCCTGCGCGCAGTTGGGAATCACCGTCTGCTCGCTGCTGATCCTGCTGGTGGCCGAGCCGGCCATTCACCACCTTCTTGCTGTTCCCATCGAGACGGTGGGCCTGCCGTCGGAAGTGGCTGATGTCGCTGCCTTCGCAGTGGCCCTGATGCTGGTGACGTTCCTGCACGTGACGTTCGGCGAGATGGTGCCCAAGAACATCTCCGTCTCCGTGGCGGACAAGGCAGCCCTGTTCCTGGCTCCGCCGCTGCTGTTCATCTCGCGCCTGGTCCACCCCGTGATTTCAGTCCTTAACTGGTCGGCCAACCACATCCTGAAGCTGATGCGGGTGGAACCCAAGGATGAGGTGACGTCCTCCTTCACACTGGAGGAGGTGCAGTCGATCGTGCAGGAGTCCACGCGCCACGGTTTGGTGGACGACGACGCCGGGCTCATCACCGGCGCGCTCGAGTTCTCCGAACATACGGCGCAGGACATCATGGTGCCGCTTGAAAAGCTCGTCATGCTGCCGGCTTCCACCACCCCGGTGGAGTTCGAAAAAGCCGTCAGCCGTACGGGTTTCTCCAGGTTCCCGATGCTGGATGACGAGGACATGCTTTACGGCTACCTCCACGTGAAGGACGTGCTGTCCATTCCGGAATCAGGTTACGAACTGCCGATTGCCGAAAGCCGCATCCGCTCGCTCGCCAACCTTTCCCTGGGTGACGAGATCGAAAAAGCCATGTCCGTCATGCAGCGCACCGGGTCGCACCTTGCCCGCGTGATCGGCCCTGATGGCAACACAAGGGGCGTCCTCTTCCTTGAGGACGTGATTGAACAGCTTGTCGGTGAAATCCGGGATGCAACCCAGGCCACCGGCATTCGCCGACTGGGGCAGCCGAACGGAGGCTGACTTACCGTGGCGCTCCTCGGGCAGGCAGGGGCGCCACGGTCCAACCAGTCTCCGTGAAACCTAAATAGGAATCATTCGCATTTGGGTATAGGCTTGTGTCTGTTGCCTTCCCTTCCTGTGTGAACTGAGGTTTTTCGTGCGCCGTACAGCCACTGCCAGCTCCTTCCTTGCCGCCGTGACAGGCGTCGGTCTCCTGCTCAGTGCATGCAGCGGCCAACCGTCGCAGGTCCCGGACGCGGAGCAGGGTATCAACGTCGTGGCATCAACGAACGTTTACGGCGACATTGCCCGGACCATCGGTGGTGACAAGGTCAAGGTCACCTCGATCATCAACAACGCCGGGCAGGATCCGCACTCGTACGAGGCGACCGCCCAGGACCGGCTGGCCGTGTCCAAGTCCCAGCTGGTCATCGAAAATGGCGGCGGCTACGACGACTTCATCCATACCTTGGTGGAGGGCAGCAGGATCGACAGTGCAGGCGTGCTGACCGCCGTCGAAATTTCCGGGCTTGCCCACCCGGAGGATGCCACGGCCGGCCCGTCGGCAACACCCGCGGAGGAGTCCGGCGCACACAGCGGACACGACCACGGCGGCCTGAACGAGCACGTGTGGTACAGCCTGCCGGCCATGGAGCGCGTGGCCGATGCCATTGCGGGCAAGCTGGCGTCGCTGGATCCGGCCTCGGCCGCCTCCTTCACCGCCAACGCGGACTCCTTCAAGTCCTCCCTGGCACAGCTTCACTCCAAGGTGGACGCCATGAAGGCGGCCACGCCGGGCAGCCGCGTAGCAGTCACGGAGCCAGTCCCGCTCTACCTTTTGGAGGAGGCCGGCCTGGTCAACGCCACGCCTGAGCAATACACCGCTGCCATCGAAGAGGGCAGCGACGTTCCTCCCGCGGTGCTGAAGGAGGCCACGGACCTGGTTGGCTCGAAGTCCGTACGCCTCCTGGCCTACAACGCCCAAACGGAAGGCCCGCAGACGGAGGCACTCAAGAAGGCAGCCGAATCCGCTGGTGTTCCGGTGGTCGACTTCACCGAGACCCTGCCTGAAGGCAAGACCTACCTGCAGTGGATGACGGACAATGTGAACAACATCAGCAAGGTTCTGGAGACAAACTAGGTGAAATCCGTCGTAAGCCTCAAAGGGGCGTGCCTCGCGTTCGGTCAGCGCACCCTTTGGGAGGACCTGGACCTGGACATCAGGCCCGGGGAGTTTTTCGCCGTGCTGGGCCCCAACGGCAGCGGCAAGACAAGTTTCCTCAAGGTCCTGCTGGGCCTGCAGAAGCTGCAGTCCGGACAGGCAACCTTGGGCGGCCGCCCGGTGGAAGGGGGCAGCAGCCTGATCGGCTACATTCCCCAGCAGAAGTCGTTCGCGCCGGACACCCCCATGCGCGCCCGCGATTTGGTGGCCCTCGGCGTGGACGGCCACAAGTTTGGGATCCGGCTTTCAGCCCGCAAGACCAACCGCAGGGTGGACCAGTTGCTGGAACTGGTGGGAGCCTCCGACTACGCCAAAGTCCCGGTTGGCCAGCTCTCAGGCGGAGAGCAGCAGCGGCTCCGGGTGGCGCAGGCACTGGCCACGGACCCAAAGGTGCTGCTCTGCGACGAACCGCTGCTGTCCCTTGACCTCCACCACCAGCAGGCCGTCAGCGCCCTGATCCACCAACAGAGCCGGGAACACGACACCGCCGTCGTCTTCGTGACCCATGAAATCAACCCGATCATCGACTACGTGGACCGGGTCCTGTACCTGGCGGGGGGACGCTTCCGCGTGGGGGCGCCGGAAGAGGTCATGACCACCGAAGTGCTCTCAGACCTCTACGGCAGCCACGTGGAGGTCATCCATGCCAACGGCAGGATCGTCGTCGTCGGCCTGCCGGATGCCACCACGCATCACCACCACGAGGCGGACGCGCTGGCAGGGGAGGTGGCCTGATGGACGCCGACAGCATCCTGGGCGCCATCTTCAACTTCGACAACTATGGCGAACTGCTGGTCCTGGTCCAGAACTCAATCTGGGCAGGCGCCATCCTGGGCCTCCTCGGCGGGCTGGTGGGAACATTCGTCATGAAACGGGACCTTGCCTTCGCGGTCCACGGCATCTCCGAACTTTCCTTCGCAGGTGCCGCCTTTGCCCTGCTGGTTGGGGCGGACGTGGTGTTTGGCTCGCTCATAGGCTCGGTGGCGGCCGCCCTGCTGCTGGGCCTGATGGGGGTCCGGGCCAGGGATAAGAACTCCATCATCGGCGTCATCATGCCCTTCGGCCTGGGACTTGGCATCCTGTTCCTTTCCCTGTACCAGGGCCGTGCGGCAAACAAGTTCGGCCTGCTGACCGGCCAGATCGTCTCCGTGGACACCGTCCAGCTGCAGGCCCTGGCGGGGACCGCCGTCGTGGTTGTGCTTGTGCTGGTGGCCGTGTGGCGTCCGCTGAACTTCGCCAGCGTTGACCCGGAGCTCGCCGAGGCCAGGGGAGTGCCCGTCCGAACGCTGGGAATCGTGTTCATGATTGTGCTGGGCGTCAGCGTGGCCCTGTCCATCCAGGTGGTGGGGGCCCTGCTGGTGCTTGCCCTGCTGATAACGCCCGCAGCCGCGGCGCTGCGCGTAACGTCGTCGCCGGCAGCGGTGGTGGTCCTGAGCGTGGTCTTCGCCGTGACGGCAACCGTGGGCGGCATCCTGCTGGCCCTGGGGGGACGGATCCCGATCAGCCCCTACGTCACCACGTTGTCGTTCCTGATTTATGTGGTGTGCCGCATCATCGGTTCCGTGCGCGACGCCCGGGGGATCAACGGCCGGGTCCTTACAGTTTCCCGGCAGCCTTAAGGGCGGTGCAGTCGGGGCAAAGGCCGAAAATTTCCACGGTGTGGTCCACCTCGGTGAACCCGTGTTCGGCCGCCATGCGCACCGCCCACGTTTCCACCGCGGGTGCTTCCACCTCCACTGCCTTTCCGCAATTCCTGCACAGCAGGTGATGGTGGTGGCCGGTCACGGCGCAGCGCCGGTACACCGCCTCGCCGTCGCCGTTGCGCAGCACGTCCACCAGGCCTTCGTCGGCCAGTGACTGCAGGATCCGGTAGGCAGTGGCGAGCGAAACGGAGACGCCCTGGTTCTGCAGGATCCGGTAAAGCTCCTGCGTGCTGACAAAGTCATCGAGATCGTCCAGGGCCGCGCTGACGGCCTTCCGCTGTTTGGTGACGCGCTGTTCCTTGCCGCCTCCTGCCGGGGATGGGGCGGCGGAATCAGCCTTGACGCCGATCGGCATGGACGAACTCTCTTCCGTGGGGGGCAGACATCAAGATTACCAGTCGGTGCCTGGCAGCCGGATTTCGCCGGCAGGGTTCGTGGACAGCCTTCAGGAACGGAACCTAGGCTGGCGCTATGAAGCTGACCAAGTACACCCATGCCTGTGTCCGTCTTGAGAAGGAAGGCAGGGTCCTGGTCCTCGATCCGGGCACCTTTTCCGAATCGGCAGAAGCGCTGGCGGGGGCCCAGGCCGTCCTGGTGACGCACGAACACGCAGACCACCTTGACACCAAGGCCGTGGTGGAAGCCCTGGAAAAGGATAAAGACCTGGCGCTGTTTGCCCCAGCGGGCGTCGCCGGCCAGCTGCGCGGGGAAGCCCCGGAGGCAGCGGACCGGATCCACACCGTGGAACCGGGGGCGTCGTTCCAGGCTGCCGGCTTTGACATCCGCAGCTTCGGGGGACAGCACGCCCTCATCCACCCCCAAATTCCCTTGGTGGCGAACATCGGCTTCCTGGTGGACGGCAACGTGTACCACCCGGGCGACTCGTTCATCATCCCGGACGGCATCGACGTCCAGACCCTCCTGGTCCCGTTGCACGCACCGTGGAGCAAGTCCGCGGAGGTGGTGGACTTCGTGATCGGCGTGCGGGCGCCGCGGGCGTTCCAGATCCACGACGGGCTGCTCAATGAGAACGGCCTGGGCATCGTCGAAGGGCACGTGAAGCGGATTGGCGCCAAGTACGGCACGGAATACCGGCACCTGGCCCCGCGCGAGTCCGTGGAAGTCTAGGCCACCGCCCCGGTCCACTCCCCGGTGTCCAGGAAGCGCGCGATTGCCGCTTCGTAGGGTGCCGGATCCAGCCCCTGGGAAGCCAGCCACTCCTGGTTCCAGTGCGTGCCCGCATAGCGGTCGCCGCCGTCGCACATCAACGAAACGACGCTGCCCCGCCGGCCTTCGGACAGAAGCTGCGCGACTGTTTCCCAGACGCCCCAGAGGTTGGTGCCCGTAGACGGGCCGGCATGCAGGCCCGCGTAATGGTGCAGGTGGCGCATCGCGGCAACCGACGCCGCATCCGGCACCCGGACCATCCTGTCTATAACCGTGGGGATGAAGCTCGGCTCCATCCGGGTCCGCCCAATTCCTTCGATCCGCGAGGGAACGCTGGCGGGCTGTCCATCTGCCTCACCCAGCCAGCCGGGGTAGAACGCGGAGTTTTCGGGGTCCACCACCAGCAGCTTGGTGGGATATGAGTGGTAGCGCAGGTACCGGCCGATGGTGGCGCTGGTCCCGCCCGTGCCGGCGCCCACCACTACCCAGTCGGGGACGGGGTGCGGCTCAAGGCTGAGCTGGCCGAAGATGGATTCGGCGATGTTGTTATTCCCGCGCCAGTCCGTGGCCCGCTCTGCGTAGGTGAATTGGTCCATGTAATGCCCGTTGCAGGTGGCGGCTACGTCTTCTGCCACGGCATACACGTCCGGGGCGTTCTCCACCAGGAGGCAGGAGCCGCCGAATTGCTCAATCAGGGCGATCTTTTCCTGGCTGGTGGTGCGGGCCATGACGGCGATGAAGGGAAGTCCCAGCAGCTGGGCAAAATACGCTTCCGATACCGCAGTGCTGCCGCTGGAAGCCTCGACGATGGTGGTGTCCTGCCGGATCCAGCCATTGACCAGCCCGAACAGGAAGAGGGACCTTGCCAGGCGGTGCTTGAGGCTGCCGGAACGGTGTGTCGACTCGTCCTTGAGGTACAGCTGGATGCCCCAGTGCTCCGGGAGCGGTACTGCATAAAGGTGTGTATCCGCGGAGCGGTTGTTCTCCGCTTTGATGGTGCGGATGGCCTGGTCCGCCCACTCCCGGTCCCTTGCGCCGCTGCTCCTGCCGGTGCTGCCCTCGATCGTCACTAATCCAGCGTACCCGCGGTTCGGGAGCCGTCCGTCTAGAGTGGGACCCGTTGGCAAAACAAGGCGTAGGGAGTGCAATGAAGCCGTTGATCGACGTCCCGGAACTTGAGGCAAGGCTTGCCGCCGGATACCGGACGGTCCTACTGGACGTGCGCTGGGCCCTGGGCGATCCGCACGGCCATGAACACTACCTCGCGGAACACCTGCCGGGCGCGGTCTTCGTAGATCTGGCCACTGAACTCTCTGATTCGTCGGTTCCGGACCGCGGGCGGCACCCGCTGCCGGCTCGGGAACAGTTCCAGGAGTCGGCACAGCGCTGGGGAATCCGTAACGGCGACGTGGTGGTTGCCTACGATGACAGTGCCAACATGGCGGCGGCGAGGCTGTGGTGGATGCTGCGTGACGCAGGCTTGGCAGCGGTCTACCTGCTCGACGGCGGCCTGGCCGCCTGGCGGGCAGCCGGACTTCCGCTCGAGTCGGGCCCGGTTCAGCCCAGCCCCGGCGACGTGGAGTTGGGCAGCGGGCACATGCCTGCGCTGGACGCCGGTGCTGCCGCCGGCTGGGCGCACAGCGGACTGTTGCTCGATGCGAGGGCAGGGGAGAGATACCGGGGCGAGGTTGAGCCCGTGGACCCGCGCGCCGGCCATATCCCCGGGGCGGTCAGTGCCCCCACCGCGGGCAACGTCGATAACGCCGGACGCTTCCTGCCGCCGGGGCAGTTGCGGCGGAGGTTTGCGGACCTCGGGGTCCAGGACGGAACGCCGGTGGCGGTTTATTGTGGCTCAGGCGTTACGGCAGCCCATGAGGTTGCTGCGCTGGAAGTTGCCGGGTTCCGGGCAGCGTTGTATCCAGGCTCTTTCTCCGAGTGGTCCAACCGCCCGGAACTGCCGGTCGCGATCGGCGCGGAGCCAGGGGGCGTCGGGTCGGATCCCGGCGACGCCGGAACCCCGGCTGGAAAGTCCGCAGGAGCCGGGGGTAGCGTCGCACTATGACACCAGGACGCCCTGTACCACCGCCCCTTGCCAAACCCATCACCCCGGCCCCGGAAAATGCGCCCGCCCCTGGCAGTGTGCCAGCGACGGAAGCCGGTGCTCTCGCCGCAGCCTACGGTGCAGCGTCCGGGGATAGCGGCCTTGTACCGCTGACAGTGGCCCGCCGGGCACCCAAACCGGACGACGTCGAAATCGCCATCGAATTCTGCGGGCTGTGCCACTCGGACGTGCACGCCACCCGCGGCGAGTGGGGCGGCCAGACCTACCCGCTGGTGCCAGGCCACGAAATCGTGGGAACTGTCAGCAGGATCGGCTCGGACGTCACTGACTTCGCGGTTGGTGAGAGGGTAGGCGTGGGCTGCATGGTGGACTCCTGCCGCGAGTGCGACAGCTGCCTGGACGGCCTGGAGCAGTACTGCGAAAACGGCATGACAGGCACCTACGGTGCAAAGGACCGCAGGAACGGGGACGCCATCACCCAGGGCGGCTATTCCTCGTCGATCGTGGTGGACCGCCGCTATGTCCTGCGCGTCCCGGACTCACTGGACCCGGCCGCCGTCGCGCCCCTGCTGTGCGCGGGCGTCACGACGTTCTCCCCGCTGCGGCACTTCGACGTCGAAGAAGGCGACGTGGTGGGCGTGGTGGGCCTGGGCGGACTGGGCCATATGGCCGTCAAGCTCGCCAAGGCCATGGGCGCGAAGGTGGTGGTGTTCACCACCTCGGAGTCGAAGGTCGCCGCCGCCCTGGGACTGGGGGCCGATGAAGTTGTCCTCTCCCGGGACGAAGCCGCCATGGCTGCCGCGGACCGCACCATCGACCTCATCATCGACACCGTTGCCGCCCCGCACGACCTGAACCCGTTCTTCCGCACCCTGCGCGTGGACGGCGCACTGTTCCAGCTTGGCCTGCCGTCGGAAGCCATGCCGCCGGTCAACCCGGGCGCCCTCATCCGCCGCAGGATCGCGTATGCCGGGTCATTGATTGGCGGCATCGCCGAAACCCAGGAGATGCTGGATTTCTGCGCGGAGCACGGCGTGGTGGCCGATATCGAGATGGTGTCCGCCGGCCAGCTGAATGAGGCCTACGACCGGATGGTCGCTGGAGACGTAAAGTACCGGTTCGTGCTGGATACCAGCACGCTGCAGCCAGCCGCCGAGGAGGCAAACGCATGAGCACGCTGTTCACGAAGATCCTGAAGGGCGAGATCCCCGGCCGGTTCGTATGGCGCGAGGACGATGTGTCGGCTTTCCTGACCACGGGCCCGCTCGCCGACGGCCATACACTGGTGGTTCCCACCGAGGAAGTGGACCGCTGGACGGACGCCCGGCCGGAAACCCTTGCCAAAGTCATGGAAGTGGCGCGGCGGATTGGCGCCGTGCAGGTGGACATCTTCGGTGCGCGGCGTGCGGGCCTGATCGTGGCCGGCTATGAAATCAACCATCTGCACGTCCACGTGTGGCCCTCGCGCAGCATGGCCGACTTCGACTTCGGCTCCGCGGACCAGAACCCGGATCCCGCGGTCCTGGACGCCAACGCGGAGAAGCTGCGTGACGGGCTGCGCGCAGCCGGCTACGGGGAGTTCGTTCCGGCGTCCTAACCTTTGTTCCCTGCCCGCCGCTGCTGCGGCGGGCAGGGAAAGGGTCAGTCCCTGCGTGGCGTCATGGCCACCATGCCCGCATAGGTGAAGCCGCCGCCAAATCCGAACAACAGCGCGGGGACGTCCGCCGGGATCTTCCCGGAATGCCACCATTTGCTCAGTCCCAGCGGCACGCTGGCAGCGGACGTGTTCCCCGACTCGGTGACGTCGGTGATGACGACGCGGTCCGACAGGCCCAGGGCTTCCGCCAGCGGCTCGATTATGCGCAGGTTGGCCTGGTGCGCTGCGAGGACCTGGATGTCGTCCAGTCCCAGCCCGGCGCGGGCCACGATTTCACGGGCGCGCTCCGGTGCCTTGGTGAGGGCCCACCGCAGCACTTCCCGCCCGTTCTGGGAGAACCTGCCCAAGGGAGGCGAGATGCGGACGGCGTCCGCCATGCCACCCTCCGAACCCCAGACCACCGGGCCAATCCGGGGCATTTCGGATGGGCGTACGACGGCGGCCCCGGCGCCATCGGCGGTGAGCACGGCCGTCGCGCGGTCCGTCCAGTCGGTAACTGCCGAGAGGGTCTCGGCGCCGACTACGATCGCGTGCGAGGCGCTTCCGCTGCGGATCGCCTGGTCCGCCACGCCGAGGGCATACTCGAAGCCCGAACACGCCGTGTTGACATCCATGATCGCCGGTCCCCGGCGGTTACCGCCCAGGCCAAGTGCCTCGGCTACGCGGCCGGCAGTGTTGGGGGATCGCTCGGCCGCTGTGGTGGTGGCCACCACCACGAGGTCAATGTCTGTGGCCGCAACCCCGGAATCGGCCAAGGCCATCCGGGCTGCGGGGATTGCGAGGTCCACCACGGTTTCACCCTCACCGGCGATATGCCTGGTGACGATGCCGGTGCGCTGGCGGATCCACTCGTCGCTGGTGTCCATCATGCCTTCGAGCTCATGGTTGTCCATGATGCGCGCGGGCTGGGCGTGGCCGAGCCCGGCGATCTCTGTCCCTGCCGGTCCTTGGGCAAGCGTGAGCTTCATGTGTTCCTCTCGTAGGGGAGTGCTAGGCGGGTGCCAGCGCCTTGTTGAGTACGGCGCGGATACGTTTCTCGGAGACGGAGTAGGCCGTGCCGAGCTCGACGGCGAACAGGCTCACCCGAAGCTCCTCGATCATCCAGCGCACCTGGGTTAACTCCTGGCCCGCACCCCGTCCCGGCAGCAGCGCCGAGACAGCGTCGTCATAGTCGTCCTCGAGCCGCTGCACCACTGCCATATTGAGGGCATCCCGCTGGACGTTTCCGGGCAGGCGTTCCAGCCGCTTCTCAATTGCGGCCAGGTAGCGCGGCAGCTGGCTCAGCTGGGCGTGGCCCGTGCGTGCTACAAAGCCGGGATACACCAGCTGCTCGAGCTGGCTTTTGATGTCGTTCAGTGCGCTGATCAGGGCCAGGCTGGTGGTTCCCTTGAGTTGCTTTTCGATGCGCCGGGTGCTGGACAGGATCCGCTCGACGACGGCAGTGACCGAGAAGACCGTGTCGATCAGTTCCGCGCGCACCACCTCATACAACGCATCGAAGGCCTTGCGGTTCCATGGAAGTTCCACAGGGGTGAGCTTGTCGATGGCCGCCAGCGCGCAGTCTGCGATGAGGGCGGACACCGAACCGTGCGGGTTTTGGCTGAAGGTGAGCTTCTCGGTGTTGCTGAGGTGCTCCAGGACGTACCGGTCAGGCGCCGGAACGCGCAGTGCCAGCAGCCGGATCACGCCGCCGCGCATTGCCTCGGACTGTTCCTCCGCGCTCTGGAACACACGCAGCGACACCGAGGTCCGCTGGTCCACCAGTGCCGGATAGCCGGTGATGGTGTGGCCCTTGACCATGCTGCTCACCTGGCGCTCGATGGTGCCGACAGTCCACTCCGTGAGGCCATCCTGCTCCACAAACCCAGCCGCGGCAGGGGCTTGCGGCACCCGGGCGGCCTCCTGGCGTGTGGCCGGCCCGCCGTCGGACGCCTTCCCGTTGCGCCGCTTGGACGTGCCGGCAGCGCCGGGCGCCGTGGATGCCGGGGTGGCACCGAGCGATTCGGCGATGGCGCGGCGGGTGGCCGGTGCAAGCCGTTCCTGCAGTTCCGCAAGGTCCTTGCCTTCGCCCAGGACCTTGCCCTTGCTGTCCACCACTTTGAAGCTCACCCGCAGGTGCGGCGGGACGGCGTCCCAGTTCCAGGAGCCGGGCGGGATGATGGCGCCCCGGATCCGCCGCAGGGCAAGCTCCAGGGACGGTTCCAACTCGTCCTTGGCGGGATCGAAGTCGGTTTCGAGGACGGCCACCGCCTGCCGGGCGACGTCTGGGGCGGGGACGAAGTTCTTGCGGACCTGCTTGGGCAGTGACTTGATGAGCGCTGTCACCAGCTCCACGCGCTGGCCCGGAATCAGCCACCGGAACGGCGCGTCGTCGAGCTGGTTCAGGAACAGCACCGGCACTTCGGCCGTGACACCGTCGGACGGATCGGGGGCAGAGCCCGGCGCCACGGGATGGAATTCATACGTCAGCGGGAGCTCGAAGCCCTTGTGCAGCCATGTCTTCGGGTACGCCGACTCGTCCAGGTCGTCGGCGTCGTCGCTTAAGAGCAGCGATTTGTCGTAATCCAGGAGGTCGGGGGTGTCCCTGCGGGCATCCTTCCACCATTTGTCGAAGTGCCGCTCGGAGACCACGTCGGGTCCGATCCTGGCGTCATAGAACTCGAACAACGTCTCGTCATCCACCAGCAGGTCGCGGCGGCGCATGCGGGCCTCGAGTTCCTCCACCTCGTGCAGGAGGGCGCGGTTGCGGTGGAAGAACTTGTGGTGGGTTCGCCAGTCGCCCTCCACCAAGGCATGCCTGATGAACAGTTCCCGGGCCACCACCGGATCCACCCGGCCGTAGTTGATGCGCCGCTGCGCGATGATCGGAACGCCGTAAAGGGTGACCTTTTCGTAGGCCATGACGGCGCCCTGCTTGGTGGACCAGTGCGGTTCGCTGTAGCTGTGCTTGACCAGGTCCGGAGCCACCTGTTCGGCCCACAGGGGATCGAACTTTGCGGCCACCCGGGCCCACAACCTGCTGGTTTCCACCAGCTCGGCGGCCATGACGAACGTGGGGGACTTTTTGAACAATGCGGAACCGGGGAAGATGGCGAACCGGCTGCCCCGGGCGCCGGCGTATTCGCGCTTGCGCTCATCCAGGATGCCGATGTGGCTTAGGAGCCCGGAGAGCAGGCTGATGTGGATGCCATCGTGGTTGCCTACGGGGTCGGCCAGGCGCTTGTTGTCCAGCGTGATGCCCAGAGGCCGGGCGAGCTGGCGCAGCTGGGTGAAGAGGTCCTGCCATTCCCGTACGCGCAGGTAGTTGATGAACTCGGCGCGGCACAGCCTGCGGAAGGCTGATGAGGATAATTCCTGCTGCTTCTCCTGCAGGTAGTTCCAGAGGTTGAGGTAGCCGGTGAAGTCGGAATTCTCATCGCGGAACCGGTTGTGTTTTTCCGCAGCCAGCTGCTGCTTGTCGGTGGGACGTTCGCGCGGGTCCTGGATGGTGAGGGCCGCCGCCAGGACCATGACTTCCCGGACGCAGCCCCGTTTTCCGGCTTCCACGATCATCCGGCCCAGGCGGGGATCAACGGGCAGTTGGGCGAGTTTCTGCCCGACGGCGGTGAGCCCGCCGCCTTTGGTTCCGTCCCTGCCGTCGGCTGCTTCCGCCCTGCCGTCCTTGCCCTGCGTGCGTGGGGGAGCAAGGGCGCCGAGCTCGCGAAGGAGGGTGACGCCGTCGTTGATGGCCCGGGTTTCCGGCGGTTCGACGAAGGGGAATTCCTCAACATCCTTGGGGCCTTTCGCCACGCCCATCGCCGTCATCTGGAGGATGACGGCTGCCAGGTTGGTCCGCAGGATTTCGGGGTCCGTGAACCGGGGGCGGGACTCGAAGTCCTCCTCGGAGTACAAGCGGATGGCGATGCCGTCCGACACGCGGCCGCAGCGGCCCGAACGCTGGTTGGCCGATGCCTGGGAGACGCGCTCAATGGGCAGGCGCTGGACCTTGGTGCGGTGCGAATACCGGGAGATGCGCGCCGTACCGGTATCGATGACGTACTTGATGCCCGGAACGGTCAGGGATGTTTCCGCCACGTTGGTTGCCAGCACGATCCTGCGCTTGCTGCCGGGGTGGAACACCTTGTGCTGCTCCTGCAGGCTCAGGCGGGCGAACAGGGGGAGGATCTCGGTGTTGGCGAGTCTCCGGTTGGACTGGATGCGGGACTGCAGGGCCTCGGCGGCGTCGCGGATCTCGCGTTCACCCGAGAAGAACACAAGGATGTCCCCGGGCGCTTCCGCTGCCAGCTCATCCACGGCGTCGCAGACGGCATCCAGGGGATCGCGGTCCTCTTCGAGCTCATCGTCGGAGGCCTCCTCATCGTCCGCGGCCGGCTGCGTGAGGGGACGGTAGCGGATCTCCACGGGGTAGGTCCGGCCGGAGACTTCGATGATGGGTGCCGGATTTTCCGGGGTGCCGAAGTGGTTGGCGAACCGTTCGGGGTCGATGGTGGCCGAGGTGATGATGACTTTCAGGTCCGGGCGCTGCGGGAGGATCCGCTTGAGGTAGCCCAGGATGAAGTCGATGTTGAGGCTGCGTTCGTGCGCCTCGTCAATGATGATGGTGCTGTACTTGCGCAGGAGTCTGTCCCGCTGGATCTCGGCGAGCAGGATGCCGTCGGTCATCAGCTTGACCTTGGTCGCCTTGCTGACCTCACCGGTGAACCGGACCTGGAAGCCGACCTCCTGGCCAATCTCGACGCCGAGCTCCTCTGCGATGCGCTCGGCTACCGTCCGGGCTGCCAGCCGCCGGGGCTGTGTGTGCCCGATGAGGCCCTTCTCACCCAGACCCAGCTCAAGGCACATCTTGGGAATCTGGGTCGTTTTTCCGGAGCCGGTCTCGCCGGCGATGATGGTCACCTGGTTGGCGGCGATGGCGGCCATCAGGTCCTCGCGGCGCTCGGAAACCGGCAGCTCGGCGGGATAGGAGATATGAAAAGTCATGGCTGCAGACAGTCTACTGCCGCCACCAACGGCCCTTTATGCCAATTCCGCCTGCAGCGCAGCCTTCAGCTTTGGGCGTCGGCGTCCGCATCGTCGTCCTGCCCGGGACGGAACGCACCGGCAGATTGCTCGGAGGCAGCCCGTGCGGTGTCGACCAAAATGCGCCACGGGCCCGTAAGGGCCTGTTCAGGCAGGGCAGCCCTCCGCTGCCCTGCCGTGATGGAGTAAATGAAACGGTCCGGCTGCGGAGCCTCGAAGGCGGCGGCCGCGGCCCGCGGGGTGCTGGGGACCGCATCCCACGGGCAGGCCTCCACGATGGGTTGCCACTGGCTCAGGTCGCGGTCTGTCTGGGCGTCCACCGTCCACACCCTTGTCATGGCCGCGATCCCGCCGGTGCGCTCCACCTTGATCTTCATGGCCTGGCCCCTGGGCTTCCATTTGGCCCCGCGGCCACGAGCGGGCCCCAGGGCAGCGGTTAAACCTTGACCTTTACAGTTTCCCACGCGGCCCCTACGGCGTCATGCTCCCGCGAAGCGGCGCCGAAAAGGTCGGCGGCGGCACGCATTGTGGCGCGGGCAAAAACCGTGAAGGTTGCCGCGGCCGGCAATGAGCCATTGGTCAGGGTCTCGTACCAGATCCGGCCGGGCGCCTCCCAGGCACAGCCGCCCAAGGCAGACGCCACCTGGTAAAAGGCGCGGTTGGGGATGCCGGAGTTGATGTGGACTCCACCGTTGTCTGCGCTGGTCCGGACATAGGAGTCCATGGAATCGGGCTGCGGGTCCTTGCCCAGCACGTCGTCGTCGTAGGCGGTCCCCGGTGCTTTCATGGACCGCAGGGCGAGGCCCTGGACCTTGTGGGTGAAGAGGCCTTCGCCGATCAGCCAGCTTGCCTCCGCAGCTGACTGGTTTTTCACGAACTGCTCCACGAGCGCGCCGAAGACGTCCGACATCGATTCGTTCAAGGCACCTGCCTGGTTCCGGTAGGCAAGGCCGGCCGAGTATTGGGTTACCCCGTGCGCCAGTTCGTGTCCAATGACGCTCAGCGACTTGGTGAAGCGTTGGAAGACGTCACCGTCACCATCGCCGAACACCATCTGGCTGCCGTTCCAGAAAGCGTTGTCGTACAGCTTGCCGAAGTGCACCGTGGCGTCCAGCTTCAGCCCGCGCCCGTCAACCGAATCCCGTCCGAAGGCGTCCGCATAAAGGCGGTGCGTGTGCCCCAGCCCGTCGTAGGCTTCGTCCGCGGCGGGATCGCCGGTGGCGGGCCCGCCTTCGCCGCGTACAAGCCTGCCCGGGAGCGTTTCCTCCCGGCCCGCATCATAAATGGTGCGGCTGACGGGACCTGGTTTTACCTGGCGCAGTCCGGGCGGGAGTGCCGGCACAGCCTGTGCGCGGGCGGCCTGGAACGACTCGACGTGGCCCAAGGCGTTCCTGGCAGCGTTTGCCGCCGATGAGAATCCGGGCGCATCCTGCTGCGCGAGCCGCCGCAGCAGGTAGGGCGGAACGATGGAACAGAACTGAACGTGCATGGCGTACTCCCTCAGCTAGGTGTTTTCAGCCTATGAGGGGCCACCGACAATCAGTGGCAGGCCCGCCTCAGGGAATTTATTGGCCTGCCGGGCGCTGCAGCGCGCTCCGGTGGGTACGGTAGGCGCATGGCTCAAACCGAAACCCCCGCCAAGTCCGGCTCCACGCTGCTGACGGTCATCGTCGCCTTCGCGGCCAACACGCTCGTGGCCGCGGCGAAGACGGTGGCGGCTGTCCTCTCCGGTTCCGCCTCGATGGCCGCGGAGGCTGCACATTCCTGGGCAGACACCGGAAACCAGGTCTTCCTGTTCTTTGCCGAGCGGCGGTCTTCCCGCCCCCGGGACAAGAGCCATCCCATGGGCTACGGCCGGGAAGCCTACGTCTGGTCGATGTTCGCCGCTTTCGGTCTGTTCACCGCCGGCGCGGTGGTGTCGATCATGCACGGCGTCCAGCAGATTTTTGAGCCGGAACCCGCATCGGACTTCGTGGTGGCCTACGTGGTCCTGGGCGTGGCCTTCGTCCTGGAAGGGATTTCGTTCGCCCAGGCCTTCCGGCAGACCCGGAAAGCGGCCCATGAGCTGGAACGGCACACGCTTGAACAGGTCCTCATCAGTTCAGATCCCACCCTGAGGGCAGTCTTCGCCGAGGATGCGGCGGCGCTGATCGGCCTCGTCGTGGCCTTCGTGGGCGTGTTCCTGCACCAGGTCACCGGATCACCGCTGCCGGATGCGATCGGTTCGATCGCCGTCGGCGTGCTGCTCGCCGTCGTCGCCGTCGTACTGATCGACCGCAACAGGCGCTTCCTGGTGGGGCAGGGCGTCACACCCGACATTGAACGGTCCATGGCCCGCCGTGTGCTGGAGCACCAGGACATCGCCCGGCTCACCTACCTGCACCTGGAATTCGTTGGCCCGCGCAAGCTGTACCTCGTGGCGGCCGTGGATCTCCAGGGGGACCACCCGGAGCACGAGGTTGCGGTGGTCCTGCGGCGGATCGAGCGCGAGCTGGAGGACCACGAAACGGTGGAGGAGGCTGTGCTCACCCTGGCCACGATGGACGAGGCAGCGCTGCGTTTCTGAGGGCACACGTCCCGCTCAACAAACGAAACCCCGCCGCTTCAATGAAGCGGCGGGGTTCTTTGGTGCCCTCGATAGGATTCGAACCTACGACCTTCTGCTCCGGAGGCAGACGCTCTATCCCCTGAGCTACGAGGGCAATCCGGATATCCTGCCGTTCCCGGCGGGACGTCCTAGAGCTTAGCAGGAAGGTGCCCTGCAAGGGAAAACCGCCTCCGGCGCCGGCTCCGGAGGGCCGGAAAGGCGGGCTCAGTAGCCCGAAAAGGAGTCCGTCCGCACCCGGCGCGCGCCTGCACGGCCGGCTGCACGGCGGAGTGCCGCCACGCTTGCGGGGGAGCCGGAGACGTAAACGTCCCGCCGGGAAATATCGGGTACCAGTGCGGCAAGGGCCGCTCCGTCCAGTCGGCCGTCCGCACCGAAGCTTCCGGCGCCAGAGAGGCTGCCGGCGGCAGGGGCCAGGCCCGACGGCGGCACGGACCCGTCTGCGAGCCGCACCAGCACGCGCACTCCGGAACTCCGTAGTTCCTCCGCGTAGGCCACCTCCTCATTGCTCCTGGCCAGCACCAGGATCACCGCGTCCCGTTCCTGCAGCGCACCCGAGGCCAGATACGAGATGAACGGTGTAATTCCGATTCCCGCCGCGACAAGAAGCACGGGCCGGCGCGGATCGCGTGGCAGGACGAAGTCCCCGCCCACCGCCGTGGCAGCCACCTCATCGCCCGGCCGGAGCGCCAGCAGCGCCTCCTTCGCCGCAGACAATGACCCGTCCGTCCGCACGCCAAACTTCACCAGGCGGCCGCCTGGGCCGCCCGCAAGGCTGAAGACCCGGCGTCGTCCTTTTCCGTCCGGCTTGGCCTGGGGAAGATCCAGCTCCATGTACTGCCCGGGAAGGAAGCGCACCGGCCGGGCAGGTTCGAAGGAGAACTCGGTGGTGGCGGGCGTCAGCGGGCGGGCGCCGGCGAAGCGGAGTTTCACGGCTCCGCGCTGGCCCGCCAGGAAGGCCAGCAGGTTGCCCGCAAGCAGCGCTGCCTCCGGTGAATTGGCAAAGATTCCCAGGTTCCAGGGGACCGCGAAGAGCACGCCCACCAGTGTTGCGAGCGCCAGCTGCTGCCAGCGCCGTGGCGGCAGCGTCAGGGGCTCGGTGAGCATGAATCCCACAAAGAAGAGCACCGGCCGCTGGGCCAGGGCCTGCCAGGCGCCCATCCCCGCTGTCATGCCGGCGCGAAGCAGCTCGAGCATGATGATGGCAGTGGCCACCGCCGTAAACAGCGACGCCATCAGGAGCTTGCGTGTCCGGTACAGGACCAGCAGCACGCCGGGGACCAGCAGCCAGAGCATGGCGGGCGTCGCTGCCCACCACGTGGCGATGTTCAGTCCAGTGAGTCCGGTGGCGAAGGCACCTGCGGCGGCTGGGTTGAAGATGTGCCGGCCACGCCACGCCAGGGTGTATTTGGACGCGGACGCCAGGATGCAGGCCAGCGCCACTCCTGCCAGGTCCATCGACTGCAGGGACGGCCAGAACAGGAAGTAGAGCAGCAACCCGGTGATAAGCGCCGACTCCGTGTGGGGCCGGACCCGGAAGAGCGCCGCCATGGCCCTGTTGGAGGCATAGGTCAGGGCCAGGCACAATGCCAGGTGCGCCAGCATTTCCGGGATGCCGAACGTCAGCCAGCCCAGCACGTTCAGCAGCAGGCTGTAAGCGGCCAGTGCCGACAGGACCAGCAGGACAAGCCGGTACATGGTGAACCTGCCGACGACGGTCTCCACGCGCCCGGCCAGGTAATGCGCAGGGCGGGCTTGGGGTGCTTCCACAGGGTTCATGAAAACAACGCCCCTTCAAATCCGGCGGAATAGGCGGCGCTGCCGTCGGAAAAGACGGTCAGCCAGGAGAAGTCGAAGGTTTCCTGCAGCGTTGCCCCTGGCACGAAGAAGAGCGCCGTGGCGAGCGCGTCAGCCACCAGGGCGGTGTCTGCCAGCGTCCAGGTGGCGACGGCGGTGCGCACCGGGTGGCCGGTGGTTCCGTCCAGCACGTGGTGAAGTCCGTCGCCCCAGGCACGGCGGTTGGCGGCGGAAGCACAAAGAGCCCGGCCGTCCAGATGGATCATGCCGATCGCCTGCTCCGGGTTGTAGGGATGTTCGAGCGCTACGCTGACGGGTCCTGCGCCGCGGGCCAGGAGGTCGCCGCTGGCATCGATGAGGAACTCACCCATTCCGGTGGCCTCAAGTTCCGCCGCCAGGAGGTCCACCAACAGTCCCTTGCCGGCGGCGCCGATGTCCAGTACCACAGGGGTGCTGGCGGTCAGGACTGTTCCGGACCAGCGAAGGACCGCCTCCCATTTTGGCGCCGGGAGGGGCGGGCCGGCGGGCAGGAGCGAATATGCTGCGTCATACCCCAGACGCTCAAGGCTGCCGCCAATCAACGGCGTCATGGCCCCACCGGTAAGCCGATAGAGCCGGCCGTACAGCTCGCCGAGCGCGGCGGCCTCGCCGGGAAATTCATACTGCCCCGGCTCCCTGGCCAGTTCCCCGACCAGCGAGTCGGAGCGGAAACGGGACCAGTCGGCGTCGAACTTTTCGACCCTGTCCAGCAGGCGCCTGCGAACGGACGCCGGCAACGGCAGGGGAGTGCTGACTGCCCAGCCGGTGCCGATCCCCTGAAACGAGAAGTCCTCCCAGTCCGCCACGGGCACCGCCTACTGCGCCTCGGACTTGATCTTCTCCACTGCCTGGTTGAAGCCTCCGCTGGTCAGCGAGGAACCGGCAACCTTGGAAACGTTCAGTTCATCGATGTTCTTACCCACCACCTGGGCTGCAATGCCACCGGCAAACTGGCCCTGGAACTTCCGCGTGTTCGGATTCGACGGGTGCTGGGTGATCTGCACGTCCGTGACCTTTCCCGCGGCAAGGGTCAGCTGGACGCCCACGGTTTCGGTGCCGTTGGGCGAAACGTAGTTTCCATCGGCGTTGTAGGTGCCGTCCTTGTACTCGGCCCCGCTGGCGGCCAGGGAGGAGGATCCTGGGGTGGGTGCCGGGGCGTCGGCGGGTGTGCTGTCGGCGGACGAGGGTGCGCAGCCGGCAACGGTTCCCGCCAGCGACAAGCCGGCGATACCGGCAAAAAGACCGTTGCGGACTGCGTGCATGGATGGGCTTTTAGGGCTGGAGGGTCTCATGAAGGCTCTCGATTCACTTTCGGGGCGGTACCGGATCACCGATGCCGTGCGGCAGTGGCTATGCTCTAGTCAACGCCGGATGCATGCGAATGGTTCACGTATGGCGGGGCTCACTCCTTTCCGTGACGCCGGGCGCAGTCACGGCCGCCAAATTCTTTGCTGTCACTGGCCCCCGGTAGGCTAGAGGGGTGACTCCCGAAGAACTTTCCCTCGCCATATCCGCCTGCCTCAAGGACGCCGTCGCCGCCGGCGATATTGCCCTTGCTGTATCAGCCATTCCGGCTGACGTGCGCGTGGAGCGACCCAAGAACCGGGAGCACGGTGACTGGGCCACCAACATTGCCCTCCAGCTCGCCAAGCAGGCGGGCACCAACCCGCGCGAGTTCGCCTCCATCCTCAGCAGCCGGCTCAAGGCCATCGACGGTGTTTCCGCCGTTGACATCGCGGGCCCGGGCTTCCTGAACATCACCGTGGACGCCGCAGCCGCCGGTGCCCTGGCGAAGGCCATCGTCGAGGCCGGCCCGGACTACGGAACCAACACAGCGCTCGCGGGGCACACGGTCAACATGGAGTTCGTCTCTGCCAACCCCACCGGTCCGTTGCACATCGGGCACACCCGCTGGGCCGCGCTGGGCGACTCCATCGCGCGTGTGCTGCGCGCTTCCGGCGCCGATGTTACGGCCGAGTACTACATCAACGACGCCGGCTCGCAGATGAACACCTTCGCCAACTCCGTGTACTCCCGGCTGCATGGCCTTCCCGTGCCGGACGGCGGCTACCCCGGCCAGTACATCGCCGATCTGGGACATGAGGTACTTTCGGCGCATCCGGACATCCGGGAACTCACCGAAGTTGCCGCCCTGCCGGTGATCCGCGCCGCCGCCTACGAAGCACAGATGAAGGACATCAAGGCCACGCTGGCAGACTTCGGCGTCGCGTTCGACGTCTTCTTTTCCGAGCAGGAACTGCACGACGCCGGCGCCATCGAAAGTGCCGTGGCGCGCCTGCGCGAACAGGGCCACGTGTTCGACGACGGCGGGGCGGTCTGGCTGCGGACCACGGACTTTGGCGATGACAAGGACCGCGTGATGATCCGCGCCAACGGCGAGCCCACCTACTTCGCCGCCGACGCCGCCTACTACCTGTCCAAGAAGGACCGCGGCTTCACGGAGAAGATCTACCTCCTGGGTGCCGACCACCACGGCTACATCAACCGGCTCAAGGCCATTGCGGCCGCTGCAGGCGACGATCCCGAGGTGAACATCGAGGTGCTGATCGGCCAGCTGGTGTCGGTCAACGGAGCAAAGCTGTCCAAGCGTGCCGGCAACATCATCGAGCTCAAGGACCTGATTGACTGGCTGGGCAAGGACGCCGTCCGCTATTCGCTGGCGCGTTTCCCGGCGGATTCGCCCTTGACCCTGGACCCGGACCTGCTGAAGAAACACAGCAATGAGAACCCTGTGTTCTACGTCCAGTACGCCCACGCACGTTCGCGCGGCGCTGCGCGCAATGCCGTTGACGCAGGCGTGGAGCGCACTGTGGACGGCAAGGACAGCTTCGACGCTTCCCTCCTGGACCACGCAACCGAAAACGAGCTGCTGTCCTACCTGGGCAGCTACCCGTCGATTGTGGCCAAGGCCGCGGAGCTGCGCGAACCGCACCGGGTGGCACGGCACCTCGAGGCCATCGCCGGCGCGTACCACCGCTGGTACGACGCATGCCGGATTGCCCCCATGGGTGAAGAACCCGTCACCGACCTGAACCGCACCAGGCTCTGGCTCAACGACGCCACCAGCCAGGTACTGGCCAACGGCCTTGACTTGCTTGGCGTCTCCGCGCCGGAACGGATGTGATTCCCATGCCTGCACAGGACACCAACCCTGCATCTCCGCTGGCCCCTGAATGGCTTTCGGTCCCGGCCGACCTGAATGTCCTGGAGCCAAAGATGTGGGCCAAGGATGCCGGCCGGAACGAGGCCGGTGAACTCACCCTGGACGGCGTTCCCGTGAGCGACCTCCAGCGGAAGTACGGCACCCCGCTGTTCGTTATGAGCGAGAACGATTTCCGGGCCCGGGCCCGGGCCTTCAGCGATGCATTCAACGATGCGTTCGCGGACATCTGCGGCGGAGTGGACGTCTACTATGCCGGCAAATCGTTCCTGTGCACCGCCGTGGTGCGGTGGGTCGAAGAAGAGGGACTGCGGCTGGACACCGCCTCCGGCGGTGAGCTCGCCGTCGCGGCGAAGGCCGGGATTCCTGGTGCCGACGTTGCCCTGCACGGCAACAACAAATCCGACGGCGAGATCCACCGTGCGCTGGACATGAAGCTCGGCCGGATCGTGGTGGACAGCCTGAGCGAACTGGTCAGGGTGGGCGCCATCGCCGAACGCCGGGGGGAAGTGGCCAAAGTCATGCTCCGGCTCACGCCGGGCGTCCATGCGCACACCCACGAATTCATTGCCACGGCCCACGAGGACCAAAAGTTCGGCCTGTCCATGGCCGCCGACACCACTGACCAGGCCGGCGTCTCCGCTGCCGAGGAGGCAGTGGCGGCGGCAGCTGCGCACCCCGCCATCGAACTGCTGGGCCTGCACTGCCACATCGGCTCGCAGATCTTCGAACCGGACGGTTTCGCCCTGGCCGCGCAGAAGCTCCTGCGCTTCCTGGCCGGCATGCAGGAAAAATACTCCATCATCATGCCGGAACTGGACCTCGGGGGCGGCTACGGAATCGCCTACACGCCGGTGGACACGCCCCGCCCCGCAGCGGAGATCGCGAACGCAATGGCCGCCGTCGTGCGTTCCACCTGCGCTGAGCTTGGCATCGACGCACCCCGCATCTCCATCGAGCCCGGACGCGCCATCGTGGGCAGCACCACGTTCACCCTGTATGAAGTGGGCACCCTGAAGACCGTCCGCGTGGACGCTCCCGCGGCGTCCGGCGACGGTGACGCGGGCAACAACGTTACGTATCCGCGCCGCTATGTTTCGGTGGACGGCGGCATGAGCGACAACGCCCGGCCGGTGCTCTATGACGCGGATTATTCGGCTGTCCTGGCCTCCCGCACGTCCGGCGCGGCCCCGCAACTGTCCCGCGTGGTGGGCAAACATTGCGAGAGCGGCGACATAGTTGTTAGAGATGTATATCTGCCCGAGGACGTGGCAGCCGGTGATCTGCTCGCTGTCCCGGGAACCGGCGCCTACTGCTGGGCCCTCTCGAGCAACTACAACTATCTGGCCCGGCCGGGCGTTGTCGCGGTGCGCGACGGATCTGCCCGGCTGATTGTCCGCGGGGAAACCGAAGAAGATTTGCTGAGCCGCGACATGGGAGCCTGAATGACGGAAATGCGAACGCTGAAAGTGGCCCTGCTGGGCTGTGGCAACGTTGGGGCCCAGGTTGCGCGGATCCTCATTGAGGACGCGGACGCCCTTGCAGCACGTACCGGCGCCCGCCTGCAGCTCAGCGGCATCGCCGTGCGCAACGTCAATGCCCCCCGCGACGTGGACCTGCCCCAGGAACTCTTCACTACCGACGCCGACACCCTGGTCAAGGACGCTGACCTGGTCATCGAACTTATGGGCGGCATCGAACCGGCCCGCACGCTGATCCTTTCCGCACTGCGCAACGGCGCCTGCGTGGTCACCGGCAACAAGGCACTCCTGGCACAGGACGGCCCCACCCTCTACGAAGAGGCCGACAAAGCGGGCGTCCAGCTGTCCTACGAAGCCGCCGTGGCCGGAGCCATTCCCATCCTCCGCCCCATCCGCGACAGCCTGTCCGGCGACCGCATCACCCGGGTCCTGGGCATCGTCAACGGCACCACCAACTTCATCCTTGACCAGATGGACAGCACCGGTGCGCAGTTCGCGGACGCCCTCGCGGAAGCCCAGCGGCTTGGCTACGCGGAAGCCGATCCCACTGCCGACGTCGAAGGCCACGACGCTGCCGCGAAGGCTGCCATCCTGGCCTCGCTTTCCTTCCATACCCGTTTCTCCCTGGACGACGTCTACTGCGAGGGCATCACGTCCGTCAGCGCCTCGGACATTGCCGCCGCAAAGGATGCAGGCTTCGTCATCAAGCTGCTGGCCATCGCGGAGAAGTTGGCCGGAGCCGACGGCAACGAAGGCGTCTCCGTCCGCGTCCACCCCACCCTCCTGCCACGCGAACATCCCCTGGCCGCCGTCCGCGGTGCGTTCAACGCGGTGTTCATTGAAGCCGAGAACGCCGGCGAGCTGATGTTCTACGGCCAGGGCGCCGGCGGAACCCCCACCGCGTCGGCCGTCCTGGGCGACCTTGTGTCAGCAGCCCGCCGCCTGGTCCTTGGTGGTCCCGGACGCACCGAAACCACCACCGGCCATGTTCCGGCGCTGCCCATCGATGCTGCCACCACCAGCTACTACATCGGGCTCGACGTCGCTGACCAGCCCGGCGTCCTGGCCAGGATCGCCCAGTTGTTCGCCGAGCACGGCGTCTCCATCGAAATCATGCGGCAAACCATCCACCGCGACGCCGGGTCCAATGTGGAATCGGCCGAACTGCGGATCGTCACCCACCGCGCGTCAGAGGCTGCCCTTGCGGCCACCGTCGAGGCCGTGAAGGGCCTGGACGTCATCAACTCAGTTACATCCGTTCTGCGGGTAGAAGGAGTCTAAGTGGCTCACCAATGGCGCGGAGTCATCCGCGAATACGCTGACCGTCTGCCCGTGACGGAATCCACCAGGGTCATCACCCTGGGCGAGGGCGGCACCCCGCTGGTGCATGCGCAGAAGCTCTCCGAACTCACCGGTTCCGAGGTCTACCTCAAGGTGGAGGGCATGAACCCCACCGGCTCGTTCAAGGACCGCGGCATGACCATGGCCATGACGGCGGCAGTCGCGTCGGGGGCCAAGGCCGTCGTCTGCGCTTCCACCGGAAACACTTCCGCCTCCGCGGCTGCCTACGCAACCGCCGCCGGCCTCAAGTGCGCCGTGCTGGTTCCTGAAGGCAAGATCTCCATGGGCAAGCTCAGCCAGGCCATCGCCCACGGCGCCACCCTGCTCCAGGTGGACGGCAACTTCGACAACTGCCTGGACATCGCCCGCAAGCTGGGGGAGTCCTACCCTGTTTTCCTGGTGAACTCCGTCAACCCCGCCCGCATCCAGGGCCAGAAGACCGGCGCCTTCGAAGTGGTCGACGCCCTGGGCGACGCACCGGACATCCACGTCCTGCCCGTGGGCAACGCCGGCAACATCACTGCGTACTGGAAGGGCTACAAGGAGTACTCCGCTCCTTTCGAATCCGAGACCGCCGGCACCCTGCCCGCAGTGTCCACCAAGACCCCTGCCATGTGGGGCTTCCAGGCCGCCGGGGCAGCCCCCTTCGTTGCAGGCCACCCCATCACCGAACCCGACACGATCGCCACGGCCATCCGCATCGGAAACCCCGCCTCCTGGGACGGGGCCGTGGGCGCCCGTGACGAATCCGGCGGACTCATCGACGCCGTCACCGATGAAGAGATCCTGAACGCCCACCGGTGGCTGTCAGCCAGGGAAGGTGTCTTCGTGGAGCCCGGCTCCGCCGCAGGCGTGGCAGGCCTGCTGAAGAAGCACGCCGCCGGCGAAGTTCCCAGCGGAAAGAAGATCGTCATCACCGTCACCGGCCACGGACTCAAGGACCCCCAGTGGGCCCTGCGCACCGAGGACGGCAGCGACGTCCAGCCGGTCAAGGTCCCGAACGACGTGGTTACCGTCGCCGCCGAGCTGGGACTGGAAGAAAAATAGCCTTGGACACCACCTCGCAGGCCGCTGTTGGACTGCAACTGATTGAGCCGGGCCAGTGCGTCACTGTCCGCGTACCCGCCACCACGGCCAACCTTGGGCCCGGCTACGACAGCCTGGGGCTCGCCCTGGCCCTGCACGACACCCTCACCGTGGAAAGCCTGGATACGGACGAACTCGTGTTCGAGCTCAGCGGCGAGGGTGCCGACACCCTGCCGCAGGACGCCAGCCACTTGGTGATACGCGCCATGGATGCAGCTTTCGAGCGCTTGGGTTACCGTCACGGCGGGCTGAAGGTGACCGCCCAAAACGTCAACCCGCACGGCCGTGGGCTGGGCTCCTCCGCGTCCGCCGTGGTGGCTGCGGTGTCGGCCGCCAACGCCATGGTGCCGGCCGAAAGCCAGCGTGGAAAGGAGTGGATCCTCCAGCTCACCAGCGAACTGGAGGGTCACCCGGACAACGTGGCACCCGCCATTTTCGGCGGACTGGCGCTGTCATGGCAGGACAGTGAGCAGTACAGCAGCACCAGCGCCACCGTTGCCGGAACCGTCATCCCCATCGTGGCAGTCCCGGACTTCGAACTCTCCACCGAAGCGGCCCGCGCACTGCTGCCGGCATCGGTGGGACACCATGCCGCGGCGATGAATTCCGGCCGCGCGGCGCTGTTGATCCATGCGCTGACGCAAAAGCCTGAATTCCTGTTGCCGGGCACGGAGGATTACCTGCACCAGAGCTACCGCGCCGAGGCCATGCGGCCCAGCGCGGCCCTGATCGGCGCGCTGCGCCGGGCCGGGTACGCGGCCGTAGTGTCCGGGGCTGGACCCACCGTCCTGGTCCTGGCCAACGGTGAGCTGCAGGCAGCTGACGCACTGGCTTTCATCCAGGCCTTTACGGCAGAGAACACGCCGGACATTGGCTGGCGTGTGCTGAAGCTCGCAGTGGACGTCGAAGGTGCTAAGGTGGACTTGCACCGGCGGTAATTCCGCCTATCTGATCTGCTCCTGCATTCAGTTGCTATTTGATCTACGACTGTGAATGTATTCCGGTGCCGCCTGCTTGGTCTGTCGCAGGAATCTGCAGCATCCAACTGCCCCTGAACCGTCAGTCCGGCGTTGTGCCACGGGCGCAGCGCAAGGTGAATCAGTATCCGGCCCTGCTGGCCGAAATCCAACCGGCAAGGCCGAACAATCCCAGCTGCAGATCTGAACTGCAGCCCAGATCAAATCATCGCGTCCAGCTCCCAGTCTGGACGCCGTCGAGGGGGAAGGATCCTTCGTGACCGAAACCACTGAGCTGTCACCAGCTGTGGAACACACAACTTCTGCTGCCGGACCAACGGCCGCACCCGCCAAGAGCAGCGGCCTCGCCGGCCTGAAGCTCGCCCAGCTGCAGGCCCTTGCCAGCCAGCTCGGTATCTCCGGCGGATCCCGCATGCGCAAGGGGGACCTGGTCTCGGCCATCTCCGCCCATCGCGCCGGGACCCTCACCGCCAAGGCCCCCGCAAAGTCAGCGGAAAAGGCTCCGGAAAGCACCGTGGCTCCGGCTTCGACCGCACCGGCTTCCGCGGTGGACGCCCCTGCCGCAGAAGCTCCTGCAGCGGAAGGCACCCGTGCCCGTGGGCGTGGCCGCAGCCGCCGCGCCGTCAGTGACGGCGTGGTTGCCCCCGCAGCCGAAGCTCCCGTCGTGGAGACCGCAGCCGCGCCCGCCCCCGCAACTGTCGAAGCGCCGTCGGCCGCTCCTGCGGAAGCACCCGAGGCCACGGAAGGTGCTGCAGAGCGCCGCCAGCCGCGCACCCGCAACCGCCGCCGCAGCGAAGCCCCTGCCGCCTCCGTCCAGGAAGTCCCGGTGGAAACCCCGGCAGAGCAGCCGGCCGCTGAACAGCGTTCCGGCGAGCAGCGTACCGAAGCCCCCGCAACTGAAGCGGGCGACGCCGGCCAGCGCACCGAACGCCGTGAAGGCGGCCGCACCCGTGGCCGTGACCGCGATGCCGACGGCGGCCGCGACAACCAGGGCAGCCGCGAGGCAGGCCAGCGTGAAGGTGGCCGGGATAACCGCGACAACCGCGACGGCGACGATTCGGACGGCGGAAACCGCCGCAACCGCCGCAACCGCCGTGACCGGAACGACCGCTCCGGCGGCCAGGACCGGGACAACTCGCGCAATGACCGCTTCCGGGACCGCAACGACCGCCGCCGCGGCCGCAACCAGGGCCCGGACGTGGACGACGTCGAAGTCACCGAAGACGACGTCCTGCTGCCGGTTGCCGGCATCCTGGACGTCCTGGAGAACTACGCGTTCATCCGCACCTCCGGCTACCTGCCCGGCCCCAACGACGTCTACGTCTCTTTGGCGCAGGTCAAGAAGTACAACCTGCGCAAGGGCGACGCCGTAGTCGGCGCCATCCGTGCACCGCGGGAAGGCGAGGACCGCAGCCAGCAGTCCAACCGCCAGAAGTTCAACGCCCTGGTCCGCGTCACCTCCGTCAACGGCAAGACGCCGGAAGAGCTGAAGGACCGCGTCGAGTTCGCCAAGCTCGTTCCCCTGTACCCGTCCGAGCGCCTGCGCCTGGAGACCGACCCCAAAAAGATCGGCCCCCGCGTCATCGACCTCGTGGCACCGATCGGCAAAGGCCAGCGCGGCCTGATCGTCTCCCCGCCCAAGGCAGGCAAGACGCTCATCCTGCAGTCCATCGCCAACGCGATCACCACCAACAACCCTGAGGTCCACCTCATGATGGTGCTGGTTGACGAACGCCCCGAAGAAGTCACGGACATGCAGCGCACCGTCAAGGGTGAGGTCATTGCCTCCACCTTCGACCGTCCCGCCGACGACCACACCACCGTGGCCGAACTCTCCATCGAACGCGCCAAGCGCCTCGTGGAAATGGGCATGGACGTGGTGGTCCTCCTCGACTCCATGACCCGACTGGGCCGTGCCTACAACCTGGCAGCACCGGCCTCCGGCCGCATCCTGTCCGGTGGTGTGGACTCCGCAGCGCTCTACCCGCCCAAGCGCTTCTTCGGCGCCGCCCGCAACATCGAAAACGGCGGCTCACTCACCATCCTGGCCACCGCGCTCGTCGAGACCGGTTCCAAGATGGACGAGGTCATCTTCGAAGAGTTCAAGGGCACCGGCAACATGGAACTGCGCCTGTCCCGCCAACTGGCCGACAAGCGCATCTTCCCCGCAGTCGACGTCAACGCCTCCGGCACCCGCCGCGAGGAAAACCTGCTGTCGCCCGAAGAAGTCAAGATCATGTGGAAGCTGCGCCGCGTCCTCTCCGGACTCGAGACCCAGCAGAGCCTTGAACTGCTCACCAACAAGATCCGGGAAACCCAGAGCAATGTCGAGTTCCTCATGCAGGTACAGAAGACGACGCTTGGTGCGAAGTCGGATAACGACAAGTAGCTGAGTTACGGGGCGGGGTGCGGATACCTCGCGTGGTTCGCCGCGCGGGTTTTCCGCCCCCGCCCCTTCGCGTGGCGGCTCAGTCCTGACGGACTTGAGCCGTCACGCTCCGGCAGGCCCGAAGCCACTCCCGGGGCGGAAAACCCGCGCGTCGGTCGTCCGGCTCACCGTACGCCCGGCCTGCTTTGGGATTGGATTCCTGCGCCCCACTAAAATGGGCACAGAACGAAAGAGGTTTATAGATGTTTGAGTCCGTACAGGGCCTGCTTGATGAGCATGATGCCATCCAGGCGCAGCTCGGGGATCCTGCTGTTTATGCTGACCAGCGGCTGGCCCGGAAGCTTGGGCGGCGGTCGGCTCAGCTCAATGGCATTGTTGAGGCGTACCACAAGTGGGAGGGCCTCCGGGATGATCTTGCCGCTGCCAAGGAGATGGCTGCCGAGGATCCCGAGTTCGCTGCCGAGGTGCCTGAACTCGAGGCCGCGCTGGAGACTGCTGCCGCCAAGCTTCGCCGCCTGCTCATTCCGCGCGATCCGGACGACGCCCGCAACGTGATCCTTGAGGTCAAGGGCGGCGAAGGCGGCGACGAGGCTGCCCTGTTCGCCGGCGACCTGCTGCGCATGTACACCCGGTACGCGGAATCCCGCGGCTGGAAGACCGAAATCATCTCCGCCACCGAGTCCGACCTTGGCGGGTACAAGGACGTCCAGGTGGCCGTCAAGGGCAACTCCAACGATCCCGCCGAAGGCGTTTACGCCCGGCTCAAGTTCGAAGGCGGCGTGCACCGCGTGCAGCGCGTGCCCGTCACCGAATCCCAGGGCCGCATCCACACGTCCGCCGCCGGCGTGCTGGTCCTGCCCGAAGTGGACGAGCCCGAAGAACTCGAGATCAACCAGAACGACCTCAAGATCGACGTGTACCGGTCCTCGGGTCCGGGCGGGCAGTCCGTGAACACCACCGACTCCGCCGTCCGAATCACGCACCTTCCCACCGGCATCGTGGTGGCCATGCAGAACGAGAAGTCGCAGCTGCAGAACCGCGAAGCGGGCATGCGCGTCCTGCGGGCACGCATCCTGGCACATCAGCAGGAGCAGATCGACGCCGAAAACTCGGCCCAGCGCAAGTCGCAGATCCGCACCATGGACCGCTCGGAGCGCATCCGCACCTACAACTACCCTGAAAACCGGATCGCGGACCACCGCACTGGCTACAAGGCGTACAACCTGGACCAGGTCATGAACGGCGACCTGGAACCGGTCATCCAGTCCGCCATCGAGATGGACGAGCAGGCCCGCCTGGACGCCATCGGCGACTGACCGGAACTACGCCATGATCGAGCCCACCTCAGCGGCGCCGTCCCAGACCCTGGCCGCGGCGGTCCGGGAGGCCGCTGCGCTCCTGGCGGAAGCCGGTGTGCCGAGCCCCCGGGCCGATGCTGAACTCCTGGCCGACCACCTCCTCAACGTAGGGCTGGGGCGACTGCGCTCTTTGATGCTGGGTGACACTCCCGCACCGGAAGGCTATGCCGAACTCGTGGCCGAACGTGCCCGCCGCATCCCGCTGCAGCACATCACCGGGGTTGCGCATTTCCGCTACCTGGAACTGGCAGTGGGGCCCGGGGTGTTCATTCCGCGACCCGAGACGGAGTCCGTTGTCCAGCTGGCCATCGACCGCGTCAAGGGCATGCCGCATCCCCGGATCGTGGACCTGGGGACCGGCTCCGGTGCCATCGCCGGCTCCATTGCCCACGAGGTACCCGGCGCAGAGGTCCACGCCGTCGAATACAGCCCCTTCGCGCACGCCTGGGCGGCTAAGAACCTGGCGCCGCTGGGCGTGAACCTCATCCTGGGGGACCTGCGCGACGCTTTCGCCGAACTTGACGGAACTGCCGACGTCGTTGTTTCCAACCCCCCGTACATCCCCGCCGAAGCCATCCCCAACGAACCCGAAGTAGCCCTGCACGATCCTCCCGAGGCACTGTACGGCGGGGGAGCTGACGGCATGGAACTGCCGACGGCGGCCGCGGCCTCCGCTGCCCGGCTGCTGCGGCCCGGGGGGTACTTCGTCATGGAACACGCCGAAGTCCAGGCGGGCTGGATTGCCGCCATGCTTGCCAGGAGCGGAACCTGGACAGCCATCACCACGCACCTGGACCTGAACGGCAAGGAGCGCGCCACCAGTGCCGTGCTCGCGGACCAGTCCACACGGAATGAAAGAATGGGCCAGTGACCACAACTTATGACTGCACCATTGACGACGAGCGGGCCCGGGGCCTGGAACACGCGGAGCGTGCCATCAGCGAAAAGAAGTGCGTCGTGCTCCCCACGGACACGGTTTACGGCATCGGCGCGGACGCATTCTCACCGCAGGCCGTCACGATGCTGCTGGTATCGAAGGGACGCAGCCGCACCATGCCGCCGCCCGTCCTGATTCCGCGCATCAACGCCCTGGACGGCCTGGCCACCGAGGTGTCGGCGGACGCCCGGAAGCTCGCCGAGGCCTTCTGGCCCGGCGGCCTGACCCTCATCCTGCATGCGCAGCCGTCCCTGGACTGGGATCTTGGCGAAACCAAGGGCACCGTGGCGCTGCGGATGCCCGCCGACGACGTTGCCCTGGAACTGCTGACCCTGACCGGTCCGCTTGCCGTTTCCTCCGCCAACCGCACCGGCCAGGCCCCCGCCCAGACGGCCGCAGCGGCGCGCGAACAGCTTGCAGACTCGGTGGAGGTGTACCTTGAAGGCGGCGCCCGCCCGCTGGAAGGTGAGGCCGGCGTACCCTCAACCATCGTTGACGCCACAGGGCCCGTCCTGCGCGTGGTGCGCACCGGCGCCGTGAGCCTGGACCAGTTGCGGGAGCACGTCCCGGGCGTCCTTGGCCTGGGCGAGATCCCGATGGCTGAAGCGGAACCCGCACCGGAGCAGCAGGCCTCAGGGGATGCAACGGACGACGCCGGTCACGCACCTGCGGTGTCCGGCTCCTCCGCGGTGACGGCTACTGACGCAGAACCGACCACGCCGGCCGGGAACCAGCAGCCTTGATGGCCCTGGACCGCCAGCAGATCCCCGTCCTGGACGTCCACGCGACACCCCTGCGCGTTTCCGAGCTGGTCGAGGAGCTCAACCGGTTCATCGAAGACGGATCAACCCGAACCGTCCTGGGCCATAACCTGCACAGCGTCACGCTCACCTTGTCCGATGACGGCTTCCGCCGCTTATATGAAGAAAGCGACGTGGTGCTCCTGGACGGCGCCCCGGTGCTGTGGCTGTGGGGGAGGACCGGTAACGCCGAGGGCCCAGTGATGGATTACCGGCTGGGTTCCACCGACTGGCTGCCTGCCCTCCACGAGGTGCGCGGCCTGGAGCGGATTGCCGTGATCGGCGCAGGCGCGGAAGCGAACGCGGGCGCCGTCAGCAGGTTGAAGGACATCGTTCCCAGCGCCCATGTCGCCGGCTTCCCGGGGGAGGGCTGGGGACCTGCCCTTGAGGACGAGGTTGTGGCGTGGCTGCACCATGAGCAGCCCCAGTTGGTCCTGCTCGGACTCGGCATGCCACTCCAGGAGGAAGTCCTGCAGCGGCGGCTGCGCGACGTGCCACCTGCCGTCTACTGTGCCGTGGGCGGCGCCATCGAACAGTTGGCCGGTGTGCAGAAACTTGCTCCGCGCTGGCTGGGCAGGATGGGACTTGAGTGGGCATGGCGCCTGCTCCTGCATCCCCGCCGTGTTGCCTATCGCGTGCTGGGGGAGCCGTGGGTCCTGCTGTGGCTGCTGGTTGCCAGGCGGATGAAAAACCGGGGCAGGGCCTAGAACTTCTGGTCCTCCAGCGGAGCGAAGCCCTTGCCGCGAAGGCCGGTGCTGAACGAACGCGCCCAACCCAGGAAGCCCCGCAGGTCGCGACGCTGCAGGAAGTAGCCCAGGTAACCGCCGACGTCGGCCACGAACGATCGCACCCGGAAGTACCGGCGGATGAGGTAGCCCCGGTTCCGGTAGTAATAGAAGCGCTTGAAGGCGGAGTCTGGAACGATTACGTGCCAGCGGGCACCGTAGACATGCTGGGTTTCCGAGAAGGCATGCGGGTGCGTAATGGCGGTGGTGGTCACCGTGCCGAACCGTACCCCCGCCTTGCGGAGCCGGATGGTGAAATCCACCTCGTCGCCGCGGATGAACAGGCGCATGTCGGGCAGGCCGACTTTGAAGAACACGTCTGACCGGATCAGCGCGCCGTTGAAGAAGTGCCCGTCGTCGGGCAGAAAGCCGCGCTTTTCAACCTCCGCGCGGTCGTGCGTGACTTTGCCGTCAAGGCGGAAGAAAAAGGACAGCCGGTCGGGATTTCCGGGCGCTATCACCAAGGGGACCACCGCTTCCAGGTCGCGGGCCTCAGCCTCACGAAGCAGCGTGGCGAGGCATTCCGGATCGGCCGGCTCGGCGTCGTCGTCCATCATCCAGACCCAGCGCGCGCCGCTGGCCACCGCCTTGAGCGCAGCCAGCGCGAACCCGCCGGCGCCGCCCAGGTTGGCTTCGGAGCGGACATAGTCAACGTTGGGGTGCGCCGCCGCCACCTCCGCAGCCGGGGTGGTGCCGCTGTCCACCAGGCAAATGGTGTCCACGTGGCGGCTCTGGGCGTTGATCGACTCCAGCAGGACGGACAGTTCCTTGGGCCGGTCGAAAGTCACGGCGGCAACCGCAATGCGGGGGGTCATGGGGGTCCTTTCCGCATGGCTGCCAGGGAGTTCCCCACCTGTTGTGCGCCCGTGTGGCGCGGAGCCATGGTGCCGGTGGCACTAGTATCTTTGACTAGAGTCCACTGTAATACAGCCCTGTAAGGCGCTGCGCGTAAGTCTGGCGCACTGCCTGCTGCGCGCTCGGCGACGGAGAAGTTTCATTTATCGAAGAACAGATTCCCGGCCAATGAGCCCTTCCACCACGGACCGGCTGCCGGCACAGCTGAACGGCTTCGACACCATTACTCCCCAGACGGTGCCTGCCCCATGATCATGTACCTGCTTATGGGGCTGACGGCTGCCATCGTGTCCTACGCTGCCACGTGGGGCGCCCGGGTGGTGGGCCACAGGCTCGAGCTGCACCTTCCCATCCGCAGCCGGGACATGCACTCCATCCCCGTTTCCAGGCTGGGCGGTGTTGCGATCTTCCTGGGGATCATGGTGGCGCTGGTCGTGGCCAGCCAGTCTTTCTTCGTCAAAGACATCTACCGGAACAATTTCTCACCCTGGGGGGTCCTGGCCGGCGCAGCCGTTATCGTCCTGGTGGGCGTGGCGGACGACCTGCTGGACATCCGGTGGTGGGTCAAGCTGATCGGGCAAAGCGCAGCCGGCCTGACAGTGGCCCTCTTGGGGGTCCGAATGACCATCATCCCCTGGATTCCAGAGCCCATCTACCTGCAAAACGAAACGCTCCGGGTGGTGCTGACAGCGGGGCTGATCGTCACCACCATGAATGCCTTCAACTTCATCGACGGACTGGACGGCCTCGCCGCCGGGGTGGCCATTATCGGCGGCACGGCTTTCTTCTTCACCGCCTACTGGGTGCACCGTAATGCGGTGCTGCTGGACTACTCGGATCTGGCGACCCTCATCACGGCCGTGCTGGTAGGCGGCTGCCTGGGATTCCTGCCGCACAACTGGTTTCCGTCGAAGATCTTCATGGGTGATTCCGGCGCCATGCTGATCGGACTGCTCATGGCTTCGGCCGGTGTGGTGTCCACGGGGCAGATCTCCTCGGGCCTCTACGACCGCGCGAACGGCATCTCGACGGTGATCCCCATCCTGCTTCCGTTCGCCGTCCTGTTCCTTCCGCTGCTGGACCTGGGACTGGCCGTGGTGCGCCGGACGGCCCGTGGACGTTCCCCGTGGTCGGCGGACCGCGGCCACCTGCACCACAAGCTCCTGGACATCGGCTACTCCCACCGCACCGCCGTGATCCTGATGTACCTGTGGACGGCAGTGCTCTCCTTCGGTGGCCTGGCGTTCGCAATCTTCCCCTGGCAGATCGTGCTTGCGGTCGACATCTTTGCCACGCTGGTCATGGGACTGGTCACCGCGTGGCCCTACCTGGCGCGGGGAAACGGGGAAACCAGGGCGTAACGCCGGTTCTGAATTATTTCTATCTCGTGTAGAATTTAGGGGCAGCCCAAGCTGCCACTCCACCCCCTGCCTCCTGGCGTTTTGCCATGTGGTGCCGACGATTGGGATCGAATGACCTCCAACGCCGAGTCCGGACCTGCCTCCGGCAATGGTCCCGTTGGCGCCTCCGGTCCCACGCCTTCACTGTGGCTGAACCTGCTCAAGCGCAGTTCCATCGCCGCGGCGGCGGGACTTGTGCTGTGTGCCATCCCGGCCGCCCTCCTGAACGGGTTCACCGGCGCCGTGTCGAGCGTCCTCGGTGGCCTGCTGGTGATGCTGTTCTTTGGCATCAGCCTGCTGGTGGGGCATTTCGTGGGACGCCGCAACCCGTCGGGGGCGATCGGCATGTTCGTCGCCACCTACTTCATCAAGGTAGTGGGCTTTGCCGTGGTCCTGTTTGCCATCGGTGCTCCGGAATGGCTCCACGGCCGATGGTTCATCATCGGCGCGGTGGTTGCCGTCGTCCTTTGGCAGGCTGCAGAGATCCATGGCTTCAGCCGCGCCCGCCTCCAGATCTACAACGATCCAGAAGACAGCGGAGCAACCGATGAGTGACCCGAAGAAGTCCGCGGGCGCTGCCCACGGCAAACGTGGATCCAACAGCTCCGCGCCCGCTGCTTCCGACGCTTCCAACGATGGCGGCTACAACGCTGGAATGGCTGTATTCAGCTACATCATTGGCGGAATCATCGTCTGGAGTTTGATAGGGTGGGGACTGGATTATCTGTGGGGAACGCGCTGGATCGTGCTCGCAGGCGCTCTGCTTGGAGCCGTCGGAGGTTTCTACCTTTCCCACATGCACGGCCTCACCAGTTCCCGCAAAAATGCTGATGAGCGCCATGCTTCCAGCGCACCGTCCCAGGACGGAGAAGATAATGCCAAATAATTTCACAGGGGGAACAGCAGGCTGTCAGGCTGCCGGACCCCGCCCAACGCCCAATGATGGACACTGCAGAGAGGAAACGCGTTGATCGCGCTTGCGCTCCCGGCCCAAGATTCAGGAGAGTTCACTCCTCCTGGTATTAACGAAATGCATTTGCCGGCAATCCTGCCGTGGGGTGCCGCAGAAGGATTCTCCAAGCAGATGCTGCTGGTCCTCCTCTCTGTCGTCTTTATCGCCGTCTTCTTCGTGCTGGCCGCACGCAAGCAGCAGCTGGTACCCGGCAAGCTCCAGTTCGCCGGCGAGGCCGCCTACGGCTTCGTCCGCAACGGCATTGCCAAGGACATCATCGGCGGCAGGGACTTCATCAAGTACGTCCCGCTGCTCTTCAGCCTGTTTTTCTTCATCCTGGTCAACAACATCTACGGTGCCATCCCGGTGTTCCAGCTCCCCACGTTCTCGCACGTGGGTGGAGCGTACGTGCTCGCCGGCCTGGTCTACATCACCTGGATCGCCATCGGCGTCAAGAAGAACGGCCTGCGCTACTTCAAGCTGGCCACCGTCCCCTCGGGGGTACCGTGGTACATCCTGCCGATCGTCATCCCCATTGAGATCATCTCCAACTTCGTCGTCCGGCCGGTCACCCACAGCCTCCGTCTGTTCGCCACGATGCTCGCAGGCCACCTCATCGTGATGATCGCCGGCTCCGGCATCGAGTACCTGATCATGCAGGAGAACGTCCTGCTGAAGGGCACCTCGGTCCTGGTCCTCGCCGGTGCCATCGCCATGTACATGCTCGAGGCCCTGATCATGGTCCTGCAGGCCTACGTCTTCACGCTGCTGACCGCGATTTACATCGAAGGCGCGCTGCACGCCGACAGCCACTAGGCACCCCGCCGGGGGAGCCATGCTCCGCCGGCACACCACAGTCTTCCCCTCGCGGGGATGAAGCAACCCAAACAACCTGCCGCACAAAGCGGCATCTTGAAAGGAAAAAAAATGGAAGGCTCCATCAACGGCTCCCTCAACCTCATCGGCTATGGCCTCTCGGCTATCGGCGGTGGTATCGGTGTGGGTCTCGTGTTCGCTGCCTACATCAACGGCGTCGCACGCCAGCCGGAAGCCCAGCGCGTCCTGCAGCCGATCGCATTCCTTGGCCTGGCGCTGACCGAAGCACTCGCCATCCTGGGCCTGGTCTTCGCTTTCGTTCTCAAGTAAACCTTCAGAACCTCAGCGAACATTCAGAACCGAGTAGATAAGGACGGGTGAAATATGCATCAGCTGATCATCTCAGCCGCCGCTGAAGGCGACGTCAACCCCCTTGTTCCCAATGCCTGGGAAATGCTGGTTGTCTTCGTGGGCTTTGCCATCCTCTTCTTCATCGTGGTCAAGTATGTTGTCCCGATGTTCGAGAAGACCTTTGCAGAGCGTGCCGAGGCCATTGAAGGCGGCATCGCCAAGGCTGAAAAGGCCCAGGCTGAGGCGTCTGCTGCACTCGAAGAGTACAAGCAGCAGCTGACCGACGCCCGCACCGAAGCCAACCGCATCCGTGAGGAAGCCCGCGCCGAAGGTGCCCAGATCCTCGCGGATCTCAAGGAGAAGGCGGCAGCAGAGTCTGCCCGCATCACGGCACAGGCTCACGCGCAGATCGAATCCGAGCGCCAGGCGGCCGTTGTGTCCCTGCGCTCTGAGGTTGGCACCCTGGCCACCACCCTTGCCGGCCGCATCGTGGGCGAGTCCCTCGACGACGACGCACGCGCAGCGCGGGTAGTGGACCGCTTCCTGGCAGATCTGGAGTCCCAGAACGCAGGTGCAGCAAAGTAATGGCAGGCGTATCGAGCGAATCGCTGGCAACAGCGCTGGCAGAGTTGGAAGCAAAGCTTCCGACTGCGTCGCTGCAGCTGGCAAAGGAACTCTTCGGAATTCTGGGAATGGTGGACAGCTCGGCTGGCTTGCGCCGCGCCCTGACTGACCCGTCCCGCAACGGTGACGAAAAGTCGGCGCTGGTCAAGCAGCTGGTTGGCGGAAAAGTCTCCGCTGATGCTGCAGACATCGCAGGCGGACTGGCCAGCCTACGCTGGGCCAACGCACGTGATATCGGCGATGCACTCGAGACTCTTGCCGCAACGGTGGTCATTTCCGTTGCTGAAAACAAGTCGGCCGTTTCTGCCTCCGGAATCACTGGCCTGGAAGAGCTGGAGAACGACCTGTTCTCCTTCAACCAGGCTGTTGCCTCCAGCCACGAGGTACAACGTGCTCTGTCCGAACCACAGGCCAGCAGTGCAGCCAAGGTTGCACTCGCGGAGAAGCTTGTGCCAGGTGCCAGTGAGGAAGCGAAAGTCCTCATTGCCCAGGCTGTGACCCAGCCCCGCGGTATCAAGCCCACCCGGTTGGTGCAGCGGTTCGCTGAATTGGCAGCCAAGCGGCAGCAGCGCTGGATTGCAACGGTCAGCGTAACCCGTCCTTTGACGCAGACACAGCTTGCCCGCTTGCAGGCTGGCCTGAATGCCATGTACGGGCGGGAACTGAAGGTCAACCTCAATGTTGACCCGGCACTCATTGGCGGCATCCGCGTCCAGGTTGGTGACGAAGTGCTTGACGCTTCGGTCCTCACCAAGCTGGGTGAGCTGCAGCGCCAGCTGGCCGGCTAGCCGGACAAGCACAATACAACTGATAGAAACCCCGGTCACCGCTTGCGGTGATCACAAACAGGAGAGCAGGGACTGCAGATGGCCGAATTGACCATCAACGCCGACGACGTCCGTAATGCGCTGAACGAGTTCGCGGCGTCCTACGAACCCGGGAACGCAGAGCGCGTAGAGGTCGGCCGCGTAACCACCGCTAGTGACGGCATCGCCCGTGTTGAGGGTCTTCCCTCGGTCATGGCGAACGAGCTGCTGCGCTTTGAGGACGGCACCCTGGGCCTGGCCCAGAACCTTGACGTCCGCGAAATCGGCGTCATCATCCTCGGCGACTTCACCGGCATCGAAGAAGGCCAGGAAGTCCACCGGACCGGGCAGGTTCTGTCCGTGCCCGTGGGCGATGCCTTCCTTGGCCGCGTTGTCGACCCGCTGGGCGTGCCCATCGACGACCTCGGCGAGATCAAGGCCGAGACCACCCGCGCACTGGAGCTTCAGGCCCCGGGCGTAACCCAGCGCAAGTCGGTCCACGAGCCGATGCAGACCGGCCTCAAGGCCATTGACGCGATGATCCCGATCGGCCGCGGCCAGCGCCAGCTGATCATTGGCGACCGCCAGACCGGCAAGTCCGCCATTGCCATCGACACCATCATCAACCAGAAGGCCAACTGGGCCTCCGGTGACGTGACCAAGCAGGTCCGCTGCATCTACGTTGCCATCGGCCAGAAGGCGTCCACCATCGCCGCCATCCGCCAGACCCTCGAGGACAACGGCGCATTGGAGTACACCACCATCGTGGCTTCTCCCGCCTCTGACCCCGCTGGCTTCAAGTACCTGGCACCGTACGCCGGCTCGGCCATCGGCCAGCACTGGATGTACGGCGGCAAGCACGTCCTCATCGTGTTCGATGACCTGTCCAAGCAGGCCGAAGCCTACCGCGCCGTGTCGCTGCTGCTGCGCCGCCCGCCGGGACGCGAGGCTTACCCGGGCGACGTCTTCTACCTGCACTCCCGCCTGCTGGAGCGTTGTGCCAAGCTCTCCGACGAGCTCGGCGCCGGCTCCATGACCGGACTGCCGCTGATCGAGACCAAGGCGAACGACGTGTCCGCCTACATCCCGACCAACGTCATCTCCATCACGGACGGCCAGATCTTCCTGCAGTCCGACCTCTTCAACGCCAACCAGCGCCCCGCTGTTGACGTGGGTGTCTCGGTGTCCCGCGTTGGCGGTGCCGCTCAGGTGAAGTCCATGAAGAAGGTCTCCGGTACCTTGAAGCTGGACCTGGCCCAGTACCGCGACATGCAGGCGTTCGCGATGTTCGCATCCGACCTGGATGCAGCGTCCCGCCAGCAGCTGACCCGTGGTGCCCGCCTGATGGAACTGCTCAAGCAGGGCCAGTACTCGCCGTTCCCGGTCGAGGACCAGGTCGTCTCCATCTGGGCCGGTACCAACGGCTACCTGGACGACGTTCCGGTCGAGGACATCAGCCGCTTCGAGTCTGAGTTCCTTGAGCACCTGCGCCACAAGTCCTCGATCCTCACCACGCTGGCCCAGACCAACGTGCTGGACGATGACACCGTTGCAGCCTTGAAGTCCTCGATTGTGGACTTCAAGAAGGGCTTCTTCGGCGAGGGCGACAACCTGCTGGTCGGTGCCGGGCATGAAGAGCATGCCCCCATCGACGAGGCCCAGGTTGACCAGGAAAAAATCGTCAGGCAGAAGCGCTAGTTCCACTGGCCGAGTGTGCCGGGCCCACGGGTCCGGCACACCCGGTTCACGGAACGCTAGGAAAGGATAAGTATGGGAGCCCAGATCCGGGTCTACCGCCAGAAGATCAGCTCGACCACGTCGATGCGCAAGATCTTCAAGGCGATGGAACTGATCGCTACCTCGCGCATCGGCAAGGCCCGTGCACGTGTAGCAGCTTCACTGCCTTACGCGAACGCGATCACACGCGCCGTTTCTGCTGTCGCCAGCCAGAGCGAGATCGACCACCCGCTGACCACTGAGCCCGAGCAGATCCGCCGTGCCGCCGTCCTGGTAATCACCTCGGACCGCGGCCTTGCCGGCTCCTACTCGGCCAGCGTCCTCAAGCAGGCGGAAGGTCTCATCGAGCTTCTTCACGAAGAGGGCAAGGAAGTCAAGACCTACGTCGTCGGACGCAAGGCACAGGCCTACTTCGATTTCCGGAACCGCGAGTATGCGCGGGTCTGGACCGGAGGGACCGATGCGCCTGAGTTCGCCACGGCACGCGAGATCGGCGAAGCACTGCTGTCGGAATTCGCAACTGAGTTCGAAGAGGGCGGCGTGGAGGAGATCCACGTTGTTTACACCCGCTTCAAGTCCATGGTCACCCAGGAGCCGACGGTCATCCGCCTGCTGCCGCTGGAGGTCGTGGAAGAGCAGGCCGAATCTGAGTCTGACCTTCTGCCGCTGTACGAGTTCGAGCCGGAAGCGGAGCGGGTCCTTGACGCCCTCCTGCCGCGCTACATCGAATCCCGTATCTTCGCGGCCATGTTGCAGGCAGCAGCCTCCGAGCTCGCCGCGCGCCAGCGGGCGATGAAGTCCGCGGGCGACAACGCAACAGACCTGATCAAGAAGTACACGCGTCTGCGCAACACGGCCCGCCAGGCTGAAATCACGCAGGAACTCTCCGAGATTGTTGCCGGTGCCGACGCCCTCGCGTCCTAGCCTCCACTGCCTCGGTTCCCGCGGAACCTGCACCACCACAGATACACTTAACCCCACGCCATCTACTGAATGAAGTGAGAGAGATGACTGCCACTGCTACCGAACACGTAGCCGCAACGTCCGGTGCATCCGGCCGTATTGCGCGCGTAATCGGCCCGGTTGTCGACGTCGAATTTCCGGCTGACGCAATCCCGTCCATTTACAACGCTCTGACAACCGAGATCACCCTCAACGGTGTCACCAAGACCATCACGTTCGAGACCTCCCAGCACCTGGGTGACAACCTCGTTCGCGCCATCTCCCTCCAGGCCACCGACGGACTCGTCCGCGGCACGTCCGTGGTGGACACTGGTGCCCCCATCTCCGTTCCCGTCGGTGACGGCGTCAAGGGCCACATCTTCAACGTCCTGGGACAGCCCCTGGACGTTGCCGAGTCAGAGTTGGAAATCACCGAGCGCTGGCCCATCCACCGCAAGGCTCCCAGCTTCGCTTCGCTCGAAGGTTCCACCGAGATGCTGGAGACCGGCATCAAGGTCATCGACCTCCTCACCCCGTACATCAAGGGTGGAAAGATCGGCCTCTTCGGTGGCGCCGGCGTGGGCAAGACCGTGCTGATCCAGGAAATGATCACCCGTGTTGCGCGCAACTTCGGTGGTACGTCGGTATTCGCCGGTGTTGGCGAGCGTACCCGTGAGGGCAACGACCTCTGGGTTGAAATGGAAGAGGCAGGCGTCCTCAAGGACACCGCCCTTGTGTTCGGCCAGATGGATGAGCCGCCGGGAACGCGCCTGCGCGTGGCCCTGTCCGCGCTGACCATGGCGGAGTACTTCCGCGATGTGCAGAACCAGGACGTGCTGCTCTTCATCGACAACATCTTCCGCTTCACCCAGGCAGGTTCCGAGGTTTCCACCCTCCTCGGCCGCATGCCTTCGGCCGTGGGTTACCAGCCCAACCTTGCGGATGAGATGGGCCTCCTGCAGGAGCGCATCACCTCCACCAAGGGCCACTCGATCACCTCGATGCAGGCCATCTACGTTCCCGCGGATGACTACACCGACCCGGCACCGGCCACCACCTTCGCGCACCTCGATGCGACCACGGAACTCTCCCGTGAAATCGCCTCCCGTGGTCTGTACCCGGCCGTGGACCCGCTGACGTCCACCTCCCGAATCCTGGACCCCCAGTACATCGGCAAGGACCACTACAACACGGCCGTCCGTGTTAAGCAGATCCTGCAGAAGAACAAGGAACTCCAGGACATCATCGCCATCCTCGGTGTCGATGAGCTCTCCGAGGAAGACAAGATCGTCGTGTCGCGTGCACGCCGCATCCAGCAGTTCCTCTCGCAGAACACCTACACCGCCAAGCAGTTCACCGGTGTTGAAGGCTCCACGGTCTCCATCAAGGACACCGTTGAAGGCTTCGCGGCGATCTGCGACGGTGAACTCGACCACATCGCGGAGCAGGCGTTCTTCAACGTCGGTGGCCTTGATGACGTCGAGCGCCAGTGGGCCAAGATCCAGGAACAGACCAAGTAATATGGCTGAGCTTGAGGTTGAGATTGTCGCAGCGGACCACTTCGTGTGGTCCGGAGCGGCCAAGATGGTCAAGGCCCGCACCAGCGATGGTGAAATCGGAATCCTGCCCGGCCACTCGCCCCTGCTGGCGATCCTGGCCGAGGGTGAACTGGCAATCCAGCCGGTGTCCGGAGACCGTATTGCGGTGGACGTCGACGGCGGGTTCTTCTCCGTCGACAACAACCGCGTGGTGATCGTTGCTGACAACGCCCAGTTGGGCGGCTCGGCTACCGCTGGGATCCGCTAGCACGACCTTGATGGACGCACCGGGTATTACGTTCATCGCACTGGCAGTCGTGTTCGGATTGCTTATTTTTGCACTGTGCCTTTCGGGGGTGCGCCGCTTCAACCTGCGGCGTGCCCTCGGCACGGTGGACGCCTCCATTTGCGTAGCTGGAAACAGCTGGCAGATGGGGGTTTGTCGTTATCAGGACAACGACCTTGAATGGTTCAAGCTCATCTCGTTGAGTGTCCGCCCCAAGTACACGTTCAAACGCAGCTCCCTTGAGCTGCTCGGCCGCCGGAAGCCTACTGAAGCGGAGGCGGTGAAGGTACAGCCGGACGTGGTGATCGTCGAACTTCGCTACGAGGGGCAGGACCTGCACCTGGCCATGAAGTTCGACGCCTATACCGGACTGTCATCCTGGCTGGAAGCAGGTCCTGTCATTGGCGTGGGGACCTGGCGCTAGCCAACGTGGACTGGCTTTTAGACATCCGGCTCACCGACGGTCCACTCTATGGAACCGTGCTGGTATTGGGAATGGGCGGCGCCGCCTACCTCCTGGTGCCGCCTTGGCGCGCCGCCATGGTTCCGGTCCATCGCGTCCGGGCGTGGGCGGTCCGTATCCTCACGGCCACAGCAGCCGCATTTGCCCTGGTCGGCACGGTCCACTGGGCGCTCATCAACATCTTCACCATCTTCCCCGAGGACCTGCCCGACCCCGTCCTGCTGTGGCTGGTGCCGGGTGTGGCGGCCCTGCTCCTGTGCCTGCTCCGGCTGCCCAGGACGAGTTGGAGCGGCCGCGGGGGAGGGATCCTCGCTGCGCTGCTGGTGGTGCTGCTCTCGGCGATCCAGATCAACGCCTACTTTGGCCTGAACAGGACCGTCAGTGACCTGCTGGGTACGGCCCTGGCCCGCATTCCCGCGCTGGAGCAGGACCTCATGCGCCATGCCGGGGAACCCGACGGCCTGCCCCTGCGGGGCTGGAAGCCGCAGGGGGAGTTGCCTGCCGGAGGTGTCCTGCGCAAGTCCGCGATCCCCGGAACGTTGTCCGGGATGAACACCCGCGACGCCTACATTTACCTTCCGCCCGCCTACTTCGCAGCCAACCGCCCCGCCCTGCCGGTGCTGGTCCTGGTCGCGGGCCAGCCTGGCGGCCCTGCCGACTGGCTTACCGGCGGCGCCATCCGCGGCCATATGGATTCTTTCGCCGCTGCCCACGGCGGGGTGTCTCCGGTGGTGGTCATCCCCGATCCCAACGGCTCGCAGTCCGCCAACACCATGTGCATGGACAGCCGGATCGCCAAAGCGGACACGTACCTTTCCCAGGACGTTCCACAATGGATCGGTTCCACCCTGGCGGTGGACACCAACCACAGCCACTGGGCCATCGGAGGTTTCTCTTTCGGCGGCACGTGTGCGGTGCAAATGGGGACCAGGCATCCCGACATTTACGCCGACGTGCTGGCTTTCTCCAGCGAAGCGGAACCGGCAATTGCCAAGGAACGGCAGAAGACCATCGACGCGGCGTTCCCGGGGAACCCCGACGAATTCACCCGTCAGACTCCACTGGAGATTATGAAACACCAACGGTTCGAGACCCACGGCATGTACCTCACCGCAGGGCAAAACGATCCGGAGTTCGTGGCCAACCTCCAGACGCTTGCCGCGGCAGCGCAGAATGCCGGCTTTACGGTGCAGGCACACGTGGTGGAACACACCGGCCATTCCTGGGACACCTCATCCAAGCGTTTTGCCGACGCGCTGCAGTTCCTTGGCGACCAGTGGGGGTTGCAGTGGTGACCACCAGGCAACCCAACCGCACGGCCGCCCTGATGTGGGCCTCCGTCGGACGCCCCGCAGTGCAGCAGGTCCTGCGCACGCTGAAGTCCATGCCGTTCACCCTCGGCGTGGTTGTTGCCTTCCTCGCCACCGCTGCCCTGACCGGAAGCTTCCTGGACGGCCCGCCGGAGCAGCTGCTGGGGCTTGCGTCCGTCAGTGGCCCTGGCCTGCGGGGCGGGCAGTGGTGGTCGCTGTTTACCAGCCTCTTCTTCGCCACCAACCCGCTTGCGTACATCACCGCATCGCTGATGATTGTCCTGCTGCTGGGACTCGCCGAACGAAGGCTGGGCCGCCGGGCCGCCGTCGGACTGTTCTTCGGCGGCCAGTTCGCGGCCGTCACCGTGTTCCTCCTGGTGACCCAGTTGGCGGGATATGTGGGTGACGGCTGGTTGGACACCATGGCCGACGACAACCTGATTGGACCCTACGCCCCGGTGCTGACGGCCGGGCTGGCCGCCAGCGCACGGATCACCCTCCTGTGGCAGCGCCGGCTCCGTACGGTGGTGTTGTCCATCTCGCTGCTCCTGGTTCTCTATGTGGGGCACGCAGAGACGGTCATCGGCCTTATCGGCGCGCTCCTTGGCCTGTTGGCCGGTTGGTGGATCCAGGGGGACCAGGGGCGCCTCCACCGCCACCGGTCCACGGGGCGCGAGACCAGGAACCTGCTGGCCCTCACTGTTGCCGTCTTTGCCGTGGGGCCTATACTGACCGGCATCACGCGGGCGCCCACGGGCCCGCTGGCCCTGCTGCGCGACGTCGTGCTCAGCCCGATGCCCACCCTCAGCCAGCTTGTGTTCAACTGCGGCGCCACGGTGGACGCGTCCTGCCTGGAGACCGGAAGGGCAGGATTTGCCGGGCCGTTCGGTTTGGCCCTGGCGGTGGTGCCGGTCATCCTGCTGCTGATCTGCGCGGACGGCATGCGGCGCGGCCGCCGGCTGGCCCTTAACATCGCCCTGGCCATCCAGCTGGCTGTTACCGCGCTGGCCGCCGTCTACCTTGCCTTGTTCGCCCTTGTCCCGTCCCGCCTGCAGGGCACGCATGCCACGCCGCTGTCCTCGGCCTTCGCGCACGTGCTTCCGCTCGTGGTTGTCCCGCTGCTGCTGGCGGTCGTCCTGTGGCTGAACCGGCGGCAGTTCCGCGTGCAGACGCGGCCAGGCGCCCGGCGCGTGCTCGGTGCGGTGGTCTGCGGAACCTGGCTTGCCCTGGCCAGCTCCTACACGGTGGCCTGGTTCTGGTCCGGGGGACTGGCCCGCGACGGCGGTCTGCTGGGTCTTTTCGCCGAGCTGGCCCGGCAGTACGTTCCGGTGCCCATTCCACAACATTTCCGCCGGGTCTTTCCTGAGCAGGACAGCGCTGAGGCGATGCTGTTCGCCTACTCGGGTCCGGTGTTCTGGCTTGTAGCCCTGGTGGCCGTGTGGTGGGTGCTGGTGGGCCGGCACCACGGCCTCAACTTCGGGCGGCAGGACCGGGACCGCGCCCGGGAGCTGCTCCACCGGGGCGGCGGGCCCCTGTCCTGGATGGCACTCTGGGAGCCCAACACCTACTGGTTCAGCCCGGACGGTGCCGGTGCCATGGCGTTCCAGCAGCATGGGACGGTGGCGCTGACCCTGGGCGGCGCCATCGGTGACCGGGCGGCTGAGCAGCGGGTGACCGAGGGGTTCCTGGATTACTGCCGCAGCCAGGCCCTGGTCCCCGCGCTGTATTCCTGCGACGACACCATGTGGCCGATGCTCAGGGAACGCGGGTTTTCCCGCGTGGCCGTTGCCCAGGAGACCCGGCTGGCGCTGAACGAGCTCGAGTTCAAGGGCAAGGAATGGCAGAACGTCCGGACAGCCCTGAACCGCGCCGCCAAGCTGGGGGTCCACGCGGTCTGGGGCTCCTACCACTCGCTGCCGCCGGCGCTGCGGTCGCGGTTGAACGAAGTGTCCGAGGAGTGGGCGGCCACCAAGTCGGTGCCGGAAATGGGCTTCACGCTTGGGGGAGTGGACGAACTTGATGACGAGGAAGTCCTCTGCTGCTTGGCTGTGGACGGTAACGGCACGGTCCACGGCGTGACAAGCTGGTTGCCCGTGTACGACGGCGGGCGGCTGGTCAGCCGGACATTGGACGTCATGCGCCGGGGCAGCGAGGGATTCCCTGGGGTAATGGAATTCCTGATCGCCTCGGCTGTCCTTGAGCTGCGGGATTCCGTGGACGTTATTTCCCTGTCCGGCTCGCCGCTGGCCAGCCGTCCGGACATCGAGCCCGAGACTGGAGCCGCTGCAGAGGATACGGCCGCGGCTAAGGGCCAGGAGGACGCGGGTGCCACCGACGAGGGAGCGCAGAACCTGGTCAGGATCCTGGATCTGGTAGGCCACGCGCTGGAGCCTGTCTACGGCTTCCGTTCCCTGGCGGCCTTCAAGTCCCGGTTCAAGCCGGAGTACCGGGCGCTCTACCTGTATTACCAGGACCCGCTGCACCTGCCCGCCATCGGCCGGGCGCTGACCCGGGCCTACCTCCCCGGCCTATCCCTGGCGCAGGGCGCCCGGCTGGTCCGTAAATTGGTCACCTGACGCCGGATAGGCTGCCAAAATTGTGCCGCTGTAAAGCACCCCGGGAGAAATCCTGCATTTAGGCTGCGTAATTCCGGACAAAACAAAATGGTCCCCGGCGAAAATTGCCGGGGACCATTTGTCGCTGGCGGCCACGGAAAGCGGCCGGGCGGTTTACTTAGACGACAGTTACGCCGGTGGCCTGGGGGCCCTTGGCACCCTGGCCGATTTCGAACTGAACGCGCTGGTTCTCGTCGAGGGTCTTGAAGCCGCCGGTCTGGATTTCGGAGTAGTGAACGAAGACATCGCCATCGGAGTCGTCCGGGGTGATGAAGCCGAAGCCCTTTTCAGCGTTGAACCACTTGACGGTTCCCTGTGCCATTTATTTCTCCTCATTGTGGAACTTTTTAAGAACGGCACACCTCGTGCCGCCCTTGGTCACTCCGCGAGAAGAATCCTGGATTGCCTTCCCCGGGAGGGGTCCGGCGCTGCAGGAGCTTCGCGCTCGCAACATGTCTTGCGAGCATGAAAAACACCTACACAAAGACTGAGATAAGAATTTCATGCCCATTCCCGCAGGTCAACGGCCCGGACAGCAAAAAAGCGAAAATTTAGGTAAAAAACAGGTGACGAAGAGGTCTGGCCTGAACGCAGCCATTTAGGTGCCTGAAGCAACAAAGGAAAGTCGCTTAGAAGAGCCGCGATTCGCTGTCGTCAACTCCGCGCATGGCGTCGTAATCAAGGGTTACGCAGTCGATCCCGCGGTCGTTGGCCAGCACCTTTGCCTGCGGCTTGATCTGCTGGGCCGCAAAGATGCCCCGCACCGGTGCCAGCAGCGGGTCGCGGTTAAGGAGTTCCAGGTACCTCGTGAGCTGCTCCACGCCGTCGATGTCCCCCCGGCGCTTGAGCTCAATGGCCACCGTGGCGCCGTCAGCGTCCCGGGCCAGGATGTCCACGGGACCAATAGCGGTGAAGTACTCGCGCCTGATCAGCGAGTAGCCCTCGCCCAGCGTTTCGATCTGCTCGGCCAGCAGTCGCTGCAGGTCCGCTTCCACGCCGTCCTTGATCAGGCCGGGGTCTACCCCAAGGTCGTGTGAGGACTCACTGATCTTCTCGTGGATGTTGATGATGAGCCGGTCATCGGTCTTGGCCGACTGCACGGTCCACTGCTCCACCACCCCAAGCTCCAGGTCCACCTCGTCAGGGGACGAAACCCGGAGCGTGGCCGGCGGGCTCATCCAGTTCAACGGCTTGTAGGAACCGCCATCGGAGTGCACCAGCACGGAGCCGTCCGCCTTGACCAGCAGGAGCCGGGTGGCGAGGGGGAGATGGGCTTTGAGCCGGCCAACGTAATCAACGGAGCAATGGGCTATGACAAGTCGCACGCCGTACAGACTATCGCGTGGGCTCCGGCAGGTTATGCCCGACGGCGGGACGCACCTTGGGGGAAGCGGCGCGGGTCAGCGGGCAGGCTGGGGCAGAATGGATACATGCCGCGCTCCAACCGTCCCCGCCGTCCCGTTTCCGGCAGGGCTCCCGTTTCCGGCAAAGGTGCAGGGCGGAAAAGGAACGGGGACGTCCCCGAACTGGACCTGGAGCGTGCGCGGGCCGGAATTGCCCGCCGGGAAAGCGCCCCCGATGGTGAGTGGATGGTGCGGACCATGACTGCCAAAAACGCCGAGAAGACCTACATCTGCCCGGAGTGCTCCACGGCGGTGCTGCCCGGGGTCGCACACCTGGTGGTATGGAAGGACGACCACCTCTTTGGCGCCGCCGCCGGCCTTGCCGAACGCCGGCACTGGCACACCAACTGCTGGCTGACGCGCAGCTACCGCTACCGCTGACCGGCCGGGAACGGCGGATGCCCCCACTGTCGCTAAGCTGGCAGGCATGACTTTTGATCCGGCGTCGTACCAGTTCACCCAGGGCCAGGGCCCCGTTCCCATCCGTGCCTCCACAGTCCTGCCGGCCCGGCGGGAGAACATCGAGCTGCAGACGGAGGACGGCCACACGCTGGTGGGGGAGCTGGCACTGCCTGAATCGGGGCCAGTGAAGGCCACATTGATCACGCTCCACCCGCTGCCGACGCACGGCGGCTTCATGGACTCCCATATCTACCGCAAGGCCTCATACCGGCTGCCGGCGCTGGCGGGCATCGCCGTTCTGCGCTTCAACACCCGCGGTACCGCCTCTCCGCGCGGCACCAGCAGCGGCGGCTTCGAGGAAGGAATCGGCGAACGCTATGACGTGGAGGCGGCCGTCCGTTTCGCCGTGGAACGGAACCTGCCCAACCGTTGGCTGGTGGGCTGGTCCTTCGGCACCGAACTTGCGCTGATGTACGGCGCCATCGAGCCCGTGGCGCCCCAGATCGAGGGCGCGGTGCTGCTGTCGCCACCGCTGCACCGCGCAACGGACAAGCACCTGCAGCTGTGGGCGGAATCGGGCAAGCCGCTCACGGTCCTGGTACCGGAGCACGACGACTTCCTGCAGCCGTCGGAGGCCACCGCCCGGTTCAGCGTGGTGCCGCAGGCCCGGGTGGTGGGCGTGGCCGGGGCCAAGCACCTGTGGGTGGGGGAGAAGTATGCTGCCAGGGTCCTGAACGACATCGTGGCGCAGGTCACTCCCGTCCAGGCCGACGCGGAACTGCCGCAGGAGTGGGACGGTCCGACGGCGACTGCCGGGGCCTAGCGGTCAAGCCCCGGGCGCAGCGCCAAAGGCAGGCGCCAAGGGACGACCCGTTTCAGTGCTGGTCCTGCCGGACCCTCAGTGCTGGTCCTGCCGAACGATGTAAATCTCCCGGAGCAGCAGCAGCACGGCAGCGGCGGTGGGGATGGCGATCAGGGCCCCCAGGACGCCCAGGAGGCTGCCGCCGGCGATCACCGAGATCACGGCCACCGCACCGGGCACGGCAACTGCCTTCTGCATGATGCGCGGTGAGATGAAGTAGGCCTCGAACTGCAGGTAGGCGAAGTAGCAGATGGCGTAGATGGCCGCCACCTGCCAGCCCTCGGTAAGGGACACGAGCGTTACTACAATGCCTGCGATCATCCCGCCAACCAAAGGGATGAATGCCAGCAGGACCACCACGAACGCCAGGAGCAGCGCGAAGGGGACGCCCACGATGGACATCACCACGAAGGCGAAGGTGGCGTTGAGCAGGGCCACGCACGCCTGGCCGATCACGTAGTTTCCCACCGACCGGGTGATTTCCTCCGAGAGGGCGGCCACGCGCTTTCGGCGGGAGCGCGGCGCCAGGCGGTAGCCCCACTTCTTCATGGCCGGCAGCGCTGCCAGGAAGTACAGGCTCAGAACCAGGACGATGAGGGCGCCAAAGAGGCCGTTGGCCACGGTGGACCCGAAGCCCAGCACGCCACCGAAAATACCGCCCATCGCGGCGGGGTCGTTGACGAACTTGTTGACCTCCTCCGTGATGCGGTCGCGCACGCCGAACTGGTCGTCAAGGCTGCGGAAGAAATCCGAGTCCATGAAGTTGCGCATCCAGTCCGGTGCCTGCCGCACGATCTCGGAGACCTGCTCCACGATGGTGGGAATGAGCGTGGCGAAGAATCCGACGACGGCGCCCATCAGGACCGCCACAGAGACCAGGATTCCGGCGGGCCGGGGAATTTTGCGGCTCTCCAGCCAGCCCACCACGGGCTCCAGGCCCAGGGCGATGAACAGCGCCGCCACGATCCACAGCAGCAGCTGCGTGGTGTGGGAGCCGATCCAGTAGACCAGCAGCGCCAGGCCCACGCCCACAGTCCCCATGAAGCCCATGTACAGCGGGTGTTGCGGGGACATGCGCGGACCAGGGTGGCCGAACTGCGGCTCCTCGTCACCGCCGTGCTCCGTTTCCGGGGCCTGCCCCGTGTATTCGGGTGGCATCTCGAACCGGAGCCTGGGCTGCGCCCCGGGCAGGGGCTGGCGAAGCCGCCGGACCACCTGGCCAAGGGCGGCGGCGGCAGTACCCCTGCGGCGGGCGGTTGCCGCCATGCCCAGGGGAGGCACCGGAGCAGGGACAGGGTCCCTGGGATCCCCGGGATTTGCGGCTGCCGCCGAGGACGGGTCCGTCTTGTCTGTCACTGGTTCTAGGGGCCTGTTCCGTGCGTGGCTCCGCCTTCGCGGGCCGGTGTGATGATCATCGCAAACACTATCAGCAGGCTTGCCACCGCCTGCCTAAGGCGCTGCCCGGGTGCCCACTGGGAAAGGCGGGGAACCGCCTGACAGGGGCCCCTGATAACAGAAAGGTTACTATTGAAGGTAAACCCCCGCTGATGATAGGTGTTTCCCTTGCGTTTAAAGACTGCAGCCGCACTTGTGCTGCTCGGCCTCCTGACACTTTTGGCCGGCATCGGCCAGAGAACCATCTGGGCTCCATCCGAGACGTTTACCGCTTCCGCGCCGGCCGATGCCGCCGCGGCGCCGCTGACGGTCATTGACCAGAAGCTGCGCACCCTGCACGGCGGAACCGTGAAGATCAACATCCAGGGTGACGGCAACTTCATGCTGGCATCGGGCCGCCCCGACGACGTCAATGCCTGGGTCGGCAAGACGGCCCACAACACCATCAGCGGGGTTTCCGAGGACGAAAAGTCCCTCCAGGTTGACCACACTGACGGCGATGCTGCCGCCCCCAACCCGGCCGGCTCCGATCTGTGGGTGTCCAGCGAGAACGCGGGCGGCGAGCTTGAGTACACCTGGACCCCGCCGGCTGACGGCGAGTGGACCCTCCTGCTGGCCTCCGACGGCACCAAGCCGGCACCCGCCTCTGTGTCCATGACGTTCCCGAACGACACTTCCACGCCTTGGGCGGTGCCGCTGATGGTCCTGGGCAGCCTGCTGATCGTCGCCGGAATCGTCCTGGCGTTGCTCGCCGCGCGCAGGAAGAACGGAGAAGATGCCGGTGACAGCACCGACGGTGACATCAGCGACGGCGGCAGCAGCAGCTATGCGCGCCGGGCCCGTGCACGCAAAGCCAAGTCGGCGGATGCCGGCTCGCAGAACGAAGGCTCACTGAACCCGGACACATCGAACGCCGGCAACCAAAACCAGGCGCCGTCGTCGTCCTCCTCCAAGGTGACCATGGTGGCAGCGGCTGTTGCTGCCGCCGTGCTGGCTGGTTCCGCCACCGCCGCCCAGGCGGCCACCCCCAGCCCGCAGCCTTCCGGCAGTGCCTCGTCACCGGCCAAGGAAGCATCCGGTCTGCCGGTGCTGCTCGATGCCCAGTTCCGGCGGATCCTGGAGCAGGTCTCCAGCGCCACCGATGCCGGAGACGCAGCCAAGGACGCGGCGAAACTTGCCGGCCGGGTGGGCGGACCTGAACTGGAGATCCGCACGCAGAATTACAAGATCCGCTCGCAGGTCGGCTCCTACGAACCGCGGATGCCGGTGCGCTCCACCAAGCTGCTGACTTACGTGGTCACCAGCGACCGGAACTGGCCGCGTTCGGTGCTGGCCGTGACCCAGGGTGAAGGCAACGTGGTTCCGCAGATCCTGACGCTGGTCCAGAAGTCGCCGCGCGAAAACTACAAGCTGACGGAAACTACGCCCCTCCAGCCGGGCACCACGTTCCCCAACATCAGCCGCGGGGGCACTGAGACCCTTGCCGCGTCGGACAAGTCCGGCCTGCTCTACAGCGGCGAGGAAGCGATGTCCGGACTCGCCGACCGGCTTACGTCGGCGGACTCGCCCTTCAAGGACAAGCTCGTCGAGGGCCAGTCCTCGCCGTACATCGCCGACACCCTGTCCTACCAGGCGGAGGTGGTGAAGTCCGGCCAGAACGGCAACTTCTCCTTCACGCACAAGGTGGTTCCGGAGAACACCGTGGTGTTCCGCACCGCTGACGGCGGGGCGCTGGTCCTGGGCCGGATCAACTTCGGCTTCGAAGGCACACCGAAGGCGGCCGGCGACAAGCTCAGCATCGGGGACGACGCCGCTGCCCTGGCCGGCGGCAAGGAAACCACCACGGGAATGGTCCTGAGCTTCGCCGAATCCATGGCGGTCTACGTGCCCCCGGCAGGATCCACGGACCCGATGAAGCTCGTTGCCGCCACCCGCGGCCTGGTCGGCGCCAGCTTCAAGTAGCGCCTGGCTGTATTACCACCGGCAGCGGCCGGAGTGGCTAGAGTGGGAAACATGAGTTCGCCAGCTTCCCGCCCAGTCCCTCCTGCCGCTGCCAACCTGCTTAACCTGCGCGGCGCCGTCGACCTTTCCTCGCTGAAGCGCCCCGCATCCCCATCCGGCCCGGCTCCTTCCGGTCCCGCCGCTGGGGCGGACCAGGGTGCGCAGCCCGGCGGACCCGACGGCGGACCCGAACTCACGGTCAACGTCACTGAAGCGAACTTCCAGCAGCTGGTGGAGTTGTCCGCGCAGGTGCCGGTGGTGTTTGCCCTGTGGGCCGCCTACTCGCCGGAGTCCAGCAGGATGCTTGACACCCTGGACCGCGTGGTGGCCTCCTACGGCGGCCGTTTGGTCCTTGGGGCAGCCGACATCGAAGCCTTCCCGCAGCTTGCCCAGGCCTTCCAGGTGCAGGCCGTTCCCACTGCCGTTGCCGTCCTCAAGGGACAGCCGGTGCCGCTCTTCCAAGGCGCGGCGGATGAGCAGCAGGTGCGCAGCCTCTTCGACGAACTCCTCAAGGTTGCCGCGGCCAACGGGGTCACCGGCAGCCTGGACGCCGGTGCCGCCGGTGCCCAGGAGACTGCGCCGCTGCCGCCCCTGCACCAGGCGGCGTTCGACGCCATCGAGGCCGGCGATTATGCCGCAGCCGCCGAAGCTTATCGCCAGGCCCTGAAGGAAATGCCGTCGGACCATGAAGCCAAGGCCGGGCTGGCGCAGGTGGAGTTGATGGACCGGCTGCAGTCGCTGTCCGCCCAGGACAGCGACGCACTGCGTGGGCTTGCCGCCAATGAGCCGGACAACCTGGACGCGCAGCTTGGCGTGGCGGACCTGGACGTGGCCGGCGGGCACGTGGAGGACGCACTGAACCGCCTGGTGGCCTTCATTGGCAGGAATTTCGGCCCCGAACGCGAGACCGCCCGCGTCCGGCTGCTGGAACTCTTCGACGTGGTGGGCGCCGGTGATGAGCGTGTGGCAAAGGCGCGCCAGGCGCTCGCGCGGGTGCTGTTCTAATGCCGGCCCTGTTCCAGCCGCTGGCCCTGCGGTCCATGGAGCTGCAGCACCGGGGCTGGGTGTCGCCCATGTGCCAGTACAGCTGCGATCCCGACGACGCCCCCGGCGTCCCGCACGACTGGCACCTGGTGCACCTGGGCGGCTTCGCCGTGGGCGGCGCGGCGATGATCCTCACCGAGGCCGCGGCAGTGAACGCCGAGGGCCGCATCAGCCCCCGCGACGCAGGCCTCTACAACGACGAGCAGGCGGCGGCGTGGGAGCGGATCATTTCCTTCGTCCACCGGAACGGCGTGGCCGGCACCAAGATCGGTGTCCAGCTGGCCCACGCCGGCCGGAAGGCCTCCACGTACTGGCCTTTTTCCGGCAAGCACGGCAGCGTTCCGGCGTCCGAGGGCGGCTGGGAAACTGTGGGCCCGTCCACCACTTCCTTTGAGGGCTACGCGGCGCCTGCGGCCATGACCGTGGAGCAGATACAGGGCGTCATCGATGACTTTGCCGCCGCCGCTGTCCGCGCGGTGGATGCGGGTTTTGACACCATGGAAATCCACGGGGCGCACGGCTACCTGCTGCACCAGTTCCAGAGCCCGCTGATCAACCAGCGCGAGGACGAATGGGGCGGGGACGAAGCCGGACGGAACCGGCTGATGTTGTCCGTTGTAGATGCAGTCAGGGCCGTGATTCCGGATTCCATGCCGCTGCTGCTCCGGGTCTCGGCCACCGACTGGGCACCGGGCGGCGTGGACCAGGCGGCGTCCGTCCGGCTGGCCCGGGAAGCGGCCGCCCGCGGTGTGGACCTGGTGGACGTCTCCAGCGGGGGAGCCGTGGCGCACCAGCAGATCAAGCCGGGGCTGGGCTACCAGACCGGTTTCTCGGCCGCCATCCGGGACGAAGCCGGCGTCGCCACCGGCACCGTGGGGCTGGTGACCACTCCCGGCCAGGCGGAGCACGCCATTGCCACCGGACAGGCCGACGGCGTCTTCATCGCCCGGGCCGCGCTGCGCGATCCGCACTGGTGGCTTCGCGCCGCCTTCGAATTGGGCTACGACCTTCCCTGGCCGCCCCAGTACGAGCGGGCTGTCCCGCGGCGCACGTTCTAAGCCTCGTCTTTTGACCGAGGAGACCGGCCTGGCCGGCAGCAGCAGGCATGATCAGCAAAACCCGGTTGAAGGGCAGCTGGAAGCGAAGATCCTGGAACTCCTGGCGGCAAGGGCGGCAACCTCCACCATCTGCCCGTCCGATGCTGCCAGGGCCGTAGGCGGCGACGACTGGCGCCACCTCATGGAGCCGGCACGGGAGGCTGCCCGGCGCCTGGTGGACGCCGGTCAGGTGCACATCACCCAGGGCGGATCCGTCGTCGATCCCGCCACGGCAAAGGGACCGATCCGCATCCGCAAGGCGCCCTGAGACACCACCCTGTCAGCCCAGCAGCTCGTCCACGTAGCACCAGCGCCAGTCTTCGCCGGGTTCTGCGCTGCGCATGACGGGGTGGCCCGTGTCCTTGAAGTGCCGGCTGGCGTGGCGCCCAGCGGAGGAGTCGCAGCAGCCGACGGTCCCGCAGGCAAGGCACATGCGCAGGTGCACCGGCGAGGTGCCCTCCCGCTCGCACCCGGAACAGGCCGGGTTGTCGGGGACCGGCGCCGGCATGGCAGCCGTCAGGTGGTCGCACACACCGCCCGGCTGGGACAGCCCCTCGCCGCCGCCACCGTCGGCGGCGGAATCGAGCTCATTGAGGGAGGCGTCGAGCATGGACTCCTCCACGTCCAGCCGTTCCAGGACTTCGCTGAGGACCTCATGGGCAAATTCCCCGCCGCGCCTGAGCTCCAGCACCTTGTCCCGCTCAGCCTCCAGCATCGCCATCCGCAGCTGGGCATAGCGCTGGCTGGGCGTGGCCGCCTCGGCCGTCGGCCTGCCCAGGCGCTCCCAGGCTGCCAACCCGCGTTCCTGCGTCCGGCGCCGCAGCATGTCCATGACCTCCGGCGGGTCGCTCTCGCGCCGCAGCTGCTCCAGCCGCTCCATCCCCGCAGCTGTAGCCAGCTGCATCAGCGAGGCCTGGTTCAGGGCGTCCTCCCGCCGGTCCGGCCCCGGCAGCCCCAGTGCCCGGACCAGGGCCGGCAGCGTGAATCCCTGCAGTACCAGCGTGCCGCCCACCACCACCATGGCCGCCAGGACCAACACGTTGCGGTGCTCCAGGTCGTCGGGCAGCGTGAGTACCGCGGCCAGGGTGACCACACCCCGCATTCCTGCCCACGACACGATGGCCGGGAACTGCCAGGGCGGCGCCGGGTCCGACCGCCGTACCGAAGGGATCAGGCGGGGCAGGTAGGTCGCGGGGAAGACCCAGACCGGCCGCAGTACCAGCACGGCCAGCAGGACCACCGCGCAGCCGAACCACACGCGGCCCGCGCCGAGCGAATCGTCCTGGACGCTCTCGACGATGGTCCGTACCTGCAGACCGATGAGCAGGAACACGGAGTTCTCCAGCAGGAACTGGATGGTGTCCCAGTTGCTCCTGGCGCTTTGCCGCGCGGCGCCGTTGGGCATGGACGGCGCCTTGGTGCCCATCACCAGGCCGGTGACGACGACGGCGAGCACACCGGAGGCGTGGATGGCCTCGGCCGGGAGGTATGCAACGAAGGGTGCCATCAGCGATGTGGAGGTGTTGATGGCCACGTTGTGCACCCGTTTCCGGATTTCGGTGAGGACATACGCCACGGCGAGGCCCACCGCCAGGCCGCCGCCCGCGGCCACCACGAACCCGCCGGCCACGTCCAGCGCGGACACCGAGCCCGCGATGGCGGCCACTGCCGCCCGCAGGCACACCAGCGCTGTGGCGTCGTTGACCAGCGATTCGCCTTCCAGGATGTTGACGATCCGGCGCGGCATTCCCACTTTCCGGGCGATGGCGGTGGCCGCCACTGCATCCGGAGGCGCCACCACCGCGCCCAGGGCGAAGGCGGCCGCCAACGGGATCTCCGGAAACAGCCACCACACCACCAACCCCACGCCCAGGGTGCCGAAAATGACGTATCCCACGGACAGCAGCCCAATGGAGCGGCGGTTGGTCTTGAAGTCGAACAGCGACGTGCGGAAGGCGGCCGCGTACAGCAACGGCGGCAGCAGGCCAACCAGCACCAGCTCCGGGTTCAGCACAACCGGCGGAATGAGCGGCAGGAACGATCCCGCCACCCCGGCCAGGACCAACACCAGGGGAACCGGGATATTCAGTTTGCGGCCCAAGGCACTGCCGGCGCACACCACGGCAACGATCACCAGCAAACCCAACGCGATGTCCATTCCGTAAGTCTCGCACCCCGCGGAGCTGGCCCGCGGACTAGGCTGGCACCATGACTGCTCCGACACCTGGCCCGGCGCCGAGTTCCGGCCAAACGGCGGCCCTTTCCCTCCGTGGGCTGGCCAAACGGTTCGGCGGGAAAATCGCGGTGGACGGCATCAGCCTGGAGGTGCCTGCCGGTTCGTTTTTCGGCATCGTCGGACCCAACGGTGCAGGCAAGACCACCACGCTTTCCATGGCAACGGGCCTCCTGCGTCCGGACTTCGGCACCGCCGTGGTGCACGGCGTGGACGTGTGGCAGCACCCGCTGGAAGCCAAACGGCTCATGGGCATCCTGCCTGACGGCGTCCGCCTGTTCGACCGGCTCAGCGGAGAGCAGCTGATCACGTATGCCGGGCTGCTGCGGGGCATGGACAAGGCGGTGGTGGCGGCCCGGGTGGGCGAGCTGCTGGCAGCCATGGACCTTACCCAGGATGCCGGCACGCTGGTGGTGGACTACTCCGCAGGCATGACCAAGAAGATTGCCCTGGCGTCGGCCCTGATCCATGCGCCGCGGCTCCTGGTGCTGGACGAGCCCTTCGAAGCCGTCGATCCGGTTTCGGCCGCGAACATCCGCTCCATCCTGGACCGGTATGTGGCCTCCGGCGGAACCGTCATTGTCTCCAGCCACGTGATGGACCTGGTGCAGCGCATGTGCGACCACGTCGCGGTGGTGGCCCGGGGCAGGCTCCTGGCCGCAGGAACCGTTGACGAAGTGCGGGCCGGCATGTCCCTTGAGGACCGGTTCGTGCAGCTGGTCGGCGGACACAGCCACACGGAGGGGCTGGAATGGTTGCGCACCTTCTGAGGCTCAAGCTCACGCTGCTGCGCAACGGCCTGCGCCGCAGCCCCTGGCAGCTGGTGGGCATGGCCATCGCCGGGCTCTACGCGCTGGGAGTCGTGGCAACGCTGGTCCTTGCCCTCATCCTGCTCCGGGGCGCCGGACCAGCGACCGCCCATACGGCGGTGGTCCTGGGCGGTTCCGCAGCGGTGCTGGGCTGGGGTGTGGTTCCGGTGGTGGCCTCGGCCACGGACATGACCCTCGACCCGGCCCGCTTCACCACCTTCGCCATACCCATGAAGCAGCTGCTCGCCGGCCTGGCACTTGGCGGGCTGATTGGCATCCCCGGCCTGGCCACCGCGCTCGTGGCCTTGTCCACCGTGGTCACCTGGTCCCGCGGGGTGCTGCCCGCGCTCGCAGCCCTGCTCGGCGCATGCCTTGGCGTCATGACCTGCGTGGTCCTCGCCAAGGTGGTGACCACAGCTACGGCAAGCCTGGCTGCTTCCCGCCGGTTCAAGGACATCAGCGCCATCGCGTTCATGGTGCCCCTGGTCCTGCTGGGCCCCATCGTGGCCGGCGTCGGGCGCGGCATCTCCGCATCCACGGGGTTCCTGCCGGAGTTCGCCCGGACCCTGTCCTGGACACCGCTGGGCGCCCCGTGGGCGCTCGGCGGTGATATTGCGTCGGCCCGGCCCGGTGAGGCCGGGGTGAAACTGCTGCTTTCGGTGGCTGTCCTGGGTGCCCTCGCCTGGTGCTGGAAGCTGCTGCTTGAGCGCGCCCTGGTCACCCCGCCCTATGCCGGTGCAGGGAAGCGCAGGAGCGGCAGGCTGGGGCTGTTCGGTGTGCTGCCTGCCACCCCTGCCGGTGCCGTGATGGCAAGGTCGCTCACCTACTGGTTCCGGGACCCGCGCTACTCAGGTTCCCTGGTGGTAATCCCGCTGCTTCCCGTGGTGCTGGCGTTCCAAGGGACACAAACCGGAAGCTACGGCAGCCTAGCCTTCCTGGCGCCGCTGGCCGCCTTCATCCTGGCCTGGTCAATCTCCGCCGACGTCTCCTACGACAACACCGCTTTCGCGCTGCACCTGGCCACTGGCGTCCGCGGCGTGGCCGACAGGCTGGGCAGGGCATTGGCGTGCCTGGCGTTCGCCCTGCCGGTGGTGTTGGTGTTCTCGGTGGGCTACGCGGCGTTCACCGGCAATTGGGCGGCGTTGCCCGGGCAGCTGGGCTCAGCCTGGGCATCCTCTTCACCGGCCTGGGCCTGTCCTCGGTGGTCTCTGCCCGTTATGCAGTCATCGTCCCGCTGCCCGGGGACAGCCCGTTCAAGAAGCCTCCCGGAAACGTGGGGCAGACCATGGCCGTGCAGTTCGTCGGCATGCTGGTCCTGATCGTTTTGGTCCTGCCCGAGGCCGCGCTGCTGGTGGCAAACGCAGTGACCGGGAACATCCTGTTCGGCTGGCTCACCCTGGCGGCAGGCATCGTCCTGGGCCTGGTCCTCTTCCTGGCCGGTGTCCGGCTGGGCGGCAAGTGGCTGGACGCGCGCGGACCCGAGCTTCTGGCACAAGTCACCGTCAACCGCTGACTTCAAGGAAGGAACACCATGGAGATTGTGATCCTTGGCGGCAGCAGGCAGATCGGAAAGCTCGCTGCCGACGCCATTGAACAGCTGATCCGGAGAAAACCCGACGCTGTCCTGGGCCTGGCCACGGGCTCGTCACCGCTGCCCGTCTACAACGAGCTCGCGGCGCGGCATGACCAGGGCCTGGACTTCAGCAGGGCCTCGGCATATGCGCTGGACGAGTACGTGGGCCTGCCCGCCGGCCACCCCGAGTCCTACCGCGAGGTGGTCCGCCGGGAATTCACCAACCGGGTGAATATCGCGCCGGAGAACGTCCATGGCCCCGACGGAACCGCGGCCGACATCCCCGCTGCCTGCGAAGCCTATGAACAGGCCATCATCTCGGCAGGCGGAGTGGACCTGCAGTTGCTCGGCGTGGGCACCGACGGGCACATCGGCTTCAACGAACCGGCCTCTTCCTTCGCCTCCCGGACGCGGATCAAAAGCCTGATCGAGCAGACACGCCGGGACAACGCCCGGTTCTTCAACAGCCTTGCCGAAGTGCCCCACCACGTCATCACCCAGGGCCTGGCCACCATCATGGCGGCGCGCCACGTGGTCCTCGTGGCCACCGGCGCGCAGAAGGCCCAGGCCGTCCGCGACTTCGTGGAGGGGCCGGTGGCTGCCATCTGCCCGGCATCCGTGCTCCAGTTCCATCCGCATGCCACGGTCCTGTTGGACGAAGCCGCTGCCTCGGCCTTGAAACTGGCGGATTTCTACCGCCACACCTACGAAAACAAGCCCGCCTGGCAGGGACTGTAGCAACGCCTGCGGGTGCGCCGCCAGGGAGCAAAAAGTACGGCGGCGGCCGGTGCCGGACCCCGCTGCGGGCGTGCCGCCGTCGAACGTCCGGCCGACGGAACGGCTAAGATGGATGGCATGACTAGCATGACGGACCCTCTCGAAAACGACCCGATGCGCGAGCTTTCCGGGGCTGGAACGTCCACGGCCACCATTGAGCGCGAGGAACTGCGCCAGGAAGTGGAGCCGGGCGACCGGGAGCGCTTCGCACACTATGTGCGGAAGGAAAAGATCATGGAGTCCGCCATGACCGGGGAACCTGTCATTGCGCTGTGCGGCAAGGTTTGGACCCCGGGCCGGGACCCGAAGAAGTTCCCGGTCTGCCCCGAGTGCAAGGAAGTCTATGAAGGCCTCCGGCCGGGCAACGACGGCGGAAAGGGTCCGGGCGGCTCGGGCAACGACAAGTAGTGACGGAGACGCTCTTTGGCGGCCCCACCCTGCCTCCGGCCTACCCGGAACGTGCAGCCTGGGGAACCGCCCCGAAACTCCGTGCCTGGCAGCAGGAAGCGCTCGACGTCTACCTGAAGAACAGTCCCCGCGACTTCCTCGCGGTGGCAACCCCCGGTGCCGGTAAAACCACCTTTGCGCTGCGGATCGCTTCCACCCTGATCGATTCGGGTGCCGTGAACCGCGTGACCATCGTTGCGCCCACGGACCACCTGAAGCGCCAGTGGGCCGACGCGGCCGCCAAGGTGGGTATCGCCATCGACCCCAACTTCAAGAACTCCGACGGCCAGCACGGCCGTGGCTTCATCGGCGTCGCCGTCACCTATGCCCAGGTAGCCAGCAAGCCAATGCTGCACCGCGCCAAGACAGAGGCTGCCCGCACCCTGGTGATCCTGGACGAGATCCACCATGGCGGCGAAGCCCTGTCCTGGGGTGACGGACTGCGCGAAGCGTTCGATCCCGCCGTGCGCCGGCTGTCCCTGACCGGTACGCCGTTCCGCTCGGACACCTCGCCCATCCCGTTCGTGGAGTATGCGGAGGACCGGGACGGCATCCGGCGCTCCAAGGCCGACTACACCTATGGTTACGGCAACGCCCTCCGGGACCACGTGGTGCGTCCTGTGATGTTTATGGCCTACTCGGGCCAGATGCGCTGGCGCACCAGCGCCGGCGAGGAAATGGCGGCGTCGCTTGGCGAGGCGGCGGTAACCAAGGACATCACGTCCCACGCCTGGCGGACGGCGCTGAACCCCGCGGGGGAGTGGATTCCCGCCGTCCTGGCCGGCGCCGACAAACGGCTCAGCGAGGTACGGCGGACCGTGCCCGACGCCGGCGGCCTGGTCATCGCCACCGACCACGAGGACGCCCGCGCCTATGCCGGGCAGCTGAAGAGGATCACCGGCGAATCACCCACCGTCATCCTCTCCGACGACGCCAAGGCGTCCAGCAAGATCGAGGAATTTTCCGCCGGCGACAAGCGCTGGATGGTGGCCGTGCGCATGGTGTCCGAAGGCGTTGATGTGCCCCGGCTCTCCGTCGGTGTTTACGCCACCTCGACGTCCACTCCGCTGTTCTTCGCCCAGGCCGTGGGCCGCTTCGTGCGTGCCCGCAAAAGGGGCGAGACGGCGTCGGTCTTCCTGCCTTCTGTCCCGCAGCTGATGGCGCTGGCCAACTCCATGGAGATGGAGCGGGACCACGCGCTGGACCGGCCGGAAAAGGAGGACGGCGACGGCCTGTTCAACCCGGAAGACTCGCTGATGGACGAGGCCAACCGGGAGGAGAAGGCCTCGGACAACCTGACCAAGGGCAAGTTCGAGGCGCTCGACTCGCAGGCCTCCTTTGACCGGGTCCTGTTCGACGGCGGCGAGTTTGGCACCGGCGGCGAGGTGGGGTCCGACGACGAGATGGACTTCCTGGGCATCCCGGGGCTCCTGGACGCGGAGCAGGTGGGGATGCTCCTGCGCCAACGCCAGCACGAGCAGTTGAACCGGAGGAACCGGAAGGCTCCTGCCGCGGCCGCCGAGAGTTCGGTGCCGGCCGTGCCTGACCACAGGATGCTGATGGACCTGCGCAACGAGTTGGCCAAGAACGTGGCCGCCTGGTCTGCCCGGACCGGAACGCCACACGGCGTGGTGCATACCAAGCTACGGACCGTTTGCGGCGGCCCTCCCGTGGCCCAGGCCAACGAGGAACAGCTGAAGTCCCGGCTGCGCAAGCTTCAGGACTGGTTCGTGGGCCGCAAGTAGCGGCTCAGGCGATATCGGCCCCGCCGAGTTCCAGTTCGGCAACGGTGTCCTCCAGGTCCTCGGCGATGCCGGCGGTCAGCGACCGCACCACCGTGACGCCGTAGCCTGCCTGGACGGCGTCAAGGGCGGTGGCCTTGACGCAGTAGTCGGTGGCGATGCCAACCACCACCAGGTCCTCCACGTCGTGGCTCTGGAGCCAGTCATCAAGGCCGACGGCGTCGTCATCCGGCTCCAGCGACTCGGCGTCCATGTCAGCGGCGCCACCGGCCTTGCGCTCCCCGGTGGGGACGGCGTCTTCGGGAGCCAGCAGGCCCTCGAATCCTGAGTAGGCGGCAGCGAACTGGCCTTTCCGGAAGTACGCGTCCACATATTCGGTGTCCAGGTCCGGGTGGAGCTCCGCTCCGCGGCTGCCTGCCACGCAGTGCCGTGGCCAGCTGTCCTTGTAGTCCGGCGTCTCCGAGAAGTGGCTGCCGGGATCAATGTGCCAGTCCTGGGTGGCCACCACATAGTCGAATTCCCTGTGGTGGGCGTCCAGGTACTCGCTGATGGCCCCGGCGACGGCCGCCCCGCCCGGAACGGCGAGCGAGCCACCCTCGCAGAAATCGTTCTGGACATCCACGATGATCAAAGCGCGGGCCATCAGTGCTCCTCGGTTGTCTTCATAGAGAGTGGGAATTGCGGCTTCGCCGCGCTGCAGGCGGTTGACCACGGGCGGCAGTTCCGCCATGGAGTCCTCATGGCGCTGCCGCGCGCGGAGCACGCCCTCGTGCCCGGTCCAGCCCGGAATCAGCTCGCCATTTTTCATGAACTGCTGCAGCAGTGGACGGTCGTTGCCGTCGTCCTCCGGGCGGTGGCCCACGCCCACCACCTCGGCGGTGGCCCTGCCGCGTTCGTCCAACTTCCGCAGTGCGTACTTGCGCCCGCCCACGCTTGCCTTGTTCTTGGCCGCTTTGGCCACGGACACGAAGTTGCCGTCATCGTCCGTGCGGCTGACAAGTTTGTAGACCATGCTGGCCGTGGGGGCGCCCGAACCGGTCACCAGCGAGGTGCCTACCCCATAGGAGTCCACGGGGGCTGACTGCAGCGCCGCGATGGCGTACTCATCCAGGTCGGAGGTGACCACGATCTTGGTGTGCTCGTTGCCGAGGTCGTCCAGCAGTCGGCGCACCCATTGCGCCTGGGCCACCAGGTCGCCCGAGTCCAGCCGGACGGCGCCCAGCCGCGGCCCTGCCAGGTCAACGGCCGTGCGGACTGCCTTTTCGACGTCGTACGTGTCCACCAGGAGGGACGTTCCCTCGCCCAGCGAGGCAATCTGGGCCTCGAACGCCTCCCGCTCGGTATCGTGCAGCAGGGTGAAGGAGTGGGCGGCGGTGCCCACGGTCTTCACGCCGTAGCGGATGCCCGCCTCAAGGTTGGAGGTGCTGTCAAAGCCCGCGATGATGGCGGCCCGCGCCGATGCGGTGGCGGCTTCCTCATGGGTGCGCCGTGAACCCATTTCGATGCAGGGCCGGCCACCCGCCGCGCTCACCATCCGCGAAGCGGCGGAGGCGATGGCGGTGTCGTGGTTGAGTACGGACAGCAGGTAGGTCTCCAGCATGCAGGCCTCCGCGAATGACGCCTCCACGATCAGGATGGGGGAGTTGGGGAAGTACGCGTCGCCTTCGGCATAGCCCCAGATGTCGCCGGAGAATTTGTAGTTGGCCAGGTAGTCCAGCGTCTCCCGGTTGACCACGTGCGTACGCTCCAGGAATTCCAGTTCGGCCTCGCCGAACCGGAAGTTGGCGATGCCCTCCAGGAGCCGCCCGGTGCCGGCGACGATGCCGTAGCGCCGGCCGTCGGGCAGCCGCCGCGCGAAAGCCTCGAACACGGACCTGCGGTGCGCGGCCCCCGAGTGGAGGGCTGCCTGCAGCATGGTCAGCTCATAGTGGTCGGTGTAAAAGGACGTGCGGGGATGGTCCCAGCCGGCTGAGGTGCTCACGAAAGTCACTCTAGTAGCCAGCCCCATAGAATGGACAGATGACCATAAGCGTTGCGCCCGGCCCTGATACACAGGAGGGCATCCGGACCGGCACAGCAGAGTCCACCGACTCCCTGACCGCGCCGGACATCCCCTGGAACCTGGTGATCTGGAACGATCCCGTCAATCTCATGAGCTACGTCAGCTACGTGTTCCAAAGCTACTTTGGCTACTCGGAGACCAAGGCGAACAAGCTGATGATGGAGGTCCACAAGAAGGGCAGGTCCATCGTCGCCTCGGGCAGCAAGGAACAGGTGGAGCGCCACGCCGTGGCCATGCACGGGTTTGGGCTTTGGGCCACGGTGGAAAAGGCCAGCGGAGGCTCCGGCGGCAACTCGGGCAGGTCCGGCGGTTCGGGCCAGGGTAAGGGGAAGCGTGGCTAAGGCATTCAAGTACGGACTCAAAGGCATCACCGGTTACCTGGAACCGGCCGAACGGGACCTGCTGCGCAGCCTGATTGACGATGTCATTTCCATGCTCCAGCCGGAGGACCGTGCCGGGCAGGACCCGCTGGCGGCCCTGATCGGACTCGACATGGACGTCGCGGAGCCCACCGACCGTGCCGTCAAGCGGCTGCTGCCCAACGTGGTGAAGGACGACGGCGGTGCGTCCCTTGAGTTCCGCCAGCTCACCGAGCGTTCACTGCGGGAAACAAAGATCGGGGCGCTGCGTGCGGCGGCGCTGGACCTGGACAAGGACGAGATCGTGCTGACGCCCGAGGGCGCAAGGCACTGGTCCATGGCGCTGAATGACGTCCGCCTTGTGCTGGCAGAGCGGCTGGATATCAGGGATGAGGCCGACGCCGAGCACGTCCACCGCATGCAGGACTGGTCCCAGGCCGAGGACGTGGAGAGCTACCTGGCGCTGGTGTACAACTTCACCACCTGGCTGCAGGAGTCCCTGGTCCAGGCCATGCTGCAATCGATGGAATCCCGCCGGTGAGCGACGGCGGCCAGGGGGAGGCCGTCCTTGTGACAGAGCAGACACGAGTCGCTGGACACAAGATGATGACTGACGCTTCCGGCACCGCCTATCCTCGAATAACCATGACAACAGCCTCGAGCGCGGACCCGTCGGCGGAAACACAGCCCGCGGCCGCCGCAAGTGACCTGCCGGCCGCCGCCCCCGAAGCCCGGCCCATCGGCGTCTTCGATTCCGGCGTTGGCGGCCTCACCGTGGCGCGCTCCATCATCGACCAGCTTCCAAACGAGTCGATCCTCTACGTGGGGGACACTGCGCACGGCCCTTACGGGCCGCTGCCCATCGCAGAGGTGCGGGCCAACGCCCTGGGTGTGATGGACGAACTCGTGGACTCCGGCGTCAAGTTGCTCACCATCGCCTGCAACTCGGCGTCGGCCGCTGTCCTGCGGGATGCCCGTGAGCGGTACACCGCCAAGTACGGCATTCCGGTCATCGAGGTCATCCAGCCCGCGGTGCGGCGCGCCGTTGCCGCCACCCGCAGCGGGAAAGTCGGCGTGATCGGAACCTCCGCAACTGTCGGCTCGCGGGCGTACGAGGACACCTTCGCAGCAGCTCCGGACCTGGACATCACCTCGGTGGCCTGCCCCGAGTTCGTCAGCTACGTGGAAGCCGGCATCACCACAGGACCGGCGCTGCTCGCCGTTGCGGAGGAATACCTGGCGCCGCTGAAGGCGGCCGGCGTGGACACCGTGGTGCTGGGTTGCACGCACTACCCCCTGCTGACAGGCGTTATCTCCTTCGTCATGGGCGCCGACGTCACCCTCGTCTCCAGCGCAGAGGAAACCGCCAAGGACGTCTACCGCGCCCTGGCCACCCACAACCTGCAGCGGACCTCTGATACCCCTCCCGAGCACCACTTCGTGGCCACCGGCGACGCCGGGCAGTTCGAGGCGCTCGCCCGGCGGTTCCTGGGCCCGGAGGTGCTGTCCGTACGCCACGTGGACCACGTCGCGGCGCAGTACCCCACCGGCAGCCTGGCCCGCATCACCCCGGAGATGATCGCCGCCGCGCAAAGCGCACGGAACCGGCCCAGGATCTCCAACTTCGTAGGCGGCGGATTTGCCAACGCGCGGCGCACCGGAGGTCCCGGCCTGTGAAGCTGACCATCGTGGGATGCACGGGCTCGTTCCCCGGGCCCGGCTCCCCGGCGTCGTGCTACCTCCTGACCGCCACCGACGGCGACCGGACCTGGAAGGTGGTGATGGACCTCGGCAGCGGTGCGCTGGGGGCGATCCAGCGCTACACGGACCTGGAGGACATCGACGCGATCTTCCTCACCCATTTGCACCCGGACCACTGCATGGACCTCTGCGGGCTGCACGTGGCCATCCGCTGGAAGCCCGGAGGCTGGGGCCGCGGCCGGATCCCCGTCTGGGGCCCCGCCGCCACGGCAGACCGGATGGCCACCGCCTACGGGCTTGAGCTGGACCCGGGCATGCACGAAGAGTTCGACTTCACTAACTGGACCGAACGCGAACCGGTGACCGTGGGCCCCTTCACCGTCACCCCATTCTCCGTCAACCATCCCATCGAGGAGGCCTACGCCCTCCGGGTGGAAGTGGTTGAACCCGGCAAGGACGGCACCCCGGTGTCCCGCGTCCTGACCTATTCCGGCGATACCGATTCCTGCGCGGGGCTTGAGGAAGCTGCCAAGGACGCAGACCTGTTCCTGTGCGAGGCAGCCTTCGAAGAGGGCCGGGACGACGGCATCAACGACGTCCACCTCACCGGCAAGCGGGCCGGCGAGGCGGCAGCAGCTGCCGGTGCGCGGCGGCTCCTGCTGACCCACATCCCGGTATGGACGTCGCAGACCACCGTCATGGCTGAAGCCCGCCCGGTGTTCCCGGGCGACGTTGCCGTCGCCGTGGCGGGCGTGCACTACACCATCTAGCTGCACCTGCCGTCTGTGTGCTGGGGACGTCCGGCGGAGCGGCACTCGATAAGCTAAAGGCATGACATCTGAAGCAACTGCAGTGCCCATCGTGCGCGCCGACGGCCGTGCCCCCGACCAGCTCCGGCCCATCAGCATCACCCGCGGATGGTCCAACCAGGCTGAAGGTTCGGCACTGATCGAATTCGGCAACACCAGGGTGCTCTGCACGGCATCGCTGACACCAGGCGTCCCGCGCTGGCTCAAGGGCGAGGGCAGAGGCTGGGTCACGGCGGAGTATGCCATGCTGCCCCGCGCAACCAACACCCGCTCCGACCGCGAGTCCGTCAAGGGCAAGATCGGCGGCCGCACGCACGAGATCTCGCGGCTGATCGGCCGTTCGCTGCGCTCCATCATCGACACCAAGGCCCTGGGCGAGAACACTATCGTTCTGGACTGCGACGTCCTGCAGGCCGACGGCGGCACCCGCACCGCAGCGATCACCGGCGCCTATGTTGCCCTGGCGGATTCCATCCGGTTTGCCCGCGACAACAAGCTCATCGCCCGGAACGCGCAGCCGCTGATCGATACCATCGCCGCCGTTTCCGTGGGCATCATCGACGGCGTCCCCATGCTGGACCTGCCGTACGTGGAGGATGTCCGGGCCGAGACCGACATGAACGTGGTGGTCACGGGCTCGGGCAAATTCGTGGAGGTGCAGGGAACCGCGGAGGGCGCCCCCTTCGACCGTGACGAGCTGAACCAGCTCCTGGACCTGGCGCTGTTGGGTACGGCCCAGCTCGCTGCCATCCAGCGCGAAACCCTGGCGGACACCCTGTGAGCAGCGTGGCGCCCCGCCTGGTGCTCGCCACGCACAACAAAGGCAAACTCCGGGAGCTCCGCGAACTGCTGCGCGGGCAGGTGCCAGGGCTCGACGTCGACACCCAGGTGGTGGATGCCGCCGCGGCAGGTGCGCCGGACGTCGTCGAAACCGGCGTGACGTTCGCCGAGAATTCGCTGCTGAAGGCGCGGGCGGTGGCCGGCGCCACCGGCCTGGTGGCCATCGCCGATGACTCCGGGCTGGCCGTGGACGTCATGGGCGGGGCCCCCGGCATCTTCTCCGCCCGGTGGGCCGGACGGCACGGTGACGATGCCGCCAACCTGGAACTCCTGTTGAACCAGCTGTCGGATGTCCCGGACGAACACCGTGGGGCCGCGTTCGTGTGCGCTGCCGCCCTGGCCCTGCCAGCGGACGCGGATGGCCCCGGCCGGGAAGTGGTGGAGTACGGGCAGCTGGAAGGCATCCTCTTGCGCGAACCGCGGGGAGGCGGCGGATTCGGTTACGATCCGGTGCTGCAGCCGGCCGGCGAGGACCGCAGCTGCGCCGAACTGTCTGCTGAGGAAAAGAACGCCATCAGCCACCGCGGCAAGGCGTTCCGGGCGCTGCTGCCGTCGATCGTGGCAGCTTTGGAAGCGGCGGGCTAGGAGAAACACGCAAAAAAGGTGCGCACCCGCGTGGGTGCGCACCTTTTTTGCTGCCGCTGGAGGCTGGAGCGTTGCTACTCCGGCCGGCTGCCGCGGATGTTGCGGGGCGTCTTCTGATCCTCTTCCGGGCCGTGTTCCTCGATGAACTCATCCACGGCATCGGTGCCGTAGGCCTGCGCCTGGCGCCTGGCGGACAGGCCGCGCAGGACTTCGATGCCGATGGGAATCACCGAGACCAGCACGATGGCGATGAAGATAATGTCCAGGTTGTCGCGGACCCACGGCACCTTGTCGCCCAGCAGGTAGCCGAGGAGGGTCACGCCGCCGCCCCACAGCACCGCGCCGATGACGTTGAACACGAAGAACTTCCGCTTGCTCATCTGGGCAACACCGACGATCACGGGAACAAAGGTGCGGATGATCGGCACGAACCGGGCCAGGATCAGCGCCTTGCCGCCGTGCTTTTCAAAGAAGGCGTGGGCGTTCTCCACGTTCTCCCGCTTGAACAGCCGGGAGTTTGGCTTGTTGAAGATGGCAGGGCCCGCCTTGGACCCGATGAGGTAACCGGTCTGGTTGCCGATGATGGCCGAGACCACGATCAGCAGGGCCAGGAGCCAGATGTTGAACTTGATGGTGTCCGTGGCCACCAGCAGGCCGGCGGTGAACAGCATGGAATCGCCCGGCAGGAAGAACCCCACCAGCAGGCCGGTCTCGGCGAAGACGATTCCGCATACCAGCAGGACCACCCAGGGGGCGAGGGCCGGATCGGCCAGGAAGACCTGGGGGTTCAGCCAATCGGGCAGGAACGACGCCATTTTCGGCTGGACCGGTCCCGCACCGCCCAGCATGGACACAGCGAGGTCATTCATCACAGGAAAGTTCACCCCTCAAGGGTACTTGACGGGCCTGTCCCGCCCAGGGTGGGGCGCGTGCGGCGGTAAGGTAGGGGCCGTGGGTTTGGACTTTACGGCGATCGACTTCGAAACGGCCAACGGCTTCCGCGGCTCCCCTTGCTCCGTGGGACTGACGAAGGTGAGGGGCGGCAGGATCGTCGAGGAGGCCTCCTGGCTGATGCGCCCACCCTCCGGGTACGACCACTTTGACCATCACAATGTCAGGATCCACGGGATCACTCCTGCCCACGTTGCCGGTATGCCCCGCTTCGGTGAGCTGTTTCCTGAGATCGGTGCCTTCATCGGCGGGGATGTACTGGCAGCCCACAACGCCGCGTTCGACCTGGGCGTGATCCGCTCGGCGCTGGAGGTGTCCGGCCTGCCCGGCCCAGCCTACGACTATGTGTGCACCGTCATGCTGTCCCGCCGCTGCTACTCGCTGGTCTCCAATTCGCTCCCGTTTGCCGCCGAGGAAGCGGGCGTCCCGCTGGTCAACCACCATGACGCCACGGAGGACGCCCGTGCCTGCGCCGGCATCCTCATTGACATCGCCGCCCGCAACGGCGCCAACAGCATCGCCGAACTCTATCTCTCCCTGGGCCTGGACATGCCCCGCCAGCAGGCCTTCGATCCCGCCACGGGCGAGCTGTCCAAGCCCAGCCTCGCGGCCGTGGCCGGTGCTTCCGGGAACGGCGCCGCGCTGGTCCGCCGGTTCCAGTCCGGCTGGCCCGAGGAAGGGGCCAACCCCGAGCCGAACGCGGATGCCGAGCCCGGCCACCCCCTGTACGCGCAGACGGTGGTGTTCACCGGGCAACTCTCCATCGAACGCCCGGAGGCGAAGCTCCGCTCGGCCCGGTGCGGCGCCCGCACCGAAAGCCGCGTCACCGCCCGGACTACCGTCCTGGTGGTGGGGGACGGGTTCGTTGCCTCGGACCTGCGCTCGGGCAGGCTCACCGGCAAGGCGCGGCGCGTCCTGGAACTCCACGAGCGGGGACAGGCCATCGAGGTGCTCTCCGAGGGCGAGTTCCTCCAGATGGTGGGCGGGGACATTCCCGGCGGCCCGCAGGGTGCCGGCGCGGACAGCTGGAAGGGCGCGTTGGCATCTGCGGTCAGCGCCTGAGCCCCATGCCCTGACCTCAGCCCCCTGAGCATCTGCCCTGACCCGTCATGCCCTCCGTTGCCTGCAGTCACGCGGCGCAACAAAGCTTGGCCGCCCGGGCAACAGGCTCCTAACCTTGCGTCATGTCCTCCCTGTTCGCTTTTCCCAATCCCGTCAATGAGTACGCCGCCAGGGTCACCGCCGCGCTGGTGGTGCTGCTCGCCGTCGTCACCGCCGTGGCAGGTTCCGCGTGGGGGCTGCTGGCCATTGCCATCGGGTTCTGGCTCCGGCTGCTTTTCGGCCCGCGGATTTCACCCCTGGCGTTGCTGTCAGTGAAGGTCATCACTCCCCGGCTGGGAAAGGTGCGGCTGGTTCCCGGGCCGCCCAAGCGCTTTGCCCAGGGGATCGGTGCGGCAGTGTCCACCGCCGCCCTGCTCCTGTTCGCTGCAGGCGCGGCACCGGCAGCCTGGACGCTCCTCGGCGTCCTGGTGGTCGCAGCGTCGCTGGAAGCCTTCGCCGGATTCTGCCTGGGCTGCACCATCTTCGGGTTCCTGCAGCGCCGTGGACTCATTCCGGAGGATGTCTGCGAAGCCTGCAACAACATCAGCCTTCGCCGGTCGTAACCTTTACCAACTGATCGGCCATGCCCCGGATGACCTCCGGTGCTTCGAGGCCATTAAGCCATTCCGCCGGCAGGCAGGCCTCCCCGTACAGGGCGCCCAGGATGTTTCCCGCCAGGGAGCCTGCCGTATCGCTTCCGCCGCTGTGGTTCACGGCCACTGCCAGGGCATCCCGGAAATGCTGGTCCGGCTGCCCGTCGGCAGCGCCGGCCGGGAGCGTGGCAAGGACGGCGTAAAGCGCGACGGCGAGGGCCTCCTCCGCGGTCCGGCCCCCGCCCAGTGCCTGGACCAGTTCCTCCGGGCCGGCCAGTTTCCCCAGGGCACCAGGTGACTTCTCCGCCAGGCGGATGGCGGCCTCCAGGCGCTCCGGCAGTTCCGGTGCGGCCTCCGGAAGGGTGGCGGCGTGGGCAGCGACTGCGGCCGCAGCGCCCCGCAGCGGCTCCCCGGTCACCAGCCGGTGGATCAGCAGGCTGAAGATTCCGGCGCTCTGGTGGGCCGCGGGATGCCCGTGCGTCAGGGCGGCGGCATCGGCACTCAGTTTGTAGACGGCGTCGGGCGTGATGTGGGGAATCAGCCCAAAGGGCGCTGAACGCATCACCGTACCGGGGCCCTTTGCGCCGGCATTAACGGGGCGCACCGCGGTTCCCATTTCGCCGGTGGCCAGCCCGCTGATGCAGTCCCTATCGGGGTGCCGGCGCTGCCGGAGCACCTCGTTGCCGTCGATCCAGCGGGGCTGGGGTGCCGGCGCAGACGCCCCGGCGTCCTCGCCCTGCGTCGCCAGCCAGCGCAGGTAGGCCAGCCAAAGGCAGGCGTTCACGTCCGCGCCAACCCCCGCGTTGGCCCATTCCAGTGCCTCCACCAGGCCGTCAACGGTGTAGAGCGTCAGTTGCGTGTCATCCGAAAAGTGGCGGGGGCCGGACAGCTCGCCAAGCCCGGTCAGCCCCCGGGCACCGAAGCGTTCCCGGATGTCGTCGATGGAATCAAACTCCACCGCGTAGCCCAGCGCATCTCCCAGCGCCCCGCCCAGCAGGCAGCCGTGGATCCGGGACTTGAGGGTGGGCGCGGGAATGCCGGGGTCAGTGCTCATGCTGTCAATGTACCGTCCCCCGTACAAACTCCGCCCAACCCAAGGGGTCCCGGGGCGCCGCCAACAGCTGGTGCCCAGCAAACGTACAGCCTGGGCTGGAATACTGCTCGGGTTGCCGTGGCCAGACCGCCGGCACGCACCTGCCTCCCACACGTAAGGTTTCCCCATGAGCACCCCAGCCCCAGCCCGCGACGCACTGCAGCCCGGCGGTACTGACACCGCCCCCGGCTTGCTGCCCCGCCTGGTGGCCGAGGCCTTCGGCAGCCTCTTCCTCGCCGTGGCCGGGCTGGGTGTGCCGTTGTTCAGCATTCCGCAGTCCAGCCCAGTTCCTGCCGCGCTTGCTGCCGGCCTGGCCATCACCGCCGCCATGCTCGCCTTCGGGCATGTCTCCGGCGGCCACTTCAACCCGGCCATCACCCTGGGGCACCTCCTCGCCGGCCGGATCCGTGCCGGTGCCGCCGCGGCATACGCCGCCGCCCAGGTGGTGGGTGCCCTGGTAGGCGCCCTTGCCCTGTTCGGGATCCTCCGGACGCTTCCCAGCATCCCGGACAGCCGCACGGCCTTCGACACCGTGGCAGCCGGTTTCGCTGCGCACTCCATCATCCAGGCGCCGCTGGCCGCCGTCGTGCTCCTGGAACTGCTGGGCGCCGCCATCATCGTGGCAGTCTTCCTCGGCGCAGCCGGCCGCAGCGGCAACCGCACCGTGGCCGCCGTCGCCGTCGGCCTGTCCTTCGCGGCCCTGCTCCAGGTGGGCCAGTCGGTGGGAAACCTGCCGTACAACCCCGCCCGTGCCGTGGCCTCAGCCGTATTCAGCTCGGGCTGGGCCATGGAGCAGCTGTGGGTCTTCCTGGTGGCGCCGCTGGCCGGCGCTGCCATCGCCGGCCTGGCGTTCCGGATCACCACGGGCGCTGAGCCTGCCGCGGCCGCTGCGCACCAGGCCTCCGACGACGGCAAGGCCGGTGGCAACCGGAAAGGCACCGACGTGACAGAGGCGGGCGACGTCGACGCCGGTGGCCTCGACGCCGACGGTGTAAACCCGGACGGCCTGGACGGGGACCTCACGGGCAATGACGACGACGGCGCCGCGGCCCCCAGGACAGGTGCCGGTACGCCCGCCACGGCCCAGCGCCAGGCCAGCGCCCGGCAGCAGGAAAGGATCCGCGTCAGCGAGGCCCAGGAATTCTTTGACGGCAAACGGTCCTGAACGCTGCACCGCGGCACTGCGTCGCGGCTATTTTCTGAAGTGTCAGTGGCTGCCGATAGCTTAGGAACATGCGGTTACTTCACACCTCGGACTGGCATCTTGGCCGTTCGTTCCACGGCGTTGGCATGCTGGACGCCCAGCGTGCCTTTGTTGACCAGCTGGTGGCAGCGGTCCAGCGCGACGGCGTCGACGTCGTCCTGATTGCCGGGGACGTATACGACCGCGCCCTCCCGGGCGTGGACGTGGTCCACCTGCTTGACGACGCGCTGGTCCGGCTCACTGCCGCAGGTGCCAAAGTGGTCCTCACCAGCGGCAACCACGACTCCGCCATCCGGCTCGGCTTCGCGTCCCGGCTGCTGGAGCGTGGGGGAGTGCACCTGCGCACCAGGGTGGAAGATTTGGCCCAGCCTCTCCTGCTTCCGCTGGGAACCGATGCGGCCGGCAAGGACGCCGTGCTGGCGCTCTACGGTATTCCGTGGCTGGAGCCCCGGCTCGTCAGTGAGCAGCTCGGGGTGGAGACGGCGAGCCATTTCGAGGTCACCCGTGCAGCAACCTCCCGGATCCGGGAGGACATTGCCCGCCGGTCGGAGTCCGCCACCGTCCACTCGGTGGTCCTGGCCCACACGTTCGCCAGCGGAGGCATCAGTTCGGACAGCGAGCGGGACCTCAGCATCGGTGGGGTCGGCGCAGTGCCGCTGGACCTGTTTAACGGCTTCAGCTACACGGCGCTGGGTCACCTGCACGGCCGGCAGGAACTGTCCGGCTCCGTCAGGTATTCGGGCTCTCCGCTGGCCTATTCCTTCTCCGAGTCCACCCACCGGAAGGGGGCATGGCTCGTGGACATCGGTCCGGAAGGAGTCGCCGCTGTGTCGGAGGTCCAATGGGAAGCCCCGCGCGCCCTGGCTGTACTGCGGGGAGAGCTGGAGGACCTCCTGGCTGAACCCGCCCATACCTGGGCCGAAGCCGCCTATTGCCAGATCACCCTGACCGACGCCCAGCGTCCCGCCCGCGCGATGGAACGGCTCCGCACCAGGTTTCCGGACACGCTGGTCCTGGCATTCGATCCGCAGGGCGGGGCGGCCACCGCGCAGGCCAGCTATAGCAGCAGGCTTGCCGGGGCACCGGATGACCTGTCTCTCTGCTGCGGCTTCCTTGAACACGTACGGGGACGGAGCGCGGACCAGGCGGAAAAGGCTGCGCTTGCCGCCGCCCTGGAAAACGTCAGGCTGCTGGAGGCATCGCGGTGAGGATCCACCATCTGCGCATTTCGGGGTTCGGCCCTTTCGCGGGCACCGAGGACGTCGACTTCGACCGGCTTAGTGCCCATGGTCTTTTCCTGCTGAACGGGCCTACGGGTGCGGGAAAGACCAGCGTGCTGGATGCCATCTGCTTTGCACTGTACGGGTCTGTTCCCGGGGCCCGGCAGGACGGCAAGCGGTTGCGCAGCGATCACGCAGAGCCCGGGCAGGAACCGGCCGTCACGTGTGAGTTTTCCGCGCAGGGCCGCCGCTTCGAGGTGACACGCTCCCCGGCCTGGGAGAAGCCCAGTGCCAGGGGTAAGAACGGCTTCACGGTTCAACAGGCCAAAACACTGCTCCGGGAGCGGGTGGACGGAACGTGGGTGGAAAAGTCGGCCCGCAACGATGAAGCGGGTGCCGAAATCATGGCGCTCCTGGGCATGGACCGTGAACAGTTCACCCGCGTGGTAATGCTGCCCCAGGGTGACTTCGCTGCCTTCCTCCGCTCCAAGGCTGCCGACCGACTGGACCTGCTGCAGAAGCTTTTTGGTACCCAGCGGTTTGAGGCCCTGGAACAGGAACTGTCCCGCCAGTCCGCTGCCGCCCGCGAGGACGTGGCGGCACTGTCCGGGCAACTCGGACTCCTGGCCTCCCGGGCGGAAACCGAAGCCGCCCCGTTGCAGCTTCCGGAGGACGACGCACCGCCCGCCGAAGATGTTCCCCGCCGCCTTGCATGGCTGCAGGCTTCCGCCGCGCGGCGCCTTGAGGAACTGAGGGACCGCGCCGCTGCCGCGGAGGCCGCAAGCCAGGACCGCCGCAACCAGGCGGATCAGGAGGCCGCGCGGCAGGGGAGGAACCGGAAACTCCAAGCTGCCATGGAGCGGCAGGAGGCCGTGAAGGAAGGGGCCCAACGGCAGGAGGAGCTTCTGTCCCGGCTCAGGCGCCACCGCCAGGCCGAAGTCCTCCAGGGACAGCTGCAGGTGGTGGACGCCGCATCGGCCAAGGTGCGCAGTGCTGCAGCCGGCGCCGAATCCGCCATGACGCTGCTCCGGCTCGCCGTTGGCGATGGCGGGGAACTGGCCCAGCTCGGCCTGGAAACGGCGGCGGAAGCTGCCGATGCGGTGCTGGAGTCCTTCACTTCCGCCGAAACCGCCGGAGCCGGTGAATGTGGCGATGCCGCCAAGGACGGCATGCCCGGGGCCGCGGAAGAACTCGGCCGGCTGCGTTCGCTGCTGGCGGTGGTCGAGGCGCGGCTGCCGGACGAGGACAAGCTCCGGGACCTCCGAAAGCGGCACCAGGCACTGTCCGGGAAGCAGGCAGAACTCCAGCAGGCCGCGGAGACGCTGGGCAACACCGTCTCGCAGCTGCTGGTGGAACGCGAACAGCTGGTGGACGGCATGGACCGGCTGGAAACCCGGTCCACCGATGCCGCACTTCGCCGCAAGGAAGCTGCCGCCGCCGCGGAACTGCTGGACGTGGTCCGGCGCCACGGTTCCGCCGTTAGGGCCCTGGGCCTCGTCAGGGGCCGTCACGGAGACTCGCGGGAGAACCTGTTGGAGGCCAAGCGCCGCTGGTTGGACGTGAGGGAGGCACGCCTGGCCAATGCGGCATCCGAACTGGCCGCGAAGCTGGTTGATGGAGAACCCTGCGCCGTCTGCGGCAGCGGCCACCATCCCAGCCCCGCAGATGCCGGCAGCGGAGGCCCCGGCCTGGCCCAGGAAGAGGAGAAAGCCCACGACATTTACGAGGCTGCGGAGGCAGCCCACGCCTCGGTTACCGCCGAACTTACCCAGGCTGAGCAGGCGGTGGCTGTCCTCGCCGGACAAGGCGGAAACACCCCCGAGGCAGAAGCCCGCGCTGCCGCGGACGGTGCCCTCGCTGCGGCAAACGACGCCGAGCAGGCAACGGAGGAACTCCAGGGCAGGCGGCAACGGCTCGAAGTACTGGATGCGGGCATTGGTCAGGCCCGGTCCGGCATGGCCGAAGCCGAGGCGGACCTCTCCCGGGTCGCTGCCTCCCTTGCCGAACTGGCTGAACAGGCTGCTTCATTGGACAAAGGCCTGGCAGGGCTGCGCGGCGGCCACCGTAGCCTGGACCGCCGGTTGCGGGTACTTGAGGAAGCCGTAGCGGTCCTCGATAAAGCGGTCGAAGCGCAGGCGCGGCTGGATGCTGCACTGCTGCAGGCTGCTGAAGCGCGCGAACACCTTGAGCGTGCCCTGCCGGAGGCCGGCTTCGCCACAGTCGCCGACGTCCGTGGCCAGCTCCTCGGAGCCTCTGAAGCCGCGGCCCTGGACGCCGCAATCCGTGCTTTCCAGGACGAAGCCGCCCGGGTGGCCGGATTGTTCGAGTCCGAGGACATCGTGTTGGCAATGGCTGAAGCCGCGGAGGGCTTCCAGATGGACGAGGAACGGCTGGCAGAAATGCGTGCGGGAGCGGCGGCTGCCCAGAACGACGCACGGGAGGCGGATTTGGCGGCGGGTCTGGCGGACCGTTGCCTGGCCTCGCTGACGTCAATTGCTGCTGAATACGAGACGCTGGTCTGCTCGTCACGGGAGCCCGCGGAGAAGGCACAAATGCTCGCCGGACTGGCTGATGCGGCGTCCGGTCGGGGCGAGAACACCTACCGTATGAGCCTCAACAGCTACGTCCTGGCCGCCCGGCTGGAACAGGTGGCCCTCGCCGCGTCGGAACGGCTGGTGGCCATGAGCGATGGTCGCTACCTGCTCCAGCACACAGACGCCAAAGCCGCCCGCGGTGCCAAGTCAGGGCTGGGGCTTGAAGTGGTGGACCAGTGGACGGGCTTCCGCCGGGATACGTCCACCCTGTCCGGCGGCGAGTCCTTTATGGCGTCGCTGTCCCTGGCCCTGGGCCTGGCGGACGTTGTCCAGCAAGAGGCCGGAGGAGTTGAAATCGAGACCCTGTTCGTGGATGAGGGCTTTGGAAGCCTGGACGAACAATCGCTGGAACAGGTGATGGATGCCCTTGAAGGGCTTCGCGACGGCGGCAGGGTAGTGGGCCTTGTCAGCCATGTAGCCGAGATGAAACAGCGGATCGGCACGCAGCTGCAGGTACTCAAGAGCCGGAACGGCTCCACGCTCCGGATCTCCGAAAGCCTGGACGCGCTCGTCTGACCGGGGCCGATATACTATAACGCGTTACCGGGTTGCGCGCATCGGGAGGAGGGACGGTGCGCACCGACTGAACGAGCCCGGAATTGACTACACAATCTACTCCTTCAAGCACCAGCGACACCCCTGCCCGCGTCACCGCCGCGAACCCGGCGGAAGGGAAAGCGCGCGGACGCTTTTCGCGCCTCCCGCAGCTGGCAGGCCGGAGCTTCATCCCCCTGGGACTCTTCGCCCGGCTTCCCCTGGCGATGCTCACCATGGGCACACTCACCCTCGTCACTTCCGTCAGCGGCTCCGTTGCCGCGGGCGGAACAGCCGCGGGCGCGGTGGGCATCGGCTCGGCGCTTGGCGCGCCGCTGCTGGGATCCTTGGCAGACACGAGGGGACAGCGTCCAGTCCTGTTGCTCGCAGCTGCGCTCAATACCCTGGCGGTACTGGCCCTGGTGCTCGCCGCCAATGCCTCTGCGGCAGCCGAAGGTTTTCCGCTTGCTGTGCTGGCAGTTGCCTTCGCAGCCGGCGCCACCAGTCCCCAGGTGGGCCCCCTGGCGCGGGTGCGGTGGATGTCCCTGACGGCCACCGCGGACGCTACGGCTCCGCGCCCCGATCCTGTCCGTGACCTGGATACGGCCCTCTCCTACGAAAGCACCGCGGACGAGGTGACGTTCGTCCTGGGACCGGCACTGGTGGGAATCCTGGCCAGCCTCGTTGCGCCCTGGCTTCCGCTGGCACTGGCCGCGGCCATGACCATCACGCTTGTACCGGCCTTCGCAGTCCATCCCACCCACCGCGCGGTTCCGGCCGCCCGCCGGTACCGCCGTGGGCAGCGTCATGCTGAAACGGGCCGGGGCGCAGCAAAGCTGCCGTGGGTGGTGGCCCTGCCCGTCTTTGCCATGGTGTGCATGGGGACCTTCTTTGGCTCTACCCAGACTGCCCTCAGCGCCTTCTCCGCTGGGCTCGCCGGCACCGAAATCGCGGGGCTGCTGTACGCCGTCATGGGGCTCAGCTCGGCTGCCGCGGCACTCTCGGTTGCCTATTGGCCGCGCCGCGCCGGGCTCGCGCTGCGCTGGGTGCTCTGTGCTGTCCTGATGGCGGGACTGGCCGTCCTGCTGCTGGTGCCGTCGTCGCTTTCCATGATGGCGGCGGTCCTGCTGCTTCTCGGGCTGCCCGTGGGCCCGGTGATGGTCACGGTCTTTGCCGTGGGCGGAAGGGTGGCTCCCGCCGGCATGCTGGGCACCGTCATGACCGCGCTGGCCAGCGGGATTGTCGCCGGAACCGCCCTTGGATCCTCTGTTGGCGGGCAGTTGGCGCAGCTGCACGGACACGGTGCCGCGTTCCTTGTCCCGGTCGGCGCCGCGCTGGCGCTGGCGCTGCTGGGTGCGGCAGCCGCCGTCGTGCTCCGCCGAAAGGCCTGACAGCACACCCGGCACGGCGCATCCCGGCCCGTCCGGCCGCTGGTTCGACCTGTTCTGCTACGCGAGCTGGCTCTCGATCCGTGCCGCGCTTTCGGCGATGGCCGCGCCCACGGCTTCCGGGTCCTGGGCGGAACGGATATAGACGACGGCGAGTGCGGCCGGACGTCCGCCGGGCACCCGGACCGGGGCTGCGAGTGAGGAGACCCCGGCAATGACCTCGTCGTGGCTGGCCGAGTAGCCCTTCCTCCGCGCTTCCACCGCCTCCGGCCGGTACGGGATCCCCGTGTCCAGCCGGTCCCACTCCGGCTCGGTAAGGGCCGATTGTATGGCAATACCGGGCGCCCCGGCGTTGATGGGGTGGCGCGTGCCGGGACGCTGGGCCACGCTGGCCCCCGAGTGCCTCGGTTCGACCGTAACGAGCGTGATGCAATCGTGGTGGTCCCACACCGCCACGAAAGCCGTCATGTCCAGCGAGTTTGCCAGCTGGGTGAGCTCCGGGAGGGCGGCGCTCTGAAGGTTGCGGGAGACGCCGCGGGCCAGGACCGCCAGGCCGGGTCCAGGCTGGACCCGGCCGGCGTCGTCGCGGACCAGGAGGGAATGGTCTTCGAGGGTGCGCAGGATCCGGTATGCCACCGAACGGTGGACGCCCATGGCCTCGGCCAGCTCGGCGATGGTCAGCGGTCCGGAGGCAGCTGCAAGGATTTCCAGCGCACGGATGCCGCGCGACAAAGTCTGGGAGGGCGAAGCCTGCGGCACCGCTCCGGCCTGTGCTGCGGCTGCTGGAGGAGTCATGTGTCCATCCTAGGTTGCGGGCCACCGGGTGACCCTTGTCTCACTTCGCGTGAAGCGGTATTGTCCTGTATACGAACTCGCAGTTCAAATATAGAACATCTATTTCGAGTGCGCATGCCTCGTTAAAATCCCCGGAGTTCGTGTTCCGCATCACAATCTCGTAGTACCCTACTAACTAACTGACCGTTCTGTCGGTAATTCTGAAGGCGTCCGGGTGGCATTGCTGCCCAATAAACAATGGAGTTTCAATGACCACACCTTCCAAGGTGGATACCCTCGCTGGTCCCAGCAGCCGGCGTGAGGAGCGCAAGGTCCTCGCCGGCACCCTGGTCGGCACCACTATCGAGTGGTACGACTTCTTCATCTTTGCCCAGCTGACCGCAACGCTGCTGTCACCGCTGTTCCTCGCACCCTTGAACGAATCAAACCCCGGCCTGGCCCAGATTCTCTCCTTCGCCCTCATCGGCATCAGCTTCCTGTTCCGCCCCCTCGGCGCCGTCATCGCAGGGCACCTGGGCGACCGCCTGGGCAGGAAGGCCATGCTGGTCTTCACCCTGGTAATGATGGGCGCGGCCACTGCCCTCATCGGCATGCTGCCCACCTATGCGCAGATCGGCGCCTGGGCTCCTGTGCTGCTGATCCTGCTGCGGGTCATCCAGGGCTTCTCCGCCGGCGGTGAATGGGGCGGTGCAGCCCTCATGGCCGTGGAGCACGCACCAATCAACCGTCGTGGCCTGTTTGGCGCCTACCCGCAGATTGGCGTGCCCGTGGGCATGATCCTGGCCACCGGCCTGCTGTTCTTCCTCAACACGGGCATGTCCAAGGAAGACTTCGCGGCCTGGGGTTGGCGGGTGCCGTTCCTGCTCTCCATCGTCCTGATCGTGGTTGGCTACCTGATCCGCCGGGCCGTCGCAGAGAGCCCGGTCTTCCAGGAAATGGCCCTGCGCAAGAAGGAGAGCAAGGCGCCCCTGGGCGAGCTGATCCGGAACCACAAGCTGCCGGTGCTGTACTCCACCCTGATCTTCATCGGCAACAACGCGGCAGGCTACCTGCTTATTGCGTTCTTCATCTCCTACGCCACCAAGACCCTGAAGATGCCCACCCCGCAGATCCTCCTGGCCACCACGCTGGCGTCCTTCGGTTGGCTGATCTTCACGCTGGTGGGCGGATGGCTGTCCGACCGCATTGGCCGCGTCAAGACCTTCCTGATCGGCTACGCCATCGTCTTCGCATGGATGATTCCGATGTTCGCCTTGATCGACACCAAGAACATCATGCTCTACGGCATCGCCCTGTTCGTCCTGACCGTGGGCCTGGGCCTTTCCTACGGACCCATGTCCGCCATGTACGCAGAGATGTTCCCCGCCAACGTGCGCTACTCCGGCATCTCCATCGGGTACGCCTTCGGCGCCATCCTGGGCGGAGCCTTCGCGGCCACCATCGCGGAATCGCTGCTGCAGGCCACCAGGTGGACCGGCTCGATCGGCATCTACATCATGATCCTCTGCGTCATCTCCGCCGTCGGCGTGGTGCTGGCCAAGGAAACCAAGGGCCGTCCGCTGGGGGTCAGCAGCCACCACTAGTCCCCGCCGTCCCCAACTGAAGCAGACCCGGACCCCTTTGGGTCCGGGCCTGCTTCGTATCCTGATCGGTCAGGTAGCCAGCAGCCTGACCGCGTCGGCGTCGCTCAGTTGCGGAAAGTGCCGGTAGTAGCTGCCCACGGCCCGGAACTTGCCGGGCAGGTGCAGGCAGATCACCGCGTCGCACACCCGCTCAAGCGATGCCTGTGCGTCAACCGAACCCACGGGGGCGGCAGCAACCACCGCAGCAGCACCGCCTTCCCGCAGGGCCTCGACGGCGGCGCGCATCGTAGCGCCAGTGGCCAGGCCGTCATCCACCAGGAGCACGGTCTTGCCCGCCACGTCCATGCCGGCTCTCGGGTACAGCTCCGCCCGGCGAAGCAGTTCGGCCCGCTCGCGGTCTTCCACGGCGTCCAGCGCTTCCTGGCGAACCCCGTGTTCAAGGACCCGCTCCAGCAGCGGCTTGTTGATCAGCCGGACCGTGCGGCCTCGAGCCAGGGCCAAGGCACCGTACGCGGTCTCCTCGTGCCCGGGGATCCCCAGCTTCCGCACCAGGACGGTGCCCTGGGGCAGGCGCAGCTCCGTTGCCGCGGCCGCCGCGACGGCAATGCCCCCGCGGGCCAGGCCCAGGACCACGGTGTCAGGGCGTTCCCGGAACTGGGCCAGGGCAGCGGCAAGGCGTTGTCCGGCCTCCGTACGGTCTTCGAAACGCGTCCCCATGTGTCCTTTCCGGCGCTCTGTCCCTCACCGCTGCGGCCTGCCGTCGGCGTACCGTTCCCAAGGCCGCCGTCGGCAGCCCGCGTGCCGCTTAGGCAGCCAGGAACGAAATCGCGGCCTGCTTGAAGGCCCGGCTGGTGATGGCGTTGGTGTGGTTCCGGCCCGGGAGGATCACTTGCTCAGCCGTCGCCCCTGCGCCGCGGGCCAGTTCGGCAAGCTTGGGCAACGTGGCAGCGCGTTCGTCCTTGTCTCCCGCAACCAGCAGCATCGGAACGCGGGGGACCGCTTCGGCCGGGTCATAGGGTTCGGCCTTGATGGCCTCCACGAGGGACAGGAGCGCGAAGACGTTGTTGCTGGGCAGCAGCAGCGCCATCTTGAGCAGCTGGGCGGTGGACTCGTCCTTGATTGGAGTGCCGTCGGCGAGGTAGTCCTGGGCGGCTACCAGGTCGAAGGCCGCCAGCGGATCAGAATCGTTGGGGCCGCCGAGCACCAGCCGGTGCACCAGTTCGGGCTGGGTTGCCGCGAACTCCCAGGCGAGCCGGGAACCCAGGGAATAGCCCACCACGTCCAGCCCGCTGGAAGGATCCCCGTCCTGCAAGGGGCGCGCGCCGGCGTCGAAGGCTGCCTGCAACAGGTCCGCGCGGATCCGGCTGGGGGAGTAGGAATCCATGTCCTCGGGGGCACCGCTGCGGCCGTGGCCCGGCAGGTCGACGGTGATCACGCGGCGTCCGGCGTCGAGCAGGGCAGAGACCCATCCCGTGTCCTCCCAGTTGAGCTTGGACGAGGAGGAAAAGCCGTGCAGCAGCAGGACCGGCCGGAGGCCTGCGTCAGCCGCGGGTTCATGGACCGCCACATACAATTGCGGGTCGGTGCCTTCGACGGTGTGCGCCTGCTGCTGGCCGCTGTGCCTGCCGGTCATGGTGTCAGTTCCCCAATCAGGTACGGCGCCTGGGCGGGCCCGGCGCATCGGTGCGTCTTTTGTGGAAAGGTAGGCACCACTCTACCTGTTGACGGCCTGCTTCCTGCCGGTCAGGCGGGCGCCTGCGGCGCAGGCCAGTGCGATGCCGGCGATCAGGGCGAAGGTGCTGAAGAGCTGCACGCGGCTGGCGTCAGCACTGAACCCGACGGCGAAGATGAGTCCCAGCAGCACCAGCCCCAGGATGGTCAGGCCGGGAAAGCCCTTCATCCGCAAGGGCAGCGGGGTCCCGTCCCGGTCCGCCCGCCGCCGGAGGACCAGCTGGGACACCAGGGCGCTGCCCCAGACCACCAGGCACGTCGATCCCACCAGCTGGAACAGTGCGGGCAGGATACGGTCCGGGAACAGGAGTTCCAGGACGGTGGCCACGAAGCCGAAGGCCACGGAGACCGCCACCGCGGGCACGGGCACGCCGGCACGGTTGAGCCGGGTCAGGACGCGGGGGGCCTCGCCCCGCTGGGACAGGGAGTAAACCATGCGGGAGGCGCCGTAAAGGTTCGCGTTCAGCGCCGAGAGAAGTGCGACGACGGCCACCAGGGTGATGGCGGTGGAGGCGCCAGGGATCCGGGCGGCATCCAGAACGCCGGCGAAGGGGGAAGCAAGGCTTTTGGAAGTGGCGGGAAGGACGGCGGCGATGACGAAGACGGAGCCGATGTAGAAGACCAGGATCCGCCACACCACCGTGCGGATGGCCTTGCCCACGCTGCGTTCCGGGTCCTCGGTCTCGGCTGCCGCCACCGAGACAATCTCCGTGCCGCCAAATGCGAAGATCACCACGAACAGGGCCGCAGCAACGCCGCCCAGGCCTTGCGGCGCGAAGTTGCCGGTGAGGTTTTGCGGGCCAGGGGAGTCGACGCCGGGGAGCAGGCCCAGGAGCAGCGCTGCACCGACTCCAAGGAACAGGACGATGGCGGCCACCTTGAGGATGGCGAACCAGAACTCGAACTCGCCAAAGTTCCGGACCCCGGCCAGGTTGATGGCGGTGAAGACCACCATGAACAGCAGCGCCAGGGCCCAGACCGGGACCACCGGCCAGACGGAGAACAGCAGCCCGGCTGCGCCCAGGGCCTCGGCTGCGATCACCACCACCAGCTGCAGCCACCACAGCCAGCCGATGGTGGCGCCTGCCGTGCGGCCCAGCGCGCGCTGCGCATAGACGGAGAAGGCTCCGCTGTTCGGATGTGCCGCCGCCATCTCGCCGAGGGCCCACATGACCAGGATGATCAGCGTTCCGGCCACCAGGTAGGAGATGAGGACTGCCGGCCCTGCCGCCTGGACACCCGCGCCCGACCCCAGGAACAACCCGGCCCCGATGGCACTGCCGAGCCCCATCATGGTCAGCTGGCGGGGCTTCATGCTGTGGACGGCCGAGGCCTTGGATGGGGGGCTGGACGTGGTGGTCGATGGCGTGTGGGCAGACTTCATCGTCATGGGCAGGTGCACCTTCTGGGGTGGTTGGGTCCGGGGGGAGGCCCGGGGGTCCTTTTGGGACCTATTGAATTTACCGCTTCTGAAAGGCTGCCCGGAAACCGGAGGGCGAAGTCCGCAGCTGGCTGCCCGCGCCCGTTGCAGCAGTCCAAGCGCAACCGGCACCTGATGTGAAGGCTCTATGCCCGGGGTGGCCTGGAAATGTGCGGGCAGAAACATTTCCCTTTCGGGACGCCCGGCCGTAGAATTAGTTTTGGTCAAGATGACCATAACTAGCGATGCCCACCCCCAAAGCGGGCAGTCGAGGATGACGGAAGGCGGTGGGACGGGTGTACTACAGCTCGGCTAATGTTTCCGAGCGGCAGGCCGCGCCGCCGTCGTTGGCCATCTCCACGGTGATCTTCGCCCTCCGGCCCAGCGCCACCTCCGGCCGTCCCACCCTGTGGCTTCCCCTGGTGCGCCGCATCCGGGAACCGTTCAAGGGGTTGTGGGCCCTCCCGGGAGGCCCGCTCAGCCACGACGAGTCACTCCAGGACGCCGCCGCCAGGAACCTGCGGGAAACCACTGGGCTTGCACCGAGCTACCTTGAGCAGCTGTACGCCTTCGGCGGCCTCCACCGTTCACCCACCCAGCGCGTGGTCTCCATCGTCTACTGGGCCCTGGTCCAGCCCACGGAAGCAGCGCTCGCGGACGAGTCCGAAAACGTGAAGTGGTTCCGCGCGGACCGCCTGGGCGAGCTGGCCTTCGACCACAACGCCATCGTGGACTACGCGCTCTGGCGCCTGCGCAACAAGCTGGCGTACGGCTCGGTGGCGTACCACCTGCTGGGGGAATACTTCACACTGGCCCAGGTCCGCGAAGTCTACGAAGCCGTCCTCGACCGCCAACTGGATCCCGCCAACTTCCGGCGGCAACTCAAAGCCACCCCGGAAATCGAAGAAACCGGGGAATACCTCCAGGGCGGCAAGCACCGCCCGCCACGCCTCTACCGCTTTACCGGCCGGCCAGGCCTTGACCCAGACAACAGGAGCACACCATGAGCAGCGTCAACACGGCAATCCAGCTGATCACGCGCGAACAGGCCGAAAAAGGCGCAGCCGCTGAACGCAGCACCTGCAGCCCGGCGCTGGCCAAGGGCCCGTGGGATTACGACCTGGCCGAGGCGCTCGCAGGGGTCCCGGCCTATGGCCCGGGTGCATCCAGCGCCGACCCGGCACCGGCCACCACACCGCGCCAGGGCCAGCTGCCGGAAGAGTACAAGCTGGCCAGCGACGCCGAGCTCGGGGAGCGCATCAAAGCTGCCAAGGCCGCCCTGGGAGACCGGGCGGTGATCCTGGGCCACTTCTACCAGCGGGATGAAGTCATCCAGTACGCGGACTTCGTGGGCGACTCCTTCCAGCTGGCCAACGCCGCGCTCACCCGCCCGGACGCGGAGGCGATCATCTTCTGCGGCGTCCACTTCATGGCTGAAACGGCAGACATTCTCTCCACACCGGAGCAGGCCGTGATCCTGCCCAACCTCGCCGCCGGCTGTTCCATGGCCGACATGGCGGACGCGGACTCGGTGGAGGAATGCTGGGAGCAGCTCGAAGACATCTTCGGGACAGAGCCCGACGCCGAAGGCCGGGTTCCGGTCATCCCCGTCACCTACATGAATTCCTCCGCAGCCCTCAAGGCGTTCTGCGGCGAACACGGCGGCATTGTCTGTACCTCCTCCAACGCGAAAACGGTGCTGGAGTGGGCCTTCCAGCGGGCCCAGCGCGTGCTGTTCTTCCCGGACCAGCACCTTGGACGCAATACCGCCAAGGCCATGGGTGTGCCGCTGGAGCAGATGCCCATGTGGAACCCGCGCAAGGACCTGGGCGGCAACGACGAACAGGCGCTGTTGGACTCCCGGGTGATCCTCTGGCACGGGTTCTGCTCCGTGCACAAGCGCTTCAGCGTGGCGCAGATCCAGAAGGCCCGGGCGGAGTTCCCCGGCGTCCAGGTCATCGTCCACCCCGAGTGCCCCATGGAGGTGGTGGACGCAGCGGATTCCTCGGGTTCCACGGACTTCATCAAGAAGGCCATCGCCGCCGCCACTGAGCCCACCACGTTCGCCATCGGCACCGAGATCAACATGGTGAACCGGCTTGCCGCCGAGTACCCGCAGCACACCATTTTCTGCCTGGACCCGGTGATCTGCCCATGCTCCACCATGTACCGCATCCACCCCGGCTACCTGGCCTGGGTGCTGGAGGAACTGGTGGCCGGCCGCGTGGTCAACCGCATCACAGTTGACGACGAGGTACAGGCCAACGCCAGGATTGCGCTCGAACGCATGCTCGCGGCGAGGCCCTGATGGCAAGCCGCCTCGCTGTCATCGGAAGCGGCATCGCCGGCCTGTACGCAGCGCTCCTCGCCGCCGATGCCGGCGCTGACGTGGTGCTCCTGACCAAAGGCGCGCTGGACCAGAGCAACACCTGGTACGCGCAGGGAGGCATTTCCGCTGTACTGGCCACGCCCGCGCCCGGGGACACCGTGGCTGCGCACATCGCGGACACGCTCCGTGCCGGTGCCGGGCACTGCAACGAAGCCGCCGTCCGGCTGATGTGCACGGAAGCACGCCGCGATATCGAGGGCGTCCAGCGCTACGGGGTCGCCTTCGATGCAGGGCAGGCGGGGGCAACGCAGGCTGAAGCAACGTACGACGGCGGCCCGGCCCTTGGGCTCGAAGCGGCCCACAGTGCCCCGCGCATCCTGCATGCAGGGGGAGACGCCACGGGTGCGCGGGTCGCCGGCGCGCTGATCCAGGCAGTGCTGTCCCGGCGGGACGAAGGAAAGCTCACCCTCCTCGCGCATGCCCGCGCCACCTCCCTCGTCACCCACCGCGGAAGGGTGACCGGACTGGAGTACCTGAAGGACGGCCGGACCAGCAGGCTGGACGCGGACGCCGTCCTGCTCGCCACCGGGGGAGCGGGCCAGCTGTTCGCCCAAACCACCAACCCCGCCGTGGCCACCGCCGACGGACTGGCGCTCGCCGTCCGCGCCGGGGCAGCCACCGCAGACCTGGAATTCTTCCAGTTCCACCCCACCTGCCTGGTCAGCTCCGCCACCGCCCTCCCTGACCGGTTGGACGGCCCGCTGCTCATCTCCGAAGCGGTGCGCGGCGAAGGCGCCATCCTGCGTGACTCCGGCGGCCGCCGCTTCATGCAGGCCTACCACCCCGATGCCGAGCTGGCGCCCCGCGATGTCGTCTCCCGCAGCATCGCCCTCCACCTGGCCAAGCTCGGCGACCCCACAGGCCACGTCTACCTCGACGCCCGCGTCATCGAGCAGGCCAGGGGGGAAGGCTTCCTGCAGCAGCGGTTCCCCACCCTCACCCGCAAGACCCTCAACGCCGGCATCGACTGGACCCGCGAACTGGTCCCCGTCGCCCCCGCCGCCCACTACTGGATGGGCGGGGTACGCACCGACCTCTCCGCCCGCACCACCGTTCCCGGCCTCTACGCCGCCGGGGAAGTTGCCTGCACGGGCGTGCAAGGGGCAAACCGGCTGGCCAGCAACTCCCTCCTTGAGGGACTCGTCTTCGGCCGCCGCGCTGTAGAAGACTTCCTCTGTGGTGACCGGGGCTGGGATGCGCGCCGCGTCAGCGATGCTCCGCGTGCTGGCTCGGCCGCGGGCGGCCTCCCCTTGACGCACGCTTCCGCACCCCTGCCGCGAAACGCAAGTGCCTACGTCACCGTCCCGGCTGTGTTAGAAGGCGCGGCGGACCGCTCAGGTGCGTCAGCCGGGAGTCGGCTGTTCAGCTCCGGTGGGGGAGAGGAGTCCGGGGAGCCGTTCTCGCGCGATGCACTTCGGCGCCTTATGACCTCGCACGCCGGGGTGCTGCGCTCCGGGGAATTGTTGGCTGAGGCCGGCCGCACGCTTGACCGGTGGGCTGGCGTCGTCCGTCCGCTCTCCTCTGCTGACCCCTCCCCTGTTGACCCTGGGGTTCTTGAGGACCGAAACCTTTTGCTGGCTGCGCGGCTGCTTGTGGCCGCTGCCCTCAACCGCCGTGAATCCCTGGGGGCGCACTACCGCGATGACGGCCCCGACCAGACAGAACCTTCCTACCCACCGCGCCTGAAAGCGAGCCTGCTCCATGACTGAATCCGCCGTGATCGACCTCGCTCCCGCCGCGCGTCCGGCACTGGACCTCACGCTCCCCTCGGCCCCCGTCCGGGAGATCCTCGAACGGGCCTTCGCCGAGGATGCGCCAGGCGGCGACATCACCTCGCAGTTGCTCATACCGACGCATGCCCGTGCCATCGCCGTCCTCAACGCCCGCGTCCCCGGTGTCCTTAGTGGCGCCACCGTGTTCCGCGACGCCATGCAGCTGGTGGACCCCGACACCCGGGTGGAGCTCCTGGTGGCGGACGGAGAAAGGTTCGACGCCGGCACGCATCTCGCGCGGGTCAGCGGCGCCGCGCGCTCGGTGCTGATGGCAGAACGGGTGGCGCTGAACCTGGTCCAGCGGATGTCCGCCATCGCCACGAAGACTGCAGAATTCGTGCGGCTCACCGAGGGCACAAGGGCCCGCATCACCGACACCCGGAAAACTACCCCCGGCCTGCGCATCCTGGAACGCTTCGCGGTCAGGTGCGGCGGCGGAGCAAACCACCGCTACAGCCTCTCCGACGCCGTCCTGGCCAAGGACAACCACCTCGCTGTGATGACCGGGGGAGACCCTGCAAAGCTCACGGAGCTTCTGCTGGCGGCCAAGGCGCAGCTGGGCCACACCACGCACTTTGAGGTGGAAGTGGACCGCATGGACCAGATCGAACCCGTGCTGGCCGCGGGAGTGGACACCATCATGCTGGACAACTTTTCGGTGCCGGAGCTGAAGGACGGCGTTGCGCTCGTGGCCGGACGTGCCCGCGTGGAAGCCAGCGGCAACGTCAACCTGAACACGGTTGCCGCCATTGCCGCGGCAGGCGTGGATGTCATCTCCGTGGGCGCGCTCACCCACACTGTGGCCGCCCTCGATCTGGGCCTTGACGTTGAATTGACCGCTGGGTGAGGCTGCCGTGATTTTCCTTGACGCCGCCGCCACCACCCCCGTCCGCCGGGAAGTGCTGGACGCCATGTGGCCCCACCTCACCGGCGGGTTCGGGAACCCGTCCAGCCACCACACCCTCGGTGAGTCGGCCGCCGCGGCGCTTGCGGGGGCGCGGTCAACCGTGGCGGGGGTCCTTGGCTGCCGGCAGGGCGAGGTGGTGTTTACCTCCGGCGGTACCGAGGCGGACAACCTGGCCGTCAAGGGAATCGCCCTGGCCCGGCAGGCGAAAAACCCGCAGCTGGACCGGGTGGTGATCAGCGCCGTCGAGCATCCTGCCGTGGAGGAATCCGCGCGGTACCTGGAACGCTTCCACGGCTTTACCGTGGACGTGGTGCCGGTGGACGCCGCCGGCTGGGTCACGCCGGAGGCCTTGGCAGCCGTGTTGCGTCCGGAAACCGCCTTGGTGAGCATCATGTACGCCAACAACGAGGTGGGAACCGTCCAGCCCATCCCCGCGCTAAAGGAACTCGCCCATGTCCGGGGCATCCCGTTCCATACCGACGCCGTCCAGGCCGCCGGCTGGCTGCCGCTGGACACCAGATTCCTGGGCGTGGACGCCATGAGCATCTCCGGGCACAAACTCGGCGCACCGAAAGGCTGCGGCGCACTGTTCGTCCGAAGCCGCACCCGGCTGGAACCGGTCATCCACGGCGGCGGCCAGGAGCGGGGCCGCCGTTCCGGCACCGCAAATGTGGCAGGGGCGGTGGGGCTGGCTACTGCCCTCACTCTTGCCCAGGACCGCCAAGCGGAGCAGCAGGCACGGGTGGAAGCACTGCGTGACGGGTTCATCGGCGCCGTGCTGGCAGGAGTGCCCGACGCCGTCCTCACCGGCCACCCCTCGGAACGCCTCCCGTCGGTGGCCTCGTTCTGCTTTCCCGGAACCAGCGGTGAGTCGGTTCTCCTGGAACTGGAACGGCGCGGCGTGGTCTGCTCCAGCGGCTCGGCCTGCGCTGCCGGGTCCGATGCGCCGTCGCCCGTACTCACCGCCATGGGGATTTCCGCCGAGGTGGCCCAGACCGCTGTCCGATTCAGTTTCGATGCTTCAGTGACGCAGGAGGACCTGGACGCTGCAGCGGTTGCCGTCCAGGCGGCAGTCGGCAGCGTCAAGACCCTGGGCACGGGCCAGCGCTCCTGACCGTCCCGGCCTCCGGGTTAGCGGTGCCGTGCAATCAGCGGTGCCGTGCCCGGCGGAAGATCCAGTGCCGCAGCATGCTGAACCGCACCGCCGTGGCCAGGAACCCGGACAGCGTGGTGGCCACGAGTTCGTCCCCTACCGTGGCGGCCGGGTTGAACCAGTGCAGTACGCCCAGGCTGCTGCCGGTGATTACCAGGGCCACGCCGATCACCACCAGGCCGTTGAGGTGGTCCCGCGTGCGGCGTTGCTGGCCCGCGATCTTGAAGGTCAGCCGCCGGTTCAGTGCCGTGTTCAGCAGGGATGTGAGGATCAGCGCCACCGCGTTGGCCAGCTGGGCGCCAAGCCAGGGCCGCAGCAGCGCGTAGATCCCCAGGGATGCGGCCGTGCAGATGACGCCTACACCGGAGAACCGGATCAGCTGGCGGACGACCGGAAAGCGCAGGATCCCCCGGTAGTGCCTGGTGGCGGGAAGGCGCCGGGTGGTGGTCTCCGGTCCTGGGGGTGCTGACGTTTCCTCCCTCACGCGGCCGCACCCGCAGCATGGTCAGTGCAGCAGGCCTTGAACGCGGACGGATGGCGCGCAGGGCGCAGGGAAAGACCCGCCACAGGTCAGTACAGCTCGCCCACGGGGATGTCCACTGCCAGCCGGTTGGACGGTCCGGGCAGGGGACAGGCCCATGCCTCGTTGTAGGCGCAGGATGGGTTGTAGGCGAAATTGAAGTCCAGGACGAAGGTGGCGTCGGGACCGCTGCCGTTGACACCGTGGAAGGCACCCTTGATGGTGTCCAGCAGGTAGCGGCCGGCCCCGTAACTTCCACCCGGCTGCCCGGCCGTGGCATCCCGGAACGGGACGAAGATGCCGCCGCCGTAGCCGTGGATCTTCCATACCCCCAGCTGGCCCATTTCCGGAAGATCGAAGGTGCCCAGACGGACAAGGTGGACCACGCCGTCGGTCCCCGTGTCTACGCTCAATTCCCGGCCGGTGCCTTCCTTGGTCAACGGGACGTGGAATCGGTAGATGGGATCGTAGTCGGCAGTCTTCAGGCCGGAGAAGTGCGCCTTGTCCGCGGCGGTCAGCGCGGATGCGGGGTGCGTGGCGAACATCAGGTCCCGTTGGTGGCGCCAGTATGAGTGCGCCTCGGACGGGCTCTCCGCGGAGATCCGGCGGACGGCGTCGTACAGCGCAAAGGTCCGCAGGCGCCAGTCGGCGACGTCCACGGCGGACATGTTCAGGGCGGAGGTGTCCGCGGGATTGTCTTCAGCTGCGCCGTTCTGCTCTTCCGCCATAGCTTCCAGCCTAGTCCCAGCCCGGGGTGGTAAATGTCCGACGGCGGCACGCCGGGCAGGTGCCAGGGCTTGGGGCTGCCCAGGTGGTTGGCGGAGGGGCGCCAGCAATGCGAAAAACACCCCCGCGTATGCGCAGGGAAGCGGACGGAGCGCCGCTAGGCTGGCTTCCATGACAGGCAAGGCAGCGTCCACCCTTCTTTCCGGCGCATCACTTGTTGCCGCCGCAATCCTGCTGGCGGCCTGCTCCGGGACACCGGCCGGAAGTCCTGGCTGGACAGCGCAGCCGGCATCATCGGGAGCGGCTGCGAACGGGGCGGCGACGCCGGGCAGCCCAACGCAGGAAGCGGCACCAGGAGACAGCGGCAGCAGCCCCGCGTCCACCTCCACAACGCCTGCCGGGCCGCAGGGCGCTGCCACCGCCGCTGCCTGGAAGACGTTCTCCGATTCCGCCAAGACGGTCAGCTTCGACCTGCCGGCGGACTGGATCGCCCAGTCCGTAGCACCGGAGGAGGGCGTCCTTCCCGGCGGCCTGAAGGTTGACGTGAAGAAGCCCGACGGATCATTCGTTGCCGCGCTCAGGACGGGACTCCCGCCGTCGTCCGGTGACTGCCCGGACAGCGCAAAGCACTCGTATACGGTGATCAGCAGCGTACCCTTCGAGTTCGCCGCGCAGGGCGGGGAGGGAACCATCCCGCCGCGGATGGTCTACCGGGTGATCCAGGGCTACCGCTACTTCGGTTCCTATGGCATCACCAACCTGGTGGGCGGAGCGGACGGGAAGGCCTGCGAGCTGCGGAATGTGGTGCGCGGCCCCGCAGGCAAGGGAGACTACTCCTTCGGCGACCTGGTGGCGCTTAGGGCCTTCGCTCCGGACGAGAAGGTGGCTCCGGCCAAGGCCTTCGACACCCTGGGCCAGGCCGCACAGTACGTCAACGAGAGCAGTGACTTCGCCAACGTGCAGCGGATGCTAATGTCGCTGAAGGTCAAGAACTAGTCCCGCTGCCCGCACTTACCAGGTGCCGGGGCAGGCGACTTTCCGTCCGCCCCCAACACCCCTGGAGAGACATGGAACGCTCTGTTTCCGCACGCCTGGTTTTCAGGACCATCGCCAACACCAAGGTGGCCATGGCCATCGCCGTAGCGAGGAACAGCGGCTACTCGTCATTCGAGGAATCACTGTCCGTGACTGCAGGCGGAGCGGACGTTCCGCTCACGGATGTTTCGGACCACCACGGCGGCCGGTTTCACTACATGGAGTTCGCCGAGCCCACCGATGTCACCGTGGAATACTCCGCCACGGTGACCGGGCGGGGCGTGCCGGAAGAGGCCAGCCTGGCAGACCGGATCCGGTACGTGCGGCCAAGCCGCTACGCCGAATCGGACCGGCTCCTGCCCACGTCGTACGCCGAGTTCGAGGGCGTTCAGGGCGCGGACCTGGTCCACGCCGTCCGCAACTGGGTCAACGGTGAACTGCGGTACATCAGCGGCTCCTCCCGCGGCACCGACGGTGCGGTGGAAACCCTGCTCAGCAGGCGTGGTGTCTGCCGGGACTTCGCCCACCTCGCCATCGCGCTGCTCCGTTCCAAGGACATCCCCGCCCGCCTGGCGGCCGTCTACGCCCCCGGCCTGAATCCCATGGATTTCCATGCCGTGGCGGAAGCCTATGTGGAGGGCGCCTGGCACATCATCGACCCCACGGGGCTGGCCCCGCGGGAGTCGATGCTGCGCATCACTGCCGGCCGCGACTCGTCGGACACGGCCTTCCTGTCCACGGTGGGCGGCAGCCTGGTGCTGAACCAGCTGCGCGTCACCGCGGTGGTCAACGGTGACCTGCCGGCCGAGGATCCCGCCCGGCTGGTCCAGCTCGGCTAGCGCTTCCGCGGCAGGGGCCCCAGCGAGTTCCGCAGTTTGTCCGTAAGCCGCATCAGTTCCTTTTGCTCGGCGGCCGTCAGGGCGGGACCCACCAGCGCCGAGATGTCCCGCACGTGCTCGCGGCCGATCTCCTTCTGCAGCTCCCGCCCTTCGTCGGTCAGCTTCAGCAGTACGCCCCGGCCGTCCTCCGGCGCGGGCATCCTGGCTACCAGCCCCCGCTTTTCGAGCCGCTCCACCAGCCTGCTCAGGCTGGACTGGCTCAACAGGACGTTGTCGTTGAGCTCGTTGAGCCGCAGCCAGCCGGACGGGCAGCGGGAGAGCGTGAACAGGACGTCGTACTCATTGAGTGCCACCTTCCGGAATGCCGGCGCGGACTGCAGCTTCCGCATCACGGCAACCTGGGCCCGGAACAGTGATTCCCAGGCTTCGGCCGCAAGCCGCACCGGCGATTCCGATCCTCCCGCGGCCATTACGCCTCCGAGGTGGCTTCTGCGGCATCCTGCGATGCCAGCAGGGCCGCCACGCGGCCGGCGTGGGTGGGCGGCTCCGGGACGTGTGCGGGCTTGAGGGCCGCGTACTCCTTGCGCAGGACGGGCAGGACTTCCTCGCCGAACAGGTCCAGCTGTTCCAGTACGGTCTTCAGGGGCAGGCCGGCATGGTCGATCAGGAACAGCTGGCGCTGGTAGTCACCGAAGTACTCGCGGAACGTCAGGGTCTTTTCGATGACCTCCTGGGGGCTGCCCACGGTCAGCGGGGTCTGCGAGGTGAAGTCCTCCAGGGACGGCCCGTGGCCGTAGACGGGGGCGTTGTCGAAGTACGGCCGGAATTCCTTCACGGCGTCCTGGGAGTTCTTCCGCATAAAGAACTGGCCCCCGAGGCCCACAATCGCCTGGTCCGCCTTGCCGTGGCCGTAGTGTTCGTACCGCTCGCGGTACAGGCCGATCAGCTGCTGGTAGTGCTCCTTGGGCCAGAAGATGTTGTTGGCGAAGAAACCGTCACCAAAGTAGGCCGCAACCTCGGCGATCTGCGGGGTACGGATGGAACCGTGCCATACGAAGGGCGCCACGCCGTCCAGCGGCCGGGGCGTGGAGGTGAAGTTCTGCAGCGGGGTGCGGAACTTGCCGGACCAGTTGACGGTGTCCTCATCCCAGAGCTTGCGCAGGAGGCTGTAGTTTTCGATGGCCAGCTCCACGCCGTCCTGGATGTTCTTGCCGAACCAGGGGTACACGGGGGCGGTGTTGCCGCGGCCCAGGACCAGGTCCACGCGCCCGTCCGCGAGGTGCTGGAGCATGGCGAAGTCCTCGGCGATCTTCACGGGGTCGTTCGTGGTGATCAGCGTGGTGGCCGTGGAGAGGATGATCCGCTCGGTCTGTGCTGCGATATACGCCAGGGTGGTGGTGGGGGAGGAGGAGAAGAAGGGCCGGTTATGGTGCTCGCCCAGGGCGTAGACATCCATGCCTATTTCCTCGACCTTTTTGGCGATGGCCACCGAGGCCTTGATGCGTTCGTGCTCGGTGGGGGTGCGGCCCGTGGTGGGGTCCGTGGTGATGTCGCTGACGCTGAAAACACCGATCTGCATGACAATGCCTTTCCGTTCCTGGACTTGCTGGGCTTGGTTCCACTCTAGACCAATTTAGATGCATTTGCATCTATCGCCTTCTGTAACGTCAGGCCGCGGTGATTATTCCCGGCCCAAGTCCAGCATCGGATCCTTTGTTAAAGAGCGATGCCCGCACCGCAGGGCGGTACGGGCATGCTTTGGCGGGACGGGCCCTATTCGGCGCCGCCGGGGGCCGCGCGGCGGCCGCTGACCTTGGGAACCTGGCCGGTGGTCCAGTCCCGGAACTCCGCGTCGACGTCGGAACCCGGGCCCGTCTTCACGCTGGCCTCCGGACGGGCCTGCAGGTCCTTCAGCAGTGCCTTCTTCTCCCGCCGCCCCTCCACCAGGCGGTACAGCACGGGGACCAGGATCAGGGTCAGGGCGGTGGAGGACACCAGGCCGCCGATGACCACCACCGCCAGCGGCTGCGAGATGAAGCCGCCACCGCCGGTGAGGCCCAAGGCCATGGGGGTCAGGGCGAACACGGTGGCCAGCGCCGTCATCAGGATGGGCCGCAGGCGTTGCCTTGCTCCGTTGGTGATGGCATCCTCCACGTTCATGCCGGGCCGGCCGTCGCGCGGCTGCCGGTACTGGTTGATCAGGTCGATCAGCACGATCGCGTTGGTGACCACGATGCCCACCAGCATCAGCATGCCGATCAGCGACGGCAGTCCCAGGGGCACTCCGGTGAGCAGGAGCAGGGCCACGGCACCGGTGGCCGCGAACGGAACCGAGACCAGCAGGATCAGCGGCTGGATGAGGGACTTGAAGGTGGCCACCATGATCACGTACACAATGGCGATGGCGGCCAGCAGGGCCAGGCCCAGCTGCCGGAAGGATTCGGCCTGCTGGGTGGTGGCGCCTCCGATCGTGGCGGTGACCCCCGGCGGCAGCTGGACATCGGCCAGGCGCTTCTGGACTTCGCCGTTCACCGCGCCCAGGTTGGAGCCCGACGGCGTGATGGACACCTTGGCGGTGCGCTCACCGTTGCTGGCGGTGATGGAGACGGGGACGTCCACCTGCTCCACGGTGGCGATGCTGCCCAGCGTCACCGGACGGCCGGCGGCAGGCAACGGGATGTTCCGGACCGCGTCAATGCTGGTGAACTTGGTGCCCTGGCCGATCCGGACGGGGAAGTCGTTGGTGTCGATCCGCACGGTCCCGGCCGGGATGGGGCTGATGGTGGATGCCAGGACCCCGGCGACCTGTTCCTCATTCAGGCCGGCGGCCGTGGCTTTGGCCCGGTCTACCTTGACCTGCACCACGGGGTTGCTGGCGGCAAGGTTGCTGGCCACTTCGCTGGTGCCGGGCACACCGGTCATGGCGGCGACCATGGTGTCGCTGGCGGCCCGCAGGTCGCCGCTGGTGGCAGCCTTCAGGGTGATGTCCACGGTGGAGGAGGTGCCGAAGCCGCCCTGCTGGGTGCCTACGGAAACCTTGCCGGCGTCGGGCACCTTGGCAAGCTCCGAGCGCACGGTGTCCTGGAGCCGTTCCTGGTCGGCCTTTTCATCCGTGACCACGGTGAAGGTGGAGTTGGAGGATCCGGTGGAGGTGAGGGCAGCGAAGCCGGCCTGCGCGTTGCCCGAGGTCACCTGGACGTCCTTGATGCCGTCGATGCCGCGCAGCACCTCCTCAAGGCGGATGGCGGCGGCACTCGTGTCCCCGAGGCTCGTTCCGGCCGGCAGCACCTGGCGGACCGTCAGGCTGTTCTGCCCGGAACTGCCCAGCAGGTTTGTGGCCAGCAGCGGGGTCATGGCAGCGGTGGCACCGAGTACCAGGACAGCGGCAACCAGGGTGATGACCGGGTGCTTCTGGGTTGACCGAAGGATGGGAAGGTAGCCGCGCTGCAGGCGGCTGCGCTGTTCGGCGTCGTGGGCCTTTGCCTTCGCCTCTTCCGCGATCCGCCGGGCATCCGCGGAACCTGCGGGCGCCCAGCCGGTCTTGGGGTTTTTGAGGAACCAGTAGGCGAGCACCGGAACGATGGTGAGGGAAACCAGCAGCGAGGCCAGCAGCGCCATGGTCACCGTCAGGGCAAACGGCCGGAACAGCTCGCCGGCAAGCTCGCCGACGAAGGCGATGGGCAGGAAGACCGCCACCGTGGTCAGGGTGGACGCCGTGATGGCGCCGGCCACCTCCCGGATGGCGGTGAGGATCGCCGTCGACTTTTCCTCACCGTAGCTAAGGTGCCGCTTGATATTTTCGATGACCACGATCGAGTCGTCCACCACGCGGCCGATCGCGATGGTCAGCGCGCCCAGCGTCAGGATGTTCAGGGAGTAGCCTGTGCCCGACAGCCCGATAAAGGTGATCAGCAGGGACAACGGGATGGACACCGCCGTGACCAGCGTGGAGCGGGCGGACATCAGGAACAGCAGGATGACGGCGACGGCGAACCCGAGACCCAGCAGGCCTTCGGTGGTGAGGTCCTTGATGGACTTTTCGATGAAGGGTGCCTGGTCGAAGACGGGGGTGAACTTGGCGTTGGAGCCCAGTTCCGCTTCCAGCTCGTTCAGCGAGTTACGCACCGCGTGCGAAATTGCCACCGTGTCGCCCTCGGGCTTCTTGGTCACGGAGACAGCCAGGGTCTCTGCCCCGTTGGTGCGGGTGATGGAGGTGCGTTCGTCGTCCTTGATCGAGACGTCGGCCACCGAGCCGATGGTCGCGGCATTTTTGGCGCCGGCCAAGGGCAGCGCCTTGATGGCATCCAGGGAATCCACCGGGCTGCCGATCTGCAGCGAGAGGGTCTTGCCCTGGTCCTCGAGGGTGCCCGCAGGAATCAGCGCGCCGTTGTTGGACAGGGCATCCCGGATGGCGGTGAGGGTTGTCCCTGCCGCCGCCATGGCGTCAGCCCGGGGGAGGATCTCGATGTGCTGGGTGGCGCCACCGGTCACATCGGCGCTGCGGACACCGTCAATTTTCTGCAGCCGGGGCACGCTGAGGCGCTGCAGGTCCGCGTTCAGGTCGCTGAGCGGCTTGTCCGAGGAGACGGCCAGGAAGACGATGGGGAAGTCGCTGATGCTGCCGGCGATGGCCTGCGGCTGGACGTCGCTGGGCAGGGTCCGCTTTGCGTTCGAGATGGCCCGGTCGATCTGGTTCCGGGCCCGGTCCAGGTTCGATCCGTAGGTGAACACCATGGTGATCTGGGAAACGCCGGTGCGCGACGTGGAGGAGGTGGATTCCAGCCCCTCCACACCGTTCAGCGCCTTCTCGAGCGGGCCGCTGACCTGCTTGTCCACCACCTCGGGCGATGCGCCGGGCATGGAGCTGAGCACCGTGATCTGCGGGAACTCAATGGAGGGGATGAGCTCCTGCTTCAGCGATGACATCGTGATCACGCCGAAGACCGAGGCGAAGACGGTGATCAGCGCGATCAGGGCCCGGTTCGCCAGGGAAAGGTGTGCCAGCCGGAACATGGGTGGTCTCCTGGGGGTCTAAGTGACTGGTACATGCCCTGGGGGTGCCAGCCACTGGCCCCGGCAGGGTCAGTGGCTGGCGGAAACGCTCTCCAGCTGGAGGGACTTGGCCGTGGCCCGTTCCAGCTCCGCGGCGAGGTCCGGATTCTCATCCAGCTTCACCCCGTAGCCGGGCATCATGTCCTTGAGCTTGGACTGCCAGCCCTTGAAGTTCCGGGGGAACGTCTTCTGGAGCAGCTCGATCATGATGGGGACAGCGGTCGAGGCTCCGGGCGAAGCGCCCAGGAGCGCGCCGATGGAGCCGTCGCGGCCGGCGATCACTTCGGTTCCGAACTGAAGGATGCCGCCCTTTTGCGGGTCTTTCTTGATGATCTGTACACGCTGGCCGGCGGTGATGAGTTCCCAATCCCCGCCCTTTGCCTCCGGGTAGTACTCGCGAAGCGCTTCGACCTTCTGGTCGTGCTTCTTAACCACTTCCTTCACCAGGTACGCGGTGAGGTCCATGTTGTCCTTCGCCACGGCAAGCATCGGGATGATGTTGCCCGGGCGGATGGACAGGGGCAGGTCCAGGTAGGAGCCGTTCTTGAGGAAGTTGGTGGAGAAGCCCGCGTACGGTCCGAACAGGAGGGAGCGCTTGCCGTTGACATAGCGGGTGTCCAGGTGCGGAACGGACATGGGGGGAGCGCCCACCGATGCCTGGCCGTACACCTTGGCGCTGTGCTGGGCGGCGATGGCCTCATCGGTGCAGCGGAAGAACTGGCCGGAGACGGGGAATCCACCGTAGCCTTTGCTCTCGGGGATGCCGGAGGCCTGGAGCAGGTGCAGGGCACCGCCGCCGGCGCCGACGAAGACGAACTTGGCGTGGATCTTGCCGTGTTCTCCGGACTTGGGGTGCTTCAGCGTCAGGTCCCAGCCGCCGTCGGACGCGCGGGTGATGCCGGTGACGTCGTGGCCGTAGTTGATCTCGACGCCGTTGTTCCCCATGTAGGTGATCAGTTCGCGGGTCAGCGCACCGAAGTCCACGTCGGTACCCTCGGCAGCGCGGGTGGCGGCGATGCGCTGCTGGGGGTCGCGCCCCTTGACGATCAGCGGGGCCCACTTGGCGATCTGCGCGTGGTCCTCGGAGAACTCCATGCTCCGGAACAGGGTGTGCGGCTTCAGTGCCTCGTAGCGGGTCTTCAGGAACCGGCTGTGGTCCTCGCCGATCACGAAGCTCATGTGCGGGACCGTGTTGATGAAGCCCTTGGGTGACCCGATGAGGTTGTTGTCCACCAGGTGGGACCAGAACTGGCGGGAGAGCTGGAACTGTTCGTTGATGAGCAGTGCCTTGGCGGGGTTGACCGAGCCGTCCTTGGCTGCGGGGGAGTAGTTGAGCTCGCAGAGGGCGGCGTGGCCCGTTCCTGCGTTGTTCCAGGGATCCGAGCTTTCGAGCCCCGGCTGGTCCAGCCGCTCGAACAGGGAGATGGTCCAGTCCGGCTCCAGCTGCTTGAGGAATGCCCCCAGCGTGGCGCTCATGATGCCGCCGCCTATAAGGACAACGTCGGCGTGTGGGGTCTTGGAAATGAAGGTCACGATCAGTCTCCGATTGCAGCGGCTCTGGCTGTCACAGAATATCCCCGCGCGGGCCGCATACTGAAATTGGCCCGGCCCGTCAAGACTTCAGCTGGACCTTGGTAAAAACTTCGTTTAAGACCGGGGATGCCGGGTAGCTCTGCACCCGGTCCGAGAGGGCCAGCGCGGAAATGGGGAAGGCGACGGGAACGGCCGGTACGGTCGCCGCTATCTGGGCATTGATGGTGTGATAAAGGTCATCCCGCTCCTTGCCGTCGGGCAGTCCACGGGCGCGGTTGATCTTGGAAAAGACCTGTGGATCCTGGTACCCGAACTCGCCGTTTTTCTCCCCGAAAAGCGGGCCCACGAAGTTGTCCGCGTCCGAGTAGGAGCCGTTCCAGCCGAGGATGTGGAATGCGTGGTCGCCGGCGGACTGGACCTTCTGCAGGTACCCGTCGGACCAGTCCACCGGGACGGGCCGGATGTTGAAGCCTACGGCGGTGAGCTGGCGGCTGAGTTCGGCGTAGACCTTCTCGGGGGTGGGCAGGTACGGCCGGGTGACGTTCAGGGGGTAGTAGAACTTCAGTTCCTCGCCCGCGTACCCCCCTTCCTTCAGATAGTCCTTGGCCCTTACCGGGTCGTGGCCCAGTGCCGGAGCTTCGTTGTTGAAGCCGCTGATCTTGGGCGGGACGAACTGTGTGGCCTTGGCGGTGTTGTCGATGAAGAACTTCCGGATCAGGGTTTCCTTGTCGATGGCAAGCTCCACCGCCTGCCGGATCTTCTGGTTCTGGAGTACCGGGATGTCCTGGTTCATGCCCACATACATCACCGAGAACGGGTCGCGCTGGACAATTTGCTTGCCGCGCTTCACCAGCTGGTCGAAGTTGCCGACGGTCACGGCGTCGTAGCCGTCGATCGTGCCATCCAGCAGCGCCTGGAGCCGGGTCTGCGGGTGGTTGTAGGCCAGGAAGTTGATGGTGGCGATCTGCCCGCGGTCGCCCCAGTAGTTCCGGTTGCTGGACAGGGTCACGTTGTCATTGCCCCAGGCAGCGAGGGTGAAGGGGCCCGTGCCCACGGGGGTTGTGGCGAATGCTGACATGGCCTGGCCGCCGCGGTTCTGGTCCAGGACATCGGCCTTTCCGGACGCAAGGGCCGCAGGCGATGCGATGGCAAAAGCCGGCAGTGTCAGTGCCTGGAGGAACGCGGTGAAGCGCTGGGTGAGGTCGATCTGCACGGTGTCCGGGGCAGGCGCCGTGCAGCTCTTGAAGATGGAGAGGCCGGGCTCGTCCGAGTGTGCCTTGAACACGCCCTTGAAGGAACTGCCCGGTGCCTGCTTCCGCAGTGCAACGGGGAAATTGAACCAGCGGTTGAAGTTGGTGCAGACGGCGTCGGCGTTGAAGGGGGTGCCGTCCTGGAAGGTGACTCCCGTGCGGAGTTTGAACGTGTAGGTCCGGCCGTCGTTGGACTCATTCCATTCGGTGGCCAGCAGCGGGGTGGGCTTGCCGGTGGTCTGGTCCACGCCCACCAGGCCTTCGAGGATCTGCCGGGTGATCCGCTGCGACTCCACGTCGTTGGACAGCGCCGGGTCCAGGCCCAGGGGCTGGGCGGCCGTACCGAAGTTGAAGGTCGCTGCAGGTTCTGCTGCCTTGGTGCTGGGGGTGCCGGAGGTGGGGGAGGGCGACGGCATGCCTGTGCATGACGTCACGCCCAGCGCCATGAGGACGGCACCGGCCTTGATGACCGTACGCCGCGAAGTACTGCTGGGCACTCGTTTATCACCTCTGGATGCTGCCGGCTCCGCCGCGTGCGGGCCGGGATCCAGTCTAGGGGACACGAGCCGGAGCCGGTCCCGGAAGGACACCCGGCGCGCCAAAGCCGGGTCCGCTGTTGCCAGCGGACCCGGCCTGGTGTTGGGGGGCCGTAAGGGGGCTTACTTGGGCATGAGGACCGAGTCGACCAGGTAGACCGTTGCGTTCTTGGTCTTGACGCCACCGCAGATCACGTTGGCGTTGTCCACCTTGAGGTTGTCACCGCTGCCGGTCACAGTCACTGAACCACCCTGGACCGTGGCATGGGTGCCGGCGATCTTGTCAGGGGTGATCTGGCCGGGGACCACGTGGTAGGTCAGGATCTTGCTCAGCAGGGCATCGTCCGTCTTCAGGGTCTCGATGGTGGCGGGATCGATCTTCTTGAAGGCGTCGTCCACCGGAGCGAAGACGGTGAATTCGCCACCGTTGAGGGTGTCCACCAGGTTGACCTTCGGGTTCAGCTTGCCGGAGACCGCCGCAGTCAGGGTGGTCAGGATGGGGTTGTTGGACGCTGCCACGGCCACCGGGTCAAGGGCCATGCCCTCCACCGAGCCTGCACCGGTGGGAACCTGCTTGGCATAGGCGGCGCAGCCGGGCCCAACCAGGTTGGCTGCCGGGTCCATCATGCCGGCCGAGGAGCTGGCGGAGGGGGACGCCATGGCGGAGCTGGACGGGGATGCCATGCTGGAGCTGGGGGCGGATGACATCGGCGCCGACGACGCCGAGGATCCTGAGGTGCTGCCCGAGCCGCCGCATGCGGTGAGGCTGAGCAGAGCGGCCGCTGCAACGCCTGCGACGGTGAAAGTGGTGCGCTTAAAGGTCTGCATTTCAGTTCTCCTTGATCGTTTGCCTGCCGCGGTCCGACATCGTGCTGTCGGCGTGCGGTCTGCCTTGCGGTAAGCACCTGCCCTTGGCTGGTGTCTCAATGGCTATTCGGCCGATGGGCAGCGGCGGATGGGTGGATCTTTGGAGTTTTTCGAATCGAAGCAGGAACCGGCGCAAAACCGGCGGCTGCTTAACGCAGGAATCCCCCGGCCGGGGCCGGGGGATTCCTCGGGTGCGCAAGGGGGGACTTGAACCCCCACGCCCGAAGGCACAGGAACCTAAATCCTGCGTGTCTGCCAATTTCACCACTCGCGCGCGTCATCGGTCGTGACAAAAGTACGACGGCGGATGACAGATCCCATTGTAGCGTCGCCCCGGCGGTGGCCGGGGCAGCCGGGGCCGGGTCAGGCGTCCAGGTTGAGGTCCCGCCTTAGCTTCGCCACGTGGCCCGTGGCCCGCACGTTGTACTGGGCCAGTGCCACCTTTCCTTCCGGGTCCACCACGATGGTGGACCGGATCAGGCCCTCGTAGGTCTTGCCGTAGTTCTTCTTTTCGCCCCAGGCGCCGTATGCCTCGGCCACCGCGTGGTCCGCATCGGAGAGCAGCGGAAACGTCAGGGACTCTTTCTCAGCAAACTTTGCGAGCTTTTCAACGGGGTCGGGTGAGATACCCAGGACATCGAAGCCGGCGGCCTGCAGGGAAGCCAGGCTGTCGCGGAAATCGCAGGCCTCCTTGGTGCAGCCGGGGGTGGAGGCGGCCGGGTAGAAGTAGACAATGGTGGAGCGTCCCGGCCGGGGGGCCAGGCTGACGTCCTTGCCGGTTGAATCCTGCAGGGTGAAAGCGGGTGCATTGTCGCCGGTAACGAGTCTTTCAGCCATTGTTTTTCTCCTTGTTGCGGGCGGGACACAACAGCCTAGTAAGCAGGTGGAGCGAGTGCTAATCGGCACTTGGTTATACTTGCTGCTATGCCTGATATGGATCACTGGCCCACAGGGCGCCTTCTGTCCACTGCTGCGCGCCTCGTCGAACACTCATGGAACGAAAAACTTGGCGCCATCGGACTCACCCACGCCGGTGTTATCGCCATCGAAGTCCTTGCCGCGCAGGGACCCATGACCCAGGCCCAACTAGCCCAATACGTCCGCGTCCAGGCCCAGACCATGGGCAAGACGCTCAGCCGGCTTGAGTCCCACGGCCACATCGCCAGGGTTCGCAGCACCTCGGACCGCAGGAGCCATGTGGTGTCGCTGACCGAGCAGGGCAAGGAAGCGGTTGCCCAGGCCGTGGAGATGGAGCGTTCGGTGCTGGCATCGGCGTCGATCGACCCTGAGCTGCTGCGCCAGGAACTCAAAGCCGTTGTGCGTGAACTCGCCAGCCAGTTCTCCACCACCCCCAGCAACGCCGGAGCCCTGATGGACAACATGGCAAAGTAGCCGCTGCCGCATTCGGCAGCCTAAGCGCGGGCCTGGTCTCACAGACCGGGCCGCGCTTTTTTGTGCCCCGCAGCCGCCCGCCGTCGTACTTTTCCACCCCACCATCGATTGCTCCGTACCTGTCGTTCTGAGGCGTGAAAACGACAGGTACTCAGCAATCGATAGGGGGGCGGGCAAAACAAAACAGCCCCGGTTTGTGTTTCCACAAACCGGGGCTGTTTTCCCAGTGGTGCACCCCCCGGGACTTGAACCCGGAACCCATTGATTAAGAGTCAATTGCTCTGCCAATTGAGCTAGAGGTGCATCTTCTTTGCTTCCATCTTCGGGCTTTTTCTTTCCCGTTGATCTCCGCAACGACATGAAACTCTACACGAACTTTTGGTGCAAGTGAAATCGGCCCCGCCGGAGGTCTCCGTGTCACCTCGAAGGCCGCAAAACCAGCACGAAATCAGGGTTTTCGTTGTTCGTCAGCAACCAAAAGCCACCCTCCGGAGTGCGGACTACGTCCCGGATCCGCCCGTACTGCCCTGTGAAATAGGCCACAGGAACTCCTGCTTCTGTCCCCGACAGCGGCACCACCCATAACCTCTCGCCACGGAGGGCTCCCAGGTAGGCGACGCCATCAACGATTTCCAGCCCACTGGGGGAGGACTCGCGGGTGGAGGGCCATACGACCTTTGCGTCCTGGAAGCCGGAGCGGTGAGGTGCGCCGGTGACTTCAGGCCAGCCGTAGTTGGCACCCGGCAGGATCAGGTTCAGTTCGTCGTCCACATCCGGTCCGAACTCGCTGGCCCACAGCCTGCCGGCGCTGTCCCAGGCCAGGCCCTGCACGTTGCGGTGGCCCAGGCTGTAGACGGCGTTGCCGAACGGATTGCCCGGTGCGGGACCACCCTCGGGCGTGAGCCGAAGTATCTTCCCGCCCAGGGCATTGCGGTCCTGGGGTTGGTCGCGGCGCTGGGCGTCGCCGGTGCCCACATAGAGGAACCCGTCTGGACCGAAGCGGATCCTGCCGCCGTTGTGGGTGCTGGCTTTGGGTATTCCCGGGAACACCGTTTGGGGTTGGCCAAGTACCAGGGAGCCGTCGGGAGCACTGTCGAGGACAAGCCGGACAATTCGGTTGTCCTCCTGGCCGGTCAGGTATGCGTACAGGTAGCGGTCCGAGGCAAACCGCGGGGAGAGCGCCAGGCCCAGGAGGCCGCCTTCGCCGCCGGCCACCACGCCAGGAACCTTCCCGGTGGTGGTGGCCTTCCCGTCCCGAACGGCTTTCAGCAGTGCTGTACCGCGCTCGGAGACGACGGCTGTGCCGTCCGGGAGGAAGACGGCAGCCCAGGGTGTGTCCAGCTGCACGTCAAGGCGCTCTTGGACTTCGGGCACAGGAGCGGGCGCACCAGGTGGAATGGGGACGACGCCGGTTCCCGCCGGAGTGCCGGAGCCGGCGGGGCTTGTGGCAGGTGCCGGCGCCGGGGTTCCTGTACAGGCAGCCACCACAAGGCAGGTGACCAGCCAGGAAAGGCCCGCCGCAAAGCGACGGGCCTTTGTCCTGCTAGAGCCGCTTGCGCCGGGGAGTGCGGAAGCCCGCGGCCTCGGCGTGGGCAGCGGATTCAAACCAGACTTCCGCCGTGGCCTGCTCATAGTCGGGGTGTCCTTCTTCGTAGTAGACCATCGCGGAGGCGTCACCCTTGACCGTGTAGTCCTCGGGGCCGCTCCCGTCGGGACCCGGTGCTGCTGAGCCGGCACCGTAGGGCTCGTCGGCTGCGAGGTGTCCGGAAGGTTCCGGGACGGCCGTGTACTGCCCTGGGGTGCTTGTCGATTCCTGCCCCTGGCCGGAGGGCTGGTGGTGGTCGGCCCCGTTCTCTACCAGTGCGGAAGAATGTGCTCGTTCCAGCGTTTCCGCCGCGCCGGTGCCGCCTGGGGCCGCGCCGGAGGAGGTTGGCTCAGCAGCCCCGCCCTGTGGGCCTGCTGAGCCGGAGGTGTCTGCCCGGTGCTGGGGTGCCTGCCCGCCGGCGGGTCCGGCAGCCGGTGTGCCGCCGTCGTCCACGCTTTCCACAGCTGCCGTTTCCGCGCCCGGAAGCGTGGGGGCGTGGGGCGCCGTGTATTCGTCATGGTGCACGGGGCGTGCCGTGGCGGGGGAGGGCTGGGCTGCGGGAGCCTCTGCCGCTGCACCCTGACGTGCGGGCGTTTCCGGGCCGGTGGTACCTGGGGAGGAGGGCGGCGTTGCCGTCCCGCTTGTGGTGGAGGAGCCGGAGCGGGATCCGGTCCCGGCCTCGGACCACTGGGTTTCCCACTCCGCCTTGTCGGCGGCAAGGTCAGCGGCCTCGTCCTGGCGCCGGTGTTCTTCCCGCCCGGCGCTGCTGCCCGAAGTGCCCTCGCTGGCCGTGGCGCGGTCCGCGGATCCTGCGGCGCCTGCCGCCGTTTCAGGCGTGGACGTGGCCGCGGAGTCCGCCGGCTCCTGGGCTGTTGTAGGGGCTGCCGGTTCAGCCGGCCGGCCGAATCCCGCTGCAGTGGGGATGCCGGTGGTTCCAGCGGCCTGGGCGGACGCCGCGGCGCTGCCGCCCCCAAGGGCCCCGTCGGTCCGGGTCCCGCCTGTCCCGGCTCCGGCTGACGGTCCGCCGGGCGGGTTGGCTTTTCTGTTGCGGTTCAGCAGCCACAGAATGATGGCGGCGACGATGACGATGAGGATGATCCAGAAAATAATGTCCATTGCAGGCCTTTCGGTCCAAGGTGTATGGGTGTCCTGCCCCGACGCTACGTCGGGTCACCACCGCTGTCCAGAGACGCCGCGCGGAGCAGTGATACACGTGCCGGCCGCCGCTGCCGCCGGGCAAGCGGGCGGGCTGGAAACAACCTTCGTCTCGAAATATGAGACGAACGTCCACTAGTTGGGCACCGATCCGCCGCGTTTTCGCGAAAATGTGGCCGCCGCTGTCGTTTCCGCCACTGCCCGAGCCCTAGACTTTCCCGTATGAGTGAGAGCCGGTTCGCAACCGATACCAAGCCTGACATCAAGCCCCGCAGCCGCGTCGTAACTGACGGAATCCACGCAGCCCCCGCGCGGGGCATGTTCCGGGCCGTCGGCATGGGTGATGACGACTTCGCCAAGCCCCAGGTGGGTGTCGCGAGCTCGTGGAATGAGATCACCCCCTGCAACCTTTCCCTTAACCGGCTTGCCCAGGGCGCCAAGGAAGGCGTCCACGCAGGCGGTGGCTTTCCCATGCAGTTCGGCACGATTTCCGTGTCCGACGGCATCTCCATGGGCCACGAAGGCATGCACTTCTCCCTGGTCTCGCGCGAAGTCATCGCCGACTCCGTCGAGACCGTGATGCAGGCCGAGCGGATCGACGGTTCCGTCCTGCTGGCCGGCTGTGACAAGTCCCTGCCAGGCATGCTGATGGCTGCGGCCCGGCTAAACCTTGCCAGCGTCTTCCTCTACGCGGGGTCCATCATGCCCGGCTGGGTCAAGCTCGAGGACGGTTCCGAAAAGGAAGTCACCCTCATCGACGCATTCGAAGCCGTCGGCGCCTGCGCGGCGGGCAAGATGAGCATGGAGGACCTGACCCGCATTGAAAAGGCCATCTGCCCGGGCGAAGGCGCCTGCGGCGGCATGTACACGGCCAATACGATGGCGTGCATCGGCGAGGCCCTGGGCATGTCCCTCCCCGGCTCCGCAGCCCCTCCCTCGGCAGACCGCCGTCGTGATGAATTCGCCCGCAAGTCCGGCGAAGCGGTGGTTAACCTGCTGCGTCTGGGCATCACCGCCCGCGACATCATGACGCGGGAAGCCTTTGAGAACGCCATTGCCGTCACCATGGCCTTCGGCGGCTCCACCAATGCCGTCCTGCACCTGCTGGCCATCGCCCGCGAAGCCGAGGTGGAACTGACCCTCGACGACTTCAACCGCGTCGGGGACAGGATTCCGCACCTGGGCGACCTCAAGCCCTTCGGACGGTACGTCATGACCGACGTGGACCGCATCGGCGGCGTGCCGGTGATCATGAAGGCACTGCTCGACGCCGGCCTGCTGCACGGCGACTGCCTCACCGTCACGGGCAAGACGGTCGCGGAAAACCTCGCCGCCATCAACCCGCCGGACGTCGACGGCAAGATCCTGCGCGCCCTGGACAACCCCATCCACAAGACGGGCGGCATCACCATCCTGCACGGTTCCATGGCTCCCGAAGGCGCCGTGGTCAAGAGCGCCGGATTCGACGCTGATGTCTTCGAAGGAACAGCCCGGGTCTTCGAGCGCGAACAGGGCGCGCTGGACGCCCTCGACAACGGCCAGATCCACGCCGGTGATGTCGTGGTGATCCGTTATGAAGGTCCCAAGGGCGGCCCGGGCATGCGCGAAATGCTTGCGATTACCGGCGCCATCAAGGGTGCCGGCCTGGGCAAGGACGTCCTGCTCCTCACCGACGGTCGGTTCTCCGGCGGCACCACGGGCCTGTGCATCGGGCACGTTGCGCCGGAAGCGGTCGACGGCGGCCCTATCGCCTTCGTGAAGGACGGGGACAGGATCCGGGTGGACATCGCCGCACGCACCTTCGACCTGCTGGTGGACGAAGCGGAGCTCGAGGCCCGCAAGGTGGGCTGGGAGCCGCTGCCTGCCAGGTACACCAAGGGCGTGCTCGCAAAGTACGCCAAGCTGGTGCACAGCGCGAGCCAGGGCGCCTGGACCGGCTGATTTTAGGTCCTCAGGCCGCCCGTCGGGAACTTGCCCGCTTGAGGCGGCAGGGCTTAATAAGGGGTGACCCGAGGGGCCCCGGGCTAACGGCGCTCGCGCCGGAAGTTTGGGGTAGGGTCATTCCGTGGACAATGACGTCCACATGGTGAGATAGGGTTGTCTCTCGTTGACACCCATCTTGCCAAGAGGGAAAACTGAACGCATGACTTTCGTTACCGCCGGCACCGTCGTCGTCCTTAGCAAGCGCGTGGCACATTAGCCCCCTGGTAACGAACCGTCACGCGCAAACCCCTCAAACGCCGCCAGGCCGAGGGGTTTTTTTATTCCCACCGCTTTACCAGTTCCAAAACCAGAGAAGATCCACAAGGAAGAGTCCGATGAGCAAAGGATCGCCCATCAGCCCCTCGCTGATGGCCACCAAGTCCGCTGGAGCCGCCAAGGCTCCGGAACGCGCCGACCGGACGGCTGACCATGCCGCCGTCGTCGCCGACCTTGCTGCCGTCTCTCCTGTCCTTGGGCCGAACAACGTCGTACCCCCGACGGTGATGACCGGCTCGCAAGCAATCGTCCGCTCGCTCGAAGAACTCGGCGTCGACGACATTTTCGGTTTGCCTGGTGGCGCGATCCTGCCCACCTACGACCCCTTGATGGCCTCCACCATGAACCACGTGCTGGTCCGTCACGAACAGGGAGCCGGCCACGCCGCGCAAGGCTACGCCATGGTCACCGGGCGGGTGGGCGTCTGCATCGCCACCTCCGGACCCGGTGCCACCAACCTCGTCACCGCCATCATGGATGCCCATATGGACTCCGTTCCCCTGGTGGCCATCACCGGCCAGGTATCCAGCGGCGTCATCGGCACCGATGCCTTCCAGGAAGCAGACATCGTGGGCATCACGATGCCCATCACCAAGCACTCCTTCCTGGTGACCGACCCCAACGACATCCCGCACGTGATGGCCGAAGCCTTCCACCTGGCCTCCACGGGCCGTCCCGGCCCCGTTCTCGTGGACGTCGCAAAGGACGCCCAGGTGGGCCAGATGACCTTTTCCTGGCCGCCAAAGATCGACCTGCCCGGCTACCGCCCGGTGACCCGCGGCCACAACAAGCAGGTGCGGGAAGCTGCGAAGCTCATTGCCGCTTCGACCAAACCGGTCCTGTACGTGGGCGGCGGCGTGGTCAAAGCCCACGCCTCGGCCGAACTGTTCGCCCTCGCCGAAGCAACCGGCGCACCCGTGGTGACCACCCTGATGGCCAAGGGCGCGTTCCCGGATTCGCACCCGCAGCACGTGGGCATGCCCGGCATGCACGGCAGCGTTTCCGCCGTCACGGCCCTGCAGCAGTCCGACCTGCTGATCACCCTCGGTGCCCGCTTCGACGACCGCGTCACCGGCGTGCTGAAGACCTTTGCGCCGAATGCCAAGGTCATCCACGCTGACATCGACCCCGCCGAAATCTCCAAGAACCGCACCGCTGATGTGCCCATCGTGGGGTCCGTCAAGGAGATCATCCCGGAGCTGACCGAGGCCGTGCGCAGCCAATTCGAGGCATCGGGCACCCCGGACCTCACCACGTGGTGGGCGTTCCTCAACAACCTCAAGGAAACCTACCCGCTGGGCTGGACCGAGCCGGACGACGGCCTGATCGCCCCGCAGAAGGTCATCAAGCGGATCGGCGAGCTGACCGGTCCCGAGGGCGTGTACGTGGCGGGCGTTGGCCAGCACCAGATGTGGGCCGCGCAGTTCATCAAGTACGAGCGCCCGCACGCCTGGCTGAACTCCGGTGGCGCCGGAACCATGGGCTACGCCGTCCCGGCGGCCATGGGCGCCAAGGTGGGCGAGCCGGACCGTGTGGTCTGGGCCATCGATGGCGACGGCTGCTTCCAGATGACCAACCAGGAGCTGGCCACCTGCGCCATCAACAACATCCCCATCAAGGTTGCTGTTATCAACAACTCCTCCCTGGGCATGGTGCGGCAGTGGCAGACCCTGTTCTACGAGGGCCGCTACTCCAACACCGACCTCAACACCGGCCATGACACCGTCCGCATCCCGGACTTCGTCAAGCTGGGGGAGGCCTACGGCTGCGCTTCCTTCCGCGTTGAACGCGAAGAAGACATCGACGCCACCATCCAGAAGGCCCTCGAGATCAACGACCGTCCCGTGGTCATCGATTTCGTGGTGAGCCCCAACTCCATGGTGTGGCCGATGGTGCCCGCCGGCGTGAGCAACGACCAGATCCAGGTTGCCCGCAACATGACCCCGGAATGGGAAGAGGAAGACTGAGCATGACCCGCCATACACTTTCCGTCCTGGTTGAGGACAAGCCCGGCGTCCTGACCCGCGTGGCCAGCCTGTTCGCCCGCCGCGCCTTCAACATCAACTCCCTGGCCGTTGGCCCCACCGAAGTTCCGGGTGTTTCCCGCATGACCGTGGTGGTCGACGCCGACGGCGACCTCATCGAGCAGGTCACCAAGCAGCTCAACAAGTTGGTCAACGTCATCAAGATCGTTGAGCTCACCCCCGAATCTTCCGTACAGCGCGACCACATCCTGGTCAAGGTACGTGCGGATGCCGCAACACGCCTGCAGGTAACCCAGGCCGCAGACCTGTTCCGCGCCTCAGTGGTTGACGTATCCACCGACTCCGTCGTCATTGAGGCCACCGGCCATCCCGAAAAACTCACAGCCCTGCTTTCAGTGCTGGAGCCCTTCGGCATCCGCGAAATTGTGCAGTCCGGCACCCTGGCCGTTGGACGGGGATCCCGCTCCATGAGTGACCGGGCGCTCCGCTCCGCCTAGGCGTCAAGCCCGCGGCGGCACCCGCGCCCGTAACCGCAGCACCGCAAGACCACTATCTACACACCACTCAAGAGGAGTTACGCAAGTGACTGAAATGTTCTACGACGACGACGCCGATCTCTCGATCATCCAGGGCCGCAAGGTTGCCATTGTTGGCTACGGTTCCCAGGGCCACGCCCACGCGCTCAACCTGCGCGATTCCGGCGTCGAGGTCGTCATCGCCCTGAAGGAAGGCTCCAAGTCCATCGCCAAGGCAGAGGACGCCGGCTTCCAGGTCAAGAACGTTGCCGACGCCGCCGAATGGGCCGACGTCATCATGATCCTCGCGCCGGACCAGCACCAGCGCTCGATCTACAACGACTCCATCAAGGACAACCTGAAGCCGGGCAAGGCCCTCGCATTCGCCCACGGCTTCAACATCCGCTTCGGCTACATCCAGGCGCCGGAAGGCGTTGACGTCATCCTCGTCGCGCCGAAGGCTCCCGGCCACACCGTGCGCCGCGAATTCGAAGCCGGCCGCGGCATCCCGGACATCATCGCCGTCGAGCAGGACGCCACCGGTTCCGCCTGGGACCTGGCCAAGTCCTACGCCAAGGCCATCGGCGGCACCCGCGCCGGCGTCATCAAGACCACCTTCACCGAAGAGACCGAAACCGACCTCTTCGGCGAGCAGGCTGTCCTCTGCGGTGGCGTGTCCCAGCTGGTCCAGTACGGCTTCGAAACCCTGACCGAAGCCGGCTACCAGCCGCAGATCGCCTACTTCGAGGTCCTCCACGAGCTCAAGCTCATCGTCGACCTCATGTGGGAAGGCGGCATTGCCAAGCAGCGCTGGAGTGTTTCCGACACCGCCGAGTACGGCGACTACGTCTCCGGTCCGCGCGTCATCACCCCCGAGGTGAAGGAAAACATGAAGGCCGTCCTGGCCGACATCCAGTCCGGCGCTTTCGCCAAGCGCTTCATCGAGGACCAGGACAACGGCGGCGTGGAGTTCAAGGAACTGCGCGCCAAGGCAGAGCAGCACCCCATCGAGGCTGTGGGCCGCGAACTGCGCTCCCTGTTCTCCTGGCAGCAGCAGGACGTCGACTACGTGGAAGGTTCCGCTGCCCGCTAAAGCTGGCCGCCCAACCATATAGAACGCCACCGGTGAGGCCGGGCTCACACTTAACAATGTGAGCCCGGCCTTTCCGTCGGCCTAGACTTGTTTCCATCCCCAGGACTGCAACGCAGAGGATCAGCCGTGTCAAAACCCGTAGTACTGCTCGCCGAAGAACTTTCCCCCGCCACCGTCGAGGCCCTCGGCCCGGACTTTGAAATCCGCCAGACCGACGGCGCCGACCGTTCCCAGCTGCTCTCGGCGATCAGTGACGTAGACGCCATCCTGGTCCGCTCCGCCACCCAGGTGGACGCCGAAGCGATTGCCGCGGCCAAGAACCTCAAGGTCATCGCCCGCGCCGGCGTCGGCCTGGACAACGTGGACATCAAGGCCGCCACCCAGGCCGGCGTGATGGTGGTCAACGCCCCGACGTCCAACATCGTTTCCGCCGCGGAGCTCACTGTGGGCCACATCCTCAGCCTGGCCCGCCACATCCCGCAGGCCAGCGCCGCCCTCAAGGACGGCGAATGGAAGCGCTCCAAGTACACCGGCATTGAACTGTTCGAAAAGAAGATCGGCATCATCGGCCTTGGCCGCATCGGCGCCCTGGTGGCGGCCCGGCTCAAGGGCTTCGACACCAAGATCCTGGCCTACGACCCCTACATCACTTCGGCCCGCGCAGCGCAGCTGGGCGTTCAGCTGGTCACCCTGGACGAGCTGCTGGCCCAGTCCGACTTCATCACCATCCACATGCCCAAGACACCGGAGACGGTGGGCATGCTGGGCGCCGACGCCTTCAAGAAGATGAAGAAGACCGCCTATGTGGTGAACGTGGCCCGCGGCGGCCTGGTGGACGAGGAAGCACTCTTCACCGCACTGCAGGACGGCGAAATCGCCGGTGCCGGCGTTGACGTCTTTGCCAAGGAGCCCAGCACCGACCTGCCGTTCTTCAAGCTCGACAACGTCGTGGTCACCCCGCACCTGGGCGCCTCCACGGACGAAGCCCAGGAAAAGGCCGGCGTCTCCGTGGCCAAATCGGTCCGCCTGGCCCTCGCCGGCGAGCTGGTCCCGGACGCGGTCAACGTCGCCGGCGGCGTCATTGCCCCGGACGTCCGCCCGGGCATCCCCCTGATCGAGAAGCTGGGGCGCATCTTCACCGCGCTTACCCACGCATCCCTGACCCAGTTCGACGTGGAAGTGGCGGGAGAGATTTCCACCCTCGACGTCAAAGTCCTGGAGCTGGCGGCGCTGAAGGGCATTTTCGCCGACGTCGTGACCGAGCAGGTGTCCTACGTCAACGCTCCGGTCATCGCCGAGCAGCGCGGCATCAACGTCCGCCTGATCACCACCCCGGACACCGAGTCCTACCGCAACGTGCTGACCCTGCGCGGCGCCCTCAGCGACGGCAGCCAGATCTCCGTGTCCGGCACCCTGACCGGACCCAAGCAGATCGAGAAGCTGGTGGGCATCAACGGCTTCGAGGTCGAGATCCCCATCAGCGAGCACCTGGTGGTGGTTGCCTACACCGACCGTCCCGGCGTCATCGGAACCATCGGCCACATCCTGGGCATGAACAACATCAACATTGCCGGCATGCAGGTGGCGCGCTCCAACGAGGGCGGCCAGGTCCTGGCGCTGCTGACCATCGACAGCTCCGTGCCCCAGCAGGTGCTGGACGCCATCAAGGCCGGGATCGGCGCTGAAATGGTCCGGGAAGTGGATCTGGAAGACTAGCGCCGCAGGACCAGCGCGACACACCGGCCGAAACGCCGAAGCCGCTCCTCCTCCGCAAGGGCACGCCCAAACGGAGCCACATATGATTGGCCGGTCTGCTTACAATGGCTAGGTCCTGATTCAGGACCGTAGCCGGCAGACCGGCCAATACCTTTTGCACATCCGTCCGTCATTGTCCACGTCTGCCCGGGCGGATGGACGTGTGCGCACGCAATCCAGGTTTCAGGGAGTTCCATGAACGCCGTCCAGAGGTTCATCAGAAGCAGGGTGCTGCTGTTGACCGCGGCCATCTTGATCGCAGCCATGTGCTTGTCGGTCCTCGTCCAAAGCCAGTCACAGGCTGCGCTCCACCGGACGGTCGATGAAAACTCAAGGGGGCTCTACGACATCCTGGTCCAGGCCAAGGCTCCCTCCGGGGCACTCCTGCAGCCGGAGATCGCCAACGGCGCCGGCGGCATCGGCTTCGACCAGCTGGACTCCATCCGGAAGCTGTCCGGCACCTCTGTCGCCGCCCCGATCAGCCTGGTCTCGCGCGTCACCCAGAACCTTGAGACACCCCGGTTGGACGCCATGGACTACCTGGGCTACAACGCCGGCCTGGCCGGCACCGCCACGTCCGACCAGGCCGCCGGCGCCACCGCCCCGGACAAGTGGCCCGCAGCCGAATCCGTGCTGACGGACTCGGCAAAGAAGTACCGTCTCACGGCCAGCGCCGTCAGTTCCGACGGCAGCTCCGAACAGACGCTGTTCAAGACCACCGCCGAAGGAACGCTGGGCAAGGCCAAGCTCGTGGAGGAGAAGGCGGCCGGCGGCAGCAGCATCCGCATCGCCGCACCCGCGGGGGAGACCGGCATCAAGTTCCCCGCCCCGGCCGGCGGCTCGGAGCACAACCTCTTCAACCTCTCGGTGGCACTCCCGCTTGCCCCTGAGGTCACTGAATCCGTGGTGGCCGTTGACCCCGCCGCCGAACGGTCCCTGCTTGGCTCGGCCGGCGACTTCCTGGCTCCGCTGGAAAAGGCGCCGCCCGCCGACGCCCGCGGCGCCAGCGGCGTGGGCCGCTACCTGGAAGGCCTCTTCACCAGCGGCATCAGCATGGACCAGCTCAAGGAAGGCCCCGACTTCCTGGGCGTCAAGCTCAAGTACTGGGCGCCCCTGATGACCCAGTACCAGCAGGCAAAGCGCACCGGACAGCTGACCAGCGCCTCCCAGGCCGTCCCGCTGATCGTCCGTTCCGGTACTTCGCTGGACCTGAAGTACAACGTCAAGATCGAGGAAATTGACGACGCCGGCAAGGTGGTCAAGGACGTCGGGACCGTTTCGAAGTCCCTGGGCAAGGATTACCTGCCGTTCGTCTCCAAGGATCCGTTCACGCTGTCGTGGCCGGGTTCGACCGACCATTCCTCGCTGCTGGGCGCCAACGGCAACTTCAACCCGGGCCTCTACACGCCGGCCAAGTGGAGCACCAATTTCGCCGGCGCCCCGAAGTACACCGACGGCGGCACCGCCTCCAACGGGGCCGTGGACAAGACGGCCGTGCCGGGCGAATGGGTCACGGTCAACCGCCTGCCGGACAAGGCGTCCAACGGCGCACCTGTGGACCAGACCCAGCGCAACCCGGTGGACGAGCGGTCCTACCGTGACAACCTGCCCACCGGCCAGCAGCAGGCTGCGCAGCCGCTGCCCATGGTCTACGGCACATTCGACCCCGCTGCCGTAGAGGCGGCCTCGGGCGATGTCAACAAACTTCCGCTGGGCGGGTACGACCCCACCCCGTTCACCCTGGTCAAGGACGCTGCCGGGAAGGACGTTCCCGAAGCACAGCTGAAGCCTTCACTTAGCGCGACGGGACTCGCCAGCCAGTCCGCCGGTGCCATCACCGACTACTACGGACTCGCCGCAGCACGTGGCTACAAGCAGAACGCGGCCGTCATCGACGCCGTCCGCGTCCGGGCCAAGGCACCGGGCAGCTGGAAGGACGCCCAGCCCGAGGTGGAGAAGCTCGCCGCCGAGATCCGGGACATGGGCCTGGACGCCACCGTAGTGGCCGGTTCGGCCCGCGAGGACACCAGCATCTTCGTCCCCGGCTACTCCAAGGACGGAGCGGGCAAGGAATCGGCGCTGGGCACCGTCCAGCAGTCCTGGGTCCGGCAGAACGCGGCCGAGGCCGTCACCGGAGCATTGTCCGGGACCAACACCACCCTGCTCTTCCTGACACTGTGCGGGGCAGCCCTGCTGACCGGTGCATCGACCGTCAGCTACATCCGGAAGCGCCGCAGCGAAGCGGGCACTTTGCGGGCCATGGGCTGGACACAGCGGCGGATCCGCAGCTGGGTGCTTGAGGAATTCGGCGTGGGGGCCGTGCTGCTCGCCGCCGCCGGGCTCGTGCTCAGCCTGCTGAGCTGGAGCCTTGCCACCGCTTTGGTGTGTGCCGCCGTCCTGGTGCTTTACTGCGGCGCGGCCTTCTTTGCCGCCCAGCAGCTGCGCCACCGCGATGTGATCGACCAGGAGCCGCAGCATGACGAACGGCTCATCCAGGTCGATTCCCCGCTGACTTTCGCCAACCGGCAGCTGAGCACCAACAAGTTCAACACCCTGTCCCTGGCTGTCGCCGTCGGCGTCTTCGGTGCCGCAGTCGGCGGGCTGATCGCACTGCTGATCGACATTCCGCGGGCAGCCGGCGCCAGCGCCCTCAGCGGCCTGGCCGCAGCCAGCGTGACGCTGCCCAGCATCCTGCTGGCGCTTGCGGGCGTGGCCGTGGGCCTGGTGCTGACCCTGGTCACCGGCCGGTTCGAGCTCAACGCCAAGCGGCAGTACCTTGGCATCCTCCAGGCCATGGGCTGGAACCCCGATATGCTCCGCCAGGTCCGGCTGTTCGAAAACGCGCTGGTGGGAACCGTGGCCCTGCCGCTGGGCGTGCTGGGCGCCCTTGGCATTGGCCTGCTGCTGGCCCCCTATGCAGCCATCTGGGCTGCCGTGGCCGGGCTTGTGGCTGTAATTTGCTGGATACCGATTGCAACGAAAGTGGTCCAATGACAAACCCGACGAACGTCCAGCGCAGCCGCAGGAGCGGCGCCAATGAGGTCCCCCTGCAGACCCGGGCCAACACCATCGTCAAGTCGGCAGACCACGCCACCCCGCTGGAGATGCGCGACATCACCATCCGCTACGGCGGCGGCAAGGGCGGCGCCGAAGCGGTGAGCGTGGTGGAGGGCTTCGACCTGACCCTGCACGCGGGGGAGATGCACTGCGTCGCCGGCCGAAGCGGCTCCGGCAAGACCAGCATCCTGACCGTCGGCGCGGGACTCACCCTGCCGACGTCGGGCCGCGTCTTCTGGGAAGGCGATTCGCTCGAAAGCATGGGTGACGACGAAATCGCCGACCGCCGTCGCGCCCTCATTGGCTACGTCGACCAGGGCGGCGCCCTGATCGACGGAATGAGCGCGTTGGAGAACGTGCTCCTGCCCGCCGTCCCCGACGGCGAGGTGGACCAGCGGCGCGACATGGCCAAGGACCTGCTGGACCTGGTGGGCCTGGGCCGGCGCATGCGGCACCGTCCTGCCCAGCTGTCCGGCGGCGAACGGCAGCGCGTGGCCATCGCCCGCGCACTGATCCTGGGCACCAGGGTGCTGGTGGTGGACGAGCCCACCGCCTCGCTGGACCGTGCCTCCGCCAACCGCATCATCAGCATCCTGAAGGACACCACCTCGGACGGGATCGCCGTCCTGGTGGCCTCACACGACCACGAACTGGTCCGCCTGAGCGATACCCTGACAGAACTGATCTAGCCCACTCCACCGCACCGAAGGTAACCGTCCAACCGTGACTGCTCCAGAGAAAACGCCGTTCTACATCACCACGGCCATCACCTACCCCAACGGCGTGCCGCACATTGGACACGCTTACGAGTACATTGCCACCGACGCCATGGCGCGCTTCAAGCGGCTGGACGGCTATGACGTGATGTTCCTGACCGGCACCGACGAGCACGGCATGAAGATTGCCCAGACGGCGGAAAAGGAAGGCATCACGCCCAAGGAGTTGGTGGACCGGAACGCCGGAATTTACCAGGCGGCGCACTCCGCCCTGGGCATCAGCTACGACCGGTTCATCCGCACCACGGACGCCGACCACTACGCTGCGTCGCAGGCCATCTGGAAGAAGATGGAAGCCAACGGCGACATCTACCTCGACAAGTACGAGGGCTGGTATTCCGTCCGGGACGAGGCGTTCTACGCCGAGGACGAGACGGTGGTGAAGGACGACGGCGTGCGCTACTCGAAAGAGACGGACACCGAGGTGACTTGGACGGCGGAGGAGAGCTACTTCTTCCGGCTGTCCGCCTACCAGGACAAGCTGCTGGCCCTCTACGAGTCCCACCCCGAGTTCGGCGCCCCGCAGTACCGGTTCAACGAGGTGATCAGCTTCGTCAAGCGTGGCCTGGAGGACCTGTCCATCAGCCGCACCACCTTCGACTGGGGCGTCCCTGTCCCGGGCAACGACAAGCACGTGATGTACGTCTGGGTGGATGCGCTGACCAACTACCTCACCGGTGTGGGCTACCCGGACGTGGACTCGGAGAAGTTCCGGAAGTACTGGCCTGCCGACGTCCACATCATCGGCAAGGACATTTCACGGTTCCACGCCATCTACTGGCCCGCCTTCCTGATGAGCGCCGGGCTTGAACTGCCCAAGCGCGTCATGATCCACGGGTTCCTGCACAACAACGGGGTCAAGATGTCCAAGTCCCTGGGCAACGTAGTGGCCCCGGCGGACTTCGTTGCCCGCTACGGCCTGGACCAGGTGCGGTTCTTCTTCCTGCGCGAGGTCCCGTTCGGGGCGGACGGCAGCTACAACCACGAGGCCATCGTGGGCCGGATGAACTCCGACCTGGCCAACAACTTCGGCAACCTGGCCCAGCGTTCGCTGTCCATGGTGGCCAAGAACTGCGCCGCCTCCGTGCCCACGCCCGGTGCGTTCACCGCGGAGGACGACGCCATCCTGGCCCAGGCCAATGGGCTGCTGGAGGCGGCCCGCGCCGCCTTCGACAAGCAGGAATTCAGCCGCGCCCTCGAAGCCCTCTGGGGTGTGCTGCACCACACCAACGCCTACTTCGCCGAGCAGGCGCCCTGGGTGCTGCGGAAGACCGACGTCGAACGCATGAACACCGTGCTGTACGTGACGCTGGAGGTGCTGCGGATTGTGGCCATCCTGGCCCAGCCGGTGATGCCGAACGCCACGGCCAAGCTCCTGGACGCGCTCGGCCAGCCGGAAGGCGACGCGCGGCTGTTCAGAGCAATTGCCACCCCAATCGTGCCGGGAACTGGGCTGCCCGCTCCCACCCCCGTGTTCCCCAAGTTCGAGGAACCCGCGGAGTAGCAAAAGCAGGAGCGATGCGCTCGTGTCCAAAAGCTGAGACAGCTTGACCACCATATGGATGTCTTGGCTACCCTGAAAACATGAGCGCATCCTCCATCGATCTGGCAGTAATTCCCGGCGACGGCATCGGCCCCGAGGTCATCGCCGAGGCCCTCAAAGTCCTGGAAAAGGCGGTGGCCGCCGAGGGCGTGCAGCTCAAGCCGACGCACTACGAACTCGGCGCCGGACACTGGCTTGCCACGGGGGAGACCCTCCCCGAGCATGTCCTGGAAGACCTGAAAAAGCGCGACGCGATCCTCTTCGGCGCCGTGGGGGCCGCCCCGGGCGACACCCGCATCCCGTCCGGTCTCATCGAGCGCGAACTGCTGCTCAAGCTCCGTTTCAGCCTGGACCACTACGTCAACCTGCGGCCGTCACGCCTTTACGGCACAGTGGGCAGCCCGTTGGCCAACCCCGGGACAATCGACTTCATCGTGGTGCGCGAAGGCACCGAAGGCCCCTACGTCGGCAACGGCGGCACGCTGCGGGCCGGCACGCCGCATGAGGTAGCCACCGAGGTCTCGATGAACACCGCCCACGGCGTGGAGCGCGTGGTCCGCGACGCGTTCCGCCGCGCCAGTGCACGGGAGCGCAAGCACGTCACCCTGGTGCACAAGCACAACGTCCTGGTCTACGCCGGGCACCTGTGGAAGCGCACCGTCGAAGCCGTCGCCCGGGAATTCCCCGAGGTCACCCACGACTACCTGCACATCGATGCCGCCACCATCTTCATGGTCACGGACCCGTCCCGCTTCGACGTGATTGTCACCGACAACCTCTTCGGCGATATCATCACCGACCTTGCCGCAGCCGTCACCGGCGGCATCGGCCTGGCGGCATCAGGCAACATCAATATGGACCGCACCGCACCGTCGATGTTCGAGCCGGTCCATGGTTCCGCACCGGACATCGCGGGCCAGGGCAAGGCGGATCCCACCGCGGCCATCCTCTCCGCGGCACTCCTGCTGGACCACCTGGGCTACACCGATGCCGCCCGGAAGATCGAAGCGGCGGTGGTTGCCGACGTCGAAAAGCGCGACGGCACCGCACGCAGCACCAGCGCCGTGGGCGACGCCATCACCGCCGGCCTGTAGCTGTACTGCCCCGGCGGGTTGCCGCCGGCTTCGGGCGTAAGCTTGTCTCGAATCACCAAATGCCGCCTCGTTGTTCAGCGCTGAGCCCCGGGCGGCCGATCGTGGAGGAACCATGACTCAGACCGCCCATGGCGTCGAATTCACCCGGCAGCCCTCGGAGAACCCGAAGTCCGCCGAAGAGCGTGCAGCCATCCTGGCGAACCCGGGATTCGGCAACTACTTCACCGACCACACCGCCATCGTCGATTACAGCGTGGACGCGGACGGCAACGGCGGCTGGCACGATGCCCGGATCGAACCTTACGGTCCGATCGTCCTGGACCCCTCGGCCGCCGTCTTCCACTACGGCCAGGAGATCTTCGAGGGCCTCAAGGCCTACCGGCACGCGGACGGCTCAATCTGGACCTTCCGCCCGGAGGCCAACGCGGCACGCCTGAACAAGTCCGCCCGCCGCCTGGCCCTGCCCGAACTGCCGGCCGAATACTTCCTCACCGCCATCCGTGAACTGGTGGCCGTCGACAAGGAATGGGTGCCCTCCGGCGACGGCGAAGCCCTGTACCTGCGGCCCTTCATGATCGCCACCGAGGCTTTCCTGGGTGTCCGGGCTGCCCGTGAGGTGTCCTTCCGGGTCATCGCTTCGCCTGCCGGCAACTACTTCGGCGGCGAGCTGAAGCCGGTTTCGATCTGGATCTCCCGCCAGTACGCGCGCGCCGGCCGCGGCGGCACCGGTGATGCAAAGTGCGGCGGCAACTATGCAGCCTCGCTCATTGCACAGCAGGAAGCGGAAGCCAACGGCTGCAAGCAGGTGCTGTTCCTCGACCAGGCCAACGACAACGCCGTCGAAGAACTGGGCGGCATGAACGTGTTCTTCGTCCTGAAGGACGGTTCCCTGGCCACGCCCGCGCTCACCGGCACCATCCTGGAGGGCGTCACCCGCATGTCCGTGATCCAGGTGGCCAAGGACATGGGCCGCGAAGTGGCCGAGCGCAAGATCACCCTGGACGAATGGCGCGACGGCGTAGCCTCCGGCGAGATCACCGAGGTGTTCGCCTGCGGCACGGCCGCGGTCATCACCCCCATCGGGGTCCTCAAGGACGACACCGAGTTCATCGGCTCCGAGGACGCCAAGGCCGGCGAGGTGACCATGGCCATCCGCGAAAGGCTCCTGGGCATCCAGACCGGCGTGGAACCGGACACCCACGGCTGGCTGACCCGCCTGGCATAGCCGGGAGTCTTCAAGTACGACGGCGCCTGCCGGACTTTGGTCCGGCAGGCGCCGTTCTGCCTTCCAGCCGACGGCGGGCGGTCAGCGCCGCGCTGCCTTCCGGGCGGCGTTCTTCATCGCCTTGCGCGAGACCGGCTTGAGTGCCTTGCGGGCAGCTTCCTCGGCGAGAGCCCGGTTGCGGCGGGCGTCGATGATGTCGTTCCAGAGCGTGGTGGCAAAAACGCCGCCGTCCTGGGCGTAGACGTCATAGGGGTAGCCGGCGTAGACGGAGGGCGTAGCGCCGCCAGTGAACAGGTCCTGGCTGTTGGCCTTGGCCACGGCGTCAGCCACTGCCCAGGCACGGGTCAGGTGGCGGGTCAGGTTTTCCTGGACGAACACGTTGGCGTCGCTGGACCGGGATGCCTGGTCCAGCAGGGCTTCCAGGTCTGCGGCGAGAATGGCAGCGCCGGCCTGCTCCGCAGGTGCGGGGGCCGCATCCAGTTCCGCCGTGATCCCGGAAACGGCTTCCGTCCAGTCCGCCGTGTCACGGAATTTCTTCCAGGTGGGAAACCAGACGATGCTGCCGGTGGCGTGGTTGTGGATGTGCAGGAGGCCGGTGGCCTTCTCGGTTGCCGAGTGGTCGTGGCCGTCCGCGTCCGCTTGGGCGAGAAGGTCTGCAAGTGTTGCTGTGCTCATGGGAGGTATCCGGCTTCCTGGTGGTGATCGTAGTGCTGTCACTGTGTGCCAACTCCGGGCTGCGGACGTTCTATTCCGCCGGTGGTGACGGGCGCCGACTGGGGAACGGCTGCCCAATTGGAAAGAGGCCCGCGTGCAAGGATGGGTTCGTGACCACTGATTCCGGCCCCACCATGCAACGCAGCTCCGGCCTCACCCAGTTCATCCTGGCCCCCAACCCCGGACCCATGAGCCTGGACGGCACCAATTCCTACATCCTGCGCGCCTCCGGCCACTCGAGCACGGTGGTGGTGGACCCGGGACCCCACGACGAAACGCACCTGGCGGCACTCGCCGGTGCCGGCGCCGTCGAGCTCGTCCTGGTAACCCACCGCCACGCGGACCACACGGCCGGTTCTGCCCGCCTGCATCAGCTGACGGGGGCACCGGTCCGCGCCGCGGACCTGCTCCATTGCCATGGTGGGGGAGCGCCGCTCTTGGACGGAGAAATCATCCGGGCGGCAGGGCTGGAGATCACCGTGCTGGCCACGCCCGGGCACACCTCGGACTCCGTCTGCTTCCACCTCCCGGCAGACGGAGAGTCCGGTGCAGTGCTGACCGGCGATACCGTGCTCGGGCGGGGGACCACCGTCCTGGACTACCCGGACGGCACGCTGGGTGACTACCTCGCGTCCCTGGACCGGTTGGCGGCGCTGGGTCCTGCAACCGTCCTGCCGGCGCACGGGCCGGTGCTGCCGTCCCTCGAAGCCATCGTCCATGGCTACCGGACCCACCGGGAGGAACGGCTGGCGCAGATCCGCGCGGCGTTGCACCGGCTGGGCCGGGACGCGACCGTCGGGGAGGTGGCTGACGCCGTTTATGCCGACGTCGGCCCTTCCGTCCGCCGCGCTGCGGAACTGTCCGTGGCGGCGCAGCTTTCCTACCTGCGCGGCAGCAATGGCGGGCAGGACGACGGCGGCGGGACGGTAGGGTAGGACCCATGCGTATTGCCAGGTTTGTAGTCGATTCCGATCCCCTGTACGGCGTCGTGGAAGGTGAACCCGGCAGTGAGGAAATCACTGTCATCCACGGCGACCCCTTCTTCAACGGCGTGGAGCGCACTTCCGTGCGCCACAAGCTGGAGGACGTCCGGCTGCTGGCGCCGATCATTCCGCGCAGCAAGGTGATCGGGGTGGGCCGGAACTTCGTGGAGCACGCCAAGGAGCTGGGCAACGAAGTACCGGCGCAGCCGCTGTTGTTCCTCAAGCCGAACACGGCCGTCGTGGGCCCGAATGATCCCGTGGTGCTGCCCGAGTTCTCCGAAGAGGTCTCGTTCGAAGCCGAACTCTGCGTGGTCATCGGCCGCATCTGCAAGGACGTGCCGGAAGAGCGCGTGGATGACGTCATCTTTGGTTACACCTGCGGCAACGACCTCACTGCCCGTGACGTCCAGAAGACCGACCTGCAGTGGACCCGTGCCAAGGGCTTCGACACCTCAGCCCCGCTGGGACCGTGGATCGAGACCGACCTGGACACGGAGGACCTGCAGATTACTGGCAGGCTGAACGGCGAGGTGCGCCAGGATGGCAGCACCAGCCAGATGATCCGCGGCGTGCGCGAGCTGGTGTCGCTCGTGTCGCAGGCCTTCACCCTGCTGCCTGGCGATGTCATTATGACCGGGACGCCCGCGGGCGTGGGCCTGGTCAAGGAAGGTGACCGGTTCGAGGTGGAAATCGAGGGCATCGGGCGCCTGTCCAACCCCATCGTCCGCCGCTAGCGCCCTCCCGGGCCCCGGCCTGCCAGGGTCTGGCCGGGCGGAAGGCCGGGCCCAGCCAGGCGGGTAAAGTTGAAGCCACTATGAGTATCGCTTCTTCGTCACCTGCCGCCTCCATCCCGCCCGTCACCGCCGAAACGCCCGTCCGGGTCCGTTTCTGCCCTTCACCCACGGGAACCCCGCACGTCGGACTGATCCGCACTGCCCTGTTCAACTGGGCCTACGCTCGCCACACCAAGGGCACGCTGGTCTTCCGGATCGAGGATACTGACGCGGCACGGGACAGCGAGGAAAGCTACCACCAGCTGCTGGATGCACTGAAGTGGCTTGGCATCGACTGGGACGAGGGCGTTGAGGTGGGCGGCCCGCACGAGCCCTACCGTCAGTCCCAGCGCGGCGACATCTACCAGGACGTCATCAAGCGGCTGCATGAGGGCGGGTTCATCTACGAGTCCTTCTCCACTCCGGAGGAGATCGAGGCACGCCACCGTGCCGCGGGCCGGGACCCGAAGCTTGGCTACGACGGCTTTGACCGGCACCTGACCGAGGAGCAGCTGGCCCAGTACCGGGCGGAAGGCCGGCAGGCTGTCCTCCGCCTGCGCATGCCGGATGAGGACATTACGTTCAATGACCTGGTGCGCGGCGAGATCACCTTCAAGGCCGGATCCGTGCCCGACTTCGCGGTGGTGCGGGCCAACGGCGCGCCGCTGTACACCCTGGTCAACCCCGTGGATGACGCGCTGATGGGCATCACCCACGTGCTGCGGGGCGAGGACCTGCTCAGCTCCACGCCGCGCCAGGTGGCTCTCTACCGGGCGCTGTACGCCATTGGCGTTGCCGAGTACATGCCGGAGTTCGGCCACCTGCCCTACGTCATGGGACAGGGCAACAAGAAGCTCTCCAAACGCGACCCCGAGTCCAGCCTCTTCCTGCACCGCGAGCGGGGCTTCATCCCCGAAGGGCTGCTGAACTACCTGTCCCTGCTGGGCTGGTCGCTCAGCGCCGACGAGGACATCTTCACGGTGGAGCAGCTCGTTGAGCACTTCGACATCCACGACGTCCTGGGCAACCCCGCGCGCTTCGACCTGAAGAAGGCCGAAGCCATCAACGGCACCCACGTCCGCATGCTTGAGCCCAAGGTGTTCCGAGACCGCGTGGCGCACTACCTGCGCGAAGCAGGCCTGGTGGGGGAGATCCTGACCGACCGCGAGGAAGAGATCCTCACCGAAGCCGCACCCCTGATCCAGGAGCGCATCACCCTGCTGGGCGAGGCGCCGGAGATGCTGGCGTTCCTGTTCAAGGCGGACGACGCCATCGATATCGCCGATGACGCGCGCAAGGGCCTTCCGGCCAACCTTCCCGAGGTGCTGGATGCCGCCATCGCCGCCCTCGAACCGCTGGCTGACTGGACGGCGGAGGACATCCAGGCTGCCCTCAAGCAGGCCTTGGTGGAGGACATGGGCATCAAGCCGCGGCTGGCCTTCGGCCCCGTGCGGACGGCTGTTTCCGGCCGCCGCGTGTCGCCGCCGCTGTTTGAGTCCATGGTGATCCTGGGCAAGGAGTCTTCGCTGCGCCGGCTCCGCGCCTTCCGCGGCTGATGTCCGCTCCCAGCCAGGCACATGCCGCCGCGCTGACCACACCGTTCGGGGTTATCCGGGGCGTCCTGTTCGACATTGATGACACCCTGGTGGACCTTGAGTACTCCATGACCACCGCCCTGCGGGAGGTCAGTGAACACCTCCTGCCAGGCCTGGACCAGGCCGGATGGGAACGCTTCGGGCGTATCTTCACCCACGAAACCACGCACTACTACGACCGCTACCTTGCGGGGGAGCTGACGTTCAATGAACAGCGCCTGCTCCGGGGGCGGGCCGCGTTGGGGCACTTCGGAGTGGAACTTGCCGATGGCGAGGAATCGCACCGATGGCTGAGTGCCTATATGGAGAAGCAGCCTGCGTACGTCAAACCGTTTCCGGACGTGCTGCCGCTGCTGGATGTCCTGGACGCGGCGGGCATTCCTTACGGTGCCGTGAGCAACAACGTGCACGACTACCAGCGGGCCAAGCTGGACGGGGCCGGACTTGAACGGGTCACCCATCTGGTGGGTACCGACACCCTTGGCGTGGCCAAGCCGCATCCGGCAATGTACCTGGAAGGCGTCCGGCTGCTGGGAACCGCCCCCGCTGAGACGCTTTACGTGGGCGACAACCGGCTGCTGGACGCGGAGGGCTCCACGGCGGCAGGGTTGATGGGCGTGTGGCTCAACCGCTCGGGCGAGGTCGTAGAGGATTTCGACGGTGGCATGGTGGCTTCCCTGAACCAGCTGTTGCAGTAGGCCTGCTGCACAGGGCCTGTGCGGCGGCCGCAGCCCTTCGCGAAGGACTGCGGCCGCCGCAGGTGCGGTTCCGGCCGCCGTCAGCCGGTTTCCAGGCCGACAGCCCGTCGGCGAAGGACCAGGTAGGCGGCGACGGCGGCAGCCACCAGCAGTGCCACGAGCAGCAGCGCGACCGCGGGGCTGTTGAGCCACGACGACGGCGATACGGCCGCCACCTTCGTATGCAGTTCCTCGGTCCCGGCCGCGATCCTCGAGTTGCCGTCCGCCAGCTTGCCGGCGCCATCGGCGAGTTTGCCCGATCCATCGTCCAGTTTGCCGTTGCCGTCAGCCAGTTTTCCCGTGCCGTCGGCCAGCTGGGCGGAGCCGGACTGCAGCTGGCCCGTGCCCTTGCTTAGGGTGACCGTGCCGTCGGAGAGCGCCTGCGTCCCGGCCAGCAGGCCAGGGTTGGCGGGGTCCCCATCGCCGTTGACTCCTGCGCTGAGTTTGGTGGTGCCGTCCTGCAGGCTGTTGGCGGCGTAGATCAGGCCGGGGCGGTCCGGGTCGCCCGGAACCCCGTCCATGCCAACCCGGATTTTTGTGGTGCCCTCCGCCAGCATGGTGGTGCCCAGCACCACTCCCGGGTTCTGCGGGTCCGTCGCATTGAGTTTCTCGGCCAAGGTGGCAAAGCCTGCCTTCAGCCGGCCCGCGCCGTCGTTCAACTGGCCGGCTCCCGTGCCCAGCTTGTCCGTTCCGGCCTTCAGCTGCGCGGCGCCGTCGTTCAGCTTCGCCGCACCCGCATCGAGCTGGCCCGCCCCTGCGTAGGCCCGGCGCCCGCCGTCGGCCAGCTTGGCAATCTGGTCCTTGATCACTGCCAGCGGCACCAGGCCCTGAGGACCGTTCGCCGCCGCCTCAAGCTGGTCGAGGCCCTGGCTGAGCGCAGCGAGCCCATCACCCTTGGTGGGATCGTTGCCTGCACCCGGGTAACCCTTCAACTGGGCTGTTCCGCTCTTCAGGGCCGCAGTTCCGGCGCTGAGGCGGCCGGCGCCGGCATCCAGTTGGCCGGCTCCCGCCGCCAGCTGGTCCGTGCCTGCAGCCAACTGCCCGGCGCCGTCGGCGAGATTGTTCGGCGCGTTTCCGGCGGCCGTCGGGGTCAGGGCCGCTGAAAGGGCCACGGCGCCGGCCTGGAGTTTCTTTGCGCCGTCGTCCACCTGGTAGACGCCCGGTACGAGTTTGTTCAGGACATCATTCTGCAGTTTGGTGGTACCGGCATGGAGCTTGTCCACCCCCGGCGCCAGCTGGTCGCGGACTCCGGAGTAGATTTTCCCGGCGCCGGTCTGCAGTTCCGCCGCGCCCGCGTTCAACGCGGCGCTGCCGTCCTTTACTTTGCCGGCGCCGTCCTTCACCTGCGCCGCTCCCTTGTTGGCTGCGCCCGCGCCTGTGGCCAACTGGCCCGAACCGTCCTTGAGCTGGGCAGCTCCGGCAGCGGCCTGCTCCGCTCCATCCATGAGCTGGGCGGCACCGTTGGAGATCTGGCCTGTGAGATAGGTGTAGAAGGCAAGAAAGAGTGCCAACAAAAGGGACAGGGCGATGATCGCGATGGACTGGGAGCGGAGTCTGGGTCTGGCTGCTGCGATGGATGCTGTGCGGGTTGTCAACGCTGACACTTCCTATCTCTCCGCCGGACGACGCTGCCCGGCGGTGTGAACCGTGGTTGGTAAGGCGTTCCCGTTTTCCTCATGGGTGCCCGATGGGTAGGGCGGGGAGGTTGTTACCGATGGGTAACTTACTCGAGAGTAACCACAGGGCTGGATTGTGGGCAAGGGTTTTGTCGGAATGCTTTTGGCGGGAGGCTGGGCGCACTTGGGATGTCGATTTGTGCGAGCTGAAAGTCTCAGGTAAAGTAATTTCTCGTGCTGAGGCGCACGGAGCAGGGAAAACGCCCTGAAAACCGGCCCGAAAGTATCATTGGGATATGGTGTAATTGGCAACACTACGGTTTCTGGTACCGTCATTCTAGGTTCGAGTCCTGGTATCCCAGCTCTGGTTTGAGGGCTGATTTCAGCCGCAAACAGAAGGTTTCCACCCGGTTCGCCGATTTGAAACCTGAGCGAAGTGTGTGAAATACTCACTGAGCTTGAGCAGCGGAAACGCTGCCGGAAGTACGCGGCCCCATCGTATAGCGGCCTAGTACGCCGCCCTCTCACGGCGGTAACGCGGGTTCGAATCCCGCTGGGGTCACCATCGAAATGGTCCCGGGCATCAGCCCGGGACCATTTTTGTTTCCCCACTATGGCTGCACGGCCAAGGCGCGCCATCACGTCTGCGGTAAAACGGCGCACGCCGCCGCGGATCAAGGTTGGCCGACGCGCCGCGGCAGGCCAGGCAAATGGACTGAACTGGCATGATGTTGCTGTGACCTCCCACAACGATTACCACCGGTCCGCACAGACGGACCGCGCCCCCCAGACGGCGCCGCAGGCCGCGGCGGCGGTGACGCTGCTGGAAGAGGTCCGTGCCGGCCTGGAGGATGTCGCGCTGCCGCTGGCCCTGCCGGGTGCCGAGCAGGCGCGGCGGGAGACGTCCGCGGCGAGAGCCCAGCTGGATGACTACATCCTTCCCCGGTACCGCAGCCTGGACGCCCCGCTGCTCGCCGTCGTCGGCGGTTCCACCGGAGCGGGAAAGTCCACCCTGGTGAATGGCCTCGTGGGCCACCCTGTGACCCGCGCCGGCGCCATCCGTCCTACCACCCGCCAACCCATCCTGCTGCACAACCCCGCTGAGGCAAGCTGGTTTGATGGCCAGCGCGTCCTGCCGGGACTGAGCCGGATCCGGGGCACCCTGGCGGCCGGTCCAGTGCCCATGGCTCCGGCCGGCGCTCCGGACAACGCGGTCGACTCGCTGGTCCTGCTGGCCGATCCGGCGGTGCCGGCGGGCATCGCGCTCCTTGACGCACCGGATGTCGACTCCATTTCCGACCAGAACCGCCTGCTGGCAGGGCAGCTGCTGGCGGCGGCGGACCTGTGGGTGTTTGTTACCACCGCCAATCGGTACGCGGACGCCGTTCCCTGGAAGCTCCTCCTGGACGCCGCCTCCCGGGACATCACCGTGGCGGTGGTGCTGGACCGCGTGCCCCAGGGCGCTGAGGCCGAAGTGAGCCAGGACCTTCGCGGACTCCTCGACCGCGAAGGACTCTCCGGAAGCCGCCTCTTCGTCATCCGGGAAACCGCCCTGGACCAGGGCGGCATGCTGCCCGCGGGAACAGTCGACGAGCTGCGCGGATGGCTGTCGTCGCTGGCCGCTGACGCCGCCGGCAGGGCCGACGTCGCCCGGCGGACCCTGAACGGCACCGTCCGCGCCCTGGCCCAGCGCATGACGGAGATCGCGGAGGCAGTCCGCGAACAGGAACGGGCAGCTGCACGGCTCGAAGCGGACGCCGTGGCAGCCTACGGTGATGCGGCCACCCGGATCCTCGACGCCACCAGGGACGGAGCGCTGCTGCGCGGCGAAGTGCTGGCGCGCTGGCAGGACTTTGTGGGCACCGGTGAATTCTTCCGGACACTTGAGCAGAACGTGGGCCGGTTCAGGGACCGCATGGGCGCCTTCTTTAGGGGTGAACCGGCGCCCGCGGTCCGGGTTGAAGCAGCCATTGAGACCGGGCTGCAGGCGGTGATCGTCGACGAAGCAGCCAATGCCGCAGAGGACACGGACCAGCGTTGGCGTTCAGATCCGGCAGGCCGCCAGCTGTTGGGCCGGGAGGATTTGTCCGGCACGGCCCCAGGCTTCGCCGACCGCGCGGCAGCCGAAATCCGCGCCTGGCAGGAAGCGTTAATGGAGCTGATCCGCACGGAAGGGCAGGGCAGGCGCACGCAGGCACGGTGGTTGTCCTTCGGCATCAACGGGCTCGGTGCCGCGCTGATGATCGTGGTGTTTTCGATGACGGCCGGACTGACTGGTCTTGAGATCGGTGTCGCGGGCGGCACCGCCGTCGTGGGCCAGCGCCTGCTCGAGGCCGTGTTCGGCGAGGACGCGGTGCGCCGCATGGCGGACAAGGCCCGTGAGGACCTGGCGGCTCGCTGCCAACAACTGCTGACGGATGAACAGCAGAAGTTCCTGCAGCGGCTGCCGGAGGACAATCCCAACCTCGCGCAGCGGCTTGCCGGCCAGGCCGGGGAACTCGCGCGGCTGGCGGGAAAGGCGTGAGCCGCCACAGCGGGGCACGCGGGTCAACGCGGCTGGACAGCCGGCTCCAGGCCCTCCAGGACGCCCACGAACTGGGGGAGGGCGTGGTCCCGGACGAGGCGCTGCAGGAAGCATTCGACGTCCTGGAACGCGCCAGTTCACGCCGCTCATTGTCCGCCGACCACACCGTGGTGGGGTTTTTCGGAGCGACAGGCAGCGGCAAGTCCTCCCTTTTCAATGCCGTCAGCGGCGCGGAAATCGCAACGGCGGCCGCCCGCCGTCCCACCACATCGGAACCACTGGCGGGGGTGTGGGGAGCAAAGGGGAGCGAGGCGCTGCTGGACTGGCTGGAGGTTGGAAACCGGCACCACGCCGCACCGGTGGAGGGCTTCGCCGATGAACAGACCGGGCTGATCCTGCTGGATTTGCCGGACTTCGATTCGACCCGTGCCGCGAACCGCGAGATCGTGCAGCGGATGGTGGGAATGGTGGACGTCCTGGTCTGGGTGCTCGACCCGCAAAAATATGCCGACGCCGCCGTGCACAACGGATTCCTGGCACCCCTTGCCACCCACGGCGCCGTCACGCTCGTGGTCCTGAACCAGGTGGACCGGCTGCCTGCCCATGATGTGCAACCGGTGCTCGACTCGCTGCACGCGATCCTTGCAGGGGAAGGGCTGGGACAGGTGCAGGTGCTTGCCTCGTCGGCAGTGACGGGAGCGGGAATCCCGGAACTGCGTGCCGCCATCCGCAAGGCTGCCATCCAGCGCCAGGCCCAGTCCCGGCGCCTGGAGGCCGATGTGACCAAGGCAGCGGAGGACCTGCGGCGCGTTTCCGGCGAAGGGGAAGCTGCCGGGGTGCGGACCGTGGCAAAGACGAGACTGGCTGAGGAACTGGCCCTGGCGGCAAACGTCCCTGCCGTGGTGCGGGCGGTAGGCCAGTCCTACCGTCTGGAATCCGTGCGCAGGACGGGCTGGCCTGTAACCCGCTGGCTCTCCCGCTTCCGGCCGGACCCACTGCGGCGGCTCAACCTGCGGCGGGAAACGCCTGCCGAGCTGAACAGGACATCGCTGCCGCCCGCCGGTGCTCCGGAACGGGCCAGGACGGATGCGGCGGTCAGGGAATTTGCGGATTCGGCCAGCGCGGGCGCACCGGGACCCTGGCGGGCCGCAATCCGGGGAACAGCGAGGGCAGGAAGGGACAGGCTGCCCGACGCTCTGGACCAGGCCATCGCCGGAACCGACCTGGGAGCCAACCGCAAAGCCTGGTGGTGGGGGCTCTTCAACATCCTGCAGTGGCTCGCGCTGCTGACGGTCCTGGGCGGCCTGGGCTGGCTCGGCGTGCTGGCCGGGCTGGCGTACCTCCAGTTGCCGGTACCGGAGGTACCCCGAGTGGAGGGATGGCCGGTGCCAACGCTGATGATTGCGCTGGGCGTGGTGTTGGGGATCTTCCTGGCCGTCACCGGCCGCTTTATTGCGGCAGGTGCTGCCCGCGCGCGTGCTGCAAGGGCACGACGCCGGCTCAACAGTGCCGTTGCAGGTGCAGCCCAGGAGCTGGTGGTGGCCCCAGTGGAGGCCGGGATTGCCCGGCTTGCAGCCTTCAACAAGGCCCTGAAGAAGGCAGGGCCAGGCTAGGAGCTTGTTGCCTGGGCGGTGGCGAGGGCAGCCGCGGCATCGCGGATCTTAATCAGGGTGCGCAGGTTGCGGGTGGTAGTGGCGGCCTTGAACTTTGCCTTGGCACTGATCTTGCTGAACGGGCTGTCCAGTGTTCCACCCACCGGGGCCAGCCAGGCAAGGGCTTCCGGCCCCAGCCGCTGCTGGTCATGCTTTTCCAGTGCGGACCCTGCTGCTTCCAGCTCATCCAGCACCTTGGCATCCGACGAGAGGGTGATGTAGGTGTGGGTGGACTTGTCGTCTTCGGGGAAGGGGCAGGCTTCCACCAGCTGGGCCACCCTCCGGGCATCCAGGACCACCACCCACGCCTCATAGCCAAACGCTGCACGCAGGCACTGCTCGCATTCCTGTTTGACGGCGGCCGCGTCCAGGGTACTGGAGAGCACCACGTTTCCGCTGGCCAAAAGGGTCTTGGCATCGGTGAAGCCGCGGTTCTTCAGTGCGTCCCGAAGATCGGCCATCTTGATATTGATTCCGCCCACATTGATGCCGCGGAGGAACACTGCATAGCTGCCCATGGCCACAGCCTAGCGGCGTGAACGGGCGGGAGAGCGGACTTTGCTAGTCGTTGTTTTTCCGCAGCGCCTCGGTGAGGATCCGGCCGGCGTTGCACACCACTTCCGCGTGCAGGCGCCCCGGTTGGCGGGTCAGCCGCTCGATGGGTCCGGAAATGGAGACGGCGGCAATCACCCTGCCGGACGGACCGCGGACGGGGGCCGAGACGGAGGCGACTCCCGGCTCGCGTTCGCCAAGGCTCTGTCCCCAGCCCCGCCGTCGTACCCCTGCCAGGACGGTGGGCGTGAAGCGGGCTGACTGCAGGCCCTCAAGGAGCCGGTCGTGGTCCTCCCAGGCGAGCAGGACCTGGGCGGCGGAGCCGGCTTTCATGGACAATTGCGTGCCGACGGGGATGGTGTCGCGCAAACCGATGGGGCGTTCGGCGGAGGCGACGCAGACGCGCCAGTCGCCCTGTCGGCGGAAGATCTGCGCGCTCTCGCCGGTGGCGTCGCGCAACTGCATCAGCACGGGCCCGGCGGAGGCGATCAGGCGGTCCTCGCCGGCTGCCGAGGCGAGCTCAACGAGCCGGCTGCCGAGGACGAACCGGCCCTGGATGTCGCGGCTGACCAGCCGGTGGTGCACCAGCGCCAAAGCGAGGCGGTGGACAGTGGGCCGGGCCAGTCCGGTAGCGGCCACCAGCTGCGCCAGCGTGGTGGGACCTGCCTCGAGTGCGTCGAGCACCTGGGCCGCTTTATCAATGACACCGACTCCACTAGAATTGTCCATGTAATGATATTGCCGTCTCAGTATCTGAGATGCAAATCTTTCGGCTGGCGCAGCGCGGAGCCGTCCTGATTCAGTTGGACTAATCAGCCAAACAGCAGTGAAGGGAGATGGCCATGGCAAAGACATTGGCCGAGAAAGTCTGGGACGCGCACGTGGTGCGCAAAGGTGACGGCGAAGGAGCCAACGCCCAGCCAGACCTTCTGTTCATCGACCTCCACCTGGTCCACGAAGTCACGTCCCCGCAGGCCTTTGAAGGCCTGCGGCTGGCCGGCCGCAAGCTGCGCCGGCCGGACCTGACCATTGCCACCGAGGATCACAACACCCCCACGCTGGACATCGACAAGCCCATTGCTGATTTGACCAGCCGCACTCAGATCGAGACCCTGCGCCACAACTGCGCGGAGTTCGGTGTCCGGCTGCACAGCCTGGGCGACGCAGAACAGGGCATTGTCCACGTGGTCGGTCCGCAGCTGGGCCTCACCCAGCCGGGCATGACGGTTGTCTGCGGCGACTCGCACACTTCCACCCACGGCGCCTTCGGTGCCCTGGCCATGGGCATCGGCACCTCCGAGGTGGAGCATGTCATGGCCACCCAGACCCTGTCGCTCAAGGCGTTCAAGACCATGGCCATCAACGTCGAGGGCACCCTGCGTCCCGGTGTCACGGCCAAGGACATCATCCTGGCGGTCATCGCCAAGATCGGCACCGGCGGCGGGCAGGGCTACGTCCTGGAATACCGCGGCTCCGCGATTCGTGCCTTGTCCATGGAAGCCCGCATGACCATCTGCAACATGTCCATCGAGGCCGGCGCCCGCGCCGGCATGGTGGCCCCGGACGAGACCACGTACGCCTACATGAAGGGCCGCCCGCACGCTCCGGAAGGCGCTGACTGGGATGCCGCCGTCGAATATTGGAACACGCTGCGGACCGACGACGACGCCACCTTCGACGTCGAGGTGGACCTGGATGCCGACACGCTGGAGCCCTTCGTCACCTGGGGCACCAACCCAGGGCAGGGCGTCTCCCTGTCCCAGGCCGTCCCGAACCCGGCGGACTTCGGCGACGAAAATGCCAAGGCCGCCGCGGAGCGGGCCCTGCAGTACATGGGCCTGGAAGCCGGCACCCCCATGAAGGACATTCGCGTTGACACCGTCTTCCTGGGCTCCTGCACCAACTCGCGCATCGAGGACCTGCGCGCTGCGGCGGACATCATCCGCGGGCGCGAAAAGGACCCGAATGTGCGGATGCTGGTGGTACCGGGTTCGGCCCGTGTCCGGCTTGAGGCCGAGGCCGAGGGACTGGACCGTGTGTTCAAGGACTTCGGCGCCGAATGGCGCTTTGCCGGCTGCTCCATGTGCCTGGGCATGAACCCGGACCAGCTGGAGCCGGGGGAGCGCTGCGCCTCCACGTCCAACCGCAACTTTGAAGGACGCCAGGGCAAGGGCGGCCGCACGCACCTGGTCTCCCCGGTGGTGGCTGCAGCCACGGCGGTGCGCGGCACGCTCAGCTCGCCGTCGGACCTTGAGCCGGCCCCCGAACCCGCCGCCATCCGCATCGACGCAGCCTAGGACAGACATCATGGAAAAGTTCACCAAGCACACCGGCATCGGCGTCCCGCTGCGCCAGAGCAATGTTGACACCGACCAGATCATCCCGGCGGTGTACCTCAAGCGCATCACCCGGACCGGCTTTGAGGATGCCCTGTTCTCCGCCTGGCGCAAGGACCCGTCCTTCATCCTCAACCAGGAGCCCTACAATGCCGGCTCCGTGCTGGTGGCCGGGCCGGACTTCGGCACCGGTTCCTCCCGCGAGCACGCCGTGTGGGCCTTGAAGGACTACGGCTTCAAGGCAGTGCTATCCTCCCGCTTCGCCGACATCTTCCGCGGCAACTCCGGCAAGCAGGGGCTGCTGGCCGCGCAGGTGGCGCAGGACGACATCGAGCTCATCTGGAAGGAACTCGAGAACGCTCCGGGGACCCAGGTCACCGTGGATCTCGAGTCCAAGACCGTGGTGTGCGGCAACATCGTGGCGCCGTTCGAGATCGACGACTACACCCGCTGGCGGCTCCTGGAGGGGCTGGACGACATCGGGCTGACCCTCCAGCACGAAGCCGACATCACCGCCTACGAGGCGACCCGCCCGGCGTTCAAGCCCAAGACCCTGCCGGCAAAGCTCTCCTAGCTGCCCGGACCATTCCGGCGGCAGGGGCGGGTCCGCCACGCCCCGCCGCCGGTGCCCCCTTATTTCGGTTCGGTAACGCGACCTCCTATGCTTGGTTGGAGCCTTTGCAAGGTTTTGGGGGCTAGTGATCGTGAGGAAACCGGTATATGAGTAGTGTTCTGACAATCCGCGGCGGTGTCCCGCTTACAGGCCGCGTCAGCGTCCGTGGGGCAAAGAACCTTGTCCCGAAGGCAATGGTTGCGGCCTTGCTGGGCAACGAACCGTCGGTGTTGCGGAACGTGCCGGAAATCAAGGACGTGGAGGTGGTTACCTCCCTGTTGCAGCTGCACGGCGTGACCGTGGAGAAGGATCCGGTCAACGGTGACCTCACCCTCGACCCCAAGGCCGCGAAGACGGCATCCAGCACCGCCATCGATGCGCATGCCGGGGATTCCCGCATCCCCATCCTGCTGTGCGGGCCACTGATCCACGCCATCGGCGAAGCCTTCATCCCGGACCTGGGCGGCTGCAAGATCGGCGACCGGCCCATCGACTACCACCTGGACGTCCTGCGGCAGTTCGGCGCCGTGGTGGAGAAGCGCCCCGGCGGCATCCACATCTCCGCGCCCAAGGGCCTGCATGGCGCCAAGATCTCGCTGCCGTACCCGTCCGTCGGCGCCACCGAACAGGTCCTCCTCAGCGCCACCCGCGCCGAGGGCATCACGGAGCTTTCCGGTGCAGCCACCGAGCCGGAAATCATCGACCTCATCGCCGTCCTGCAGAAGATGGGCGCCATCATCAGCGTCCAGACGGACCGCACCATCCGCATTGAGGGCGTCCGCGACCTGGGCGGCTATAACCACCGGGCCCTCTCGGACCGCAACGAATCCGCGTCCTGGGCTTCGGCAGCGCTGGTGACCCGCGGAGACATCTTCGTCGAGGGTGCTTCGCAGCGCGACATGATGACCTTCCTGAACACCTACCGCAAGGTGGGCGGCGGCATGGACATCGGCGAGGACGGCATCCGCTTCTACCACAAGGGCGGAAAGCTGAGCCCGCTGGTCCTCGAGACGGACGTCCACCCCGGATTCATGACTGACTGGCAGCAGCCCCTTGTGGTGGCGCTGACCCAGGCCGAGGGTGTCTCGATCGTCCACGAAACGGTCTACGAGAACCGCTTCGGCTTCACCGATGCCCTGATCCGCATGGGTGCCAGCATCCAGGTGCACCGCGAGTGCCTTGGCAGCGTTCCGTGCCGGTTCGGCCAGCGGAACTTCCTGCACTCCGCCGTCATCTCCGGCCCCACCCAGCTCAAGGGAACGGACATCGACGTTCCGGACCTCCGCGGCGGCTTCAGCCACCTGATCGCCGCCCTGGCCGCCACAGGAACCTCGCGGGTCACCGGCATCGACATCATCAACCGCGGCTACGAGCGTTTCACCGAGAAGCTTGCCGGCCTCGGTGCCGATTTCGACATCACCACCACGAAGTAGAGCGGAACTGTGAAGGAATCTGCCAAGAGCAGGGCCACATTTGTGTTCATCGCCGGCATCGCCCGGCCGCTGCTGAACCTCATGATGTCCAAGACGTGGGAGGGAACCGAAAAACTTCCCGCGGGCGGCTTCATCGCCGCGCCCAACCACTGCACGGAGATTGACCCCCTGGTGGTGGGCCACATGCTGTACAACCAGGGACGGGCCCCGCACTTCCTCGCCAAGGCGTCCCTGTTCAAGGTCCCCGGCCTGGGCCCGCTGCTGAGAGCCACCAAGCAGGTGCCGGTGGAGCGTTCGACGGCGGGAGCGAACCGTTCGCTGCAGGTGGCCCAGGAGATCGTGGCTGAGGGCGGTGCCATCATCATCTACCCCGAGGGCACGCTGACGCGTGATCCCGACCTGTGGCCCATGAAGGGGCATACCGGCGCTGCACGTCTGGCCCTCGAAGGCGGAATCCCCGTGGTGCCCATCGCCCACTGGGGTGCCCACGAGGTGTTCCCCAGGTACGGCAAGCGTTTCCACCTGTTCCCGCGGAAGCGATCACGGGTACTGGTGGGGGACCCTGTGGACCTGAGCGCGTTCGACGGACGTCCCTTGGACAAGGCAACGCTGGCGGAGGCCACGGAAGTCATCATGGCTGCGATCACGGGGCTCCTTGCGAGCCTGCGCGGTGAGCAGCCGCCGGCGGAACGGTGGGACCCGGCCAAGCAACAGCAGGCCAAGCAGGGGCGGTTCGTGGAACGCGGACAGCAGCACGGTGCAGGAACGGAAGCTCCGTGACCGCTGACGCAAAGCCGGGAGCGGCCCGCACGGTCGCCGTTCTTGGCGCGGGGTCCTGGGGGACCACGTTCGCGAAAATCCTCGCAGATGCAGCCATCGCCACGGGAACGCCTCGTGCCATCAAGCTGTGGGGCCGGCGCGCCGAAGTGGTGGAGGAGATCAACACCAGCCACCGCAACAGCGACTACCTCAAGGACATCGTCCTGCCAGAAAACATCACAGCGTCTACCGACGTCAGCGAGGTGTTGGCGGGAGCCGAACTTGTGGTGATCGCCGTTCCGGCCCAGTCACTGCGTCCGCAGTTGCGGGAGTGGAAGGCCATGATCGCCCCGGGTGCCGTCGTCGTCTCCCTCATGAAAGGCCTTGAGCTGGGAACCGACGCCCGGATGAGTGAGGTCATCAGCCAGGAACTGGACCTGCCGCTGGAACGCATCGCCGTCGTCTCCGGACCCAACCTCGCCATGGAAATTGCCCGGGAGGAGCCCACGGCGTCCGTCGTTGCCTGCACGGACTCCGCCACCGCCGGCTGGCTGGCCAGGACCTGCACCGCTCCGTACTTCCGGCCCTACACCACTTCGGACGTCGTCGGCGTCGAAATCGGCGGCATCGTCAAGAACGTGATCGCACTTGCCGTGGGCATCTGCGAGGGCAGGCAGATGGGGGACAACACCAAGGCCTCGGTGATCACCCGGGGGCTGGCGGAAACATCCCGCCTCGCGCTGGCGCTGGGTGGAGAGGCCAAGACCATGGCCGGGCTCGCCGGGCTGGGCGACCTCGTCGCAACCTGTTCGTCCGCACTGTCCCGGAACCATACCGCCGGCAGGCTGCTCGGCCAGGGACTGACGCTGGAGGAGGTGGGCCGCAAGATGACCCAGACCGCCGAAGGTATCAAGTCGGGCCAGGCCGTCCACGAACTCGCCGGCAAGCTCGGCGTCGAAATGCCCATTACTGCCGCCGTGGTTGCGGTGCTGGCAGGCAAGCTGTCCGTTGACCAACTGGGGCCGGTTCTGCTGTCCCGGGAATTGAAACCTGAAGGCGATTACTGACCATGTCCCACGACACAAACACCCCCGGGGAAACGGCACCCAACAGGAAACCGCGCGTTGCGGTGCTCTTCGGCGGCCGCTCCAGCGAGCATGCGGTGAGCTGTGTGACTGCCGCCGGTGTCCTGGGCGAGATTAACAAGGACAAGTACGAGGTAATTCCCATCGGGATTGCCAAGACCGGCCAATGGGTCCTGGCCCCGGCGGAAACGGCCCAGTGGTCCCTGTCGGCCTCAGCCCTCCCCGAGGTCGTGCCCTCGTCGGAGACCGTCACCCTGGCCGAGATCGGCGGGGAACACCAGCTGATTGTGGCGTCGCCCAACCAGGTGCCGCAGGAACTGGGCGCCGTGGATGTGGTCTTCCCGCTGCTGCACGGCCCGTTCGGCGAAGACGGCACCATCCAGGGACTCCTTGAGCTTTCCGACACCCGGTATGTCGGCGCGGGGGTCCTTGCCTCGGCGGTCGGCATGGACAAGCACTACATGAAGGTGGTTTTCGAAGCTGCCGGACTCCGCGTCGGCCCCTATGTCGTGGTCACCGACAGGCAGTGGCGCCGGGACCCCGAGTCCGTCCGCAAGCAGGTGGACCGGCTCGGGTTCCCCGTGTTCGTCAAGCCGGCCCGTGCGGGCTCCTCGATGGGCATTTCGAAGGTTGACTCCCTGGACGACCTGGATGCCGCCATCGAAGAAGCCCGCCGCCACGACCTGAAGCTCGTGATCGAAGCCGGGATCGTGGGACGCGAAATCGAGTGCGCCGTCCTGGAAGGCAGGGGCACCGACGCGCCCCGGACCTCCATGCCGGGGGAGATCTCCGTATCCGGGGGAACGCACGAGTTCTACGACTTCAACGCCAAGTACGTCGAGGATGACGCCGCGGCCCTGAGCTGCCCGGCCGACATCCCTGCCGAAGCGATCTCCCGGGTCCGTGAGCTCGCTGCCGCCGCATTCGATGCCGTCGGTGCCGAGGGCCTGAGCCGGGTGGACTTCTTCTACACGCCCGAGGGTGAGTTGATCATCAACGAGATCAACACCATGCCCGGCTTCACGCCCAAGAGCATGTACCCGCAGATGTGGGCGGCTTCAGGCCTGGGCTACGCCGACCTGATCGATGAACTCATCTACCTGGCCCTGAACCGCAAGACCGGACTCCGCTGATCCCGGGGACCCTGCCGGCGTGGGCCCACGGTGGGTGGCCTGCCGGAACCTACTGGCTCTTTGGCAGGTTCTGCAGGTCTTCCTGGCCCACGCAGTTCCGGACGGAAGGGACCTTCGCTGCCGCTGCCGCCAGGTCCGCGAGCACAGTCGCGGAGCTGATCTTGTCCGGGTCCATCAGGATTTCCGTGGCAGGCTCCCGGCCGTAGGTGGTCAGCGTCCACACCGGGTCGCCTTCCTTGATGACCCAGTCGACGCCGTTAACGGTCACGCAGCGGTCGGTGGTGGGCCCCGGCACGTTGACTCCGCACCGCAGGATGACCAGCGAAGGATCCCCCCACGCCGCGGTGGCCTGGCTGTTGGTCTTCCGCAGCTTTGAATCGCCAATGGAATCAGGCAGCGCCAGCATCATCGGCGCACACGCCGGGTTGGCCGCGTCCTTGGCGGCAGTGACGTCCACTGGCGGTGAGCAGGCGGTCAGGGAAAGGGCGGCCACCGCTCCAACCATCGCCATCCTGGCGGCGCGGGCGGACAGGGGCAGGTGGTGGTGGTGCATGCTTCCAGCCTATCGCCGCCGCAGTGCCCGCCCGGACACAATGTCAGTCCGGCGCGGTAGCGTAGTGGCGTGCCTGAAGACCTCCGTAACCGCGTTGACCGCCAGCCCACCGTCGAGGGCCTTTCCGAAGCCGACCTGCTGGCCCGGATCTTTCCGCGCCTGCGCATGGAGGCCGGGCACACCGCCAGCACACTGCTGGGACCTGGGGATGACGCCGCCATCGTCGCCGCCACGGACGGCAAAACGGTCATCAGCATCGATACCCAGGTCCAGGACCAGGATTTCCGGCTCCTGTGGCCCAACGGCTACCGCACCACCGGATTCGACGTCGGATGGAAAGCAGCCGCGCAAAACCTCAGCGACATCAATGCCATGGGCGCACAAGCCACGTCCATGGTTGTCAGCCTCACGCTTCCCGTCGACACGCCCGTGAGCTGGGTGGAGGACCTGGCGGACGGCCTCACGGCCGGAATCCGGGAGCTCGGAGCAGTCCGTTGTTCCGTGGCCGGCGGGGACCTGGGCCGCGGTCGTGAAATATCGGTGACGGTGGCGGTGCTGGGAACGCTCGACGGCGGGCGGCCAGTCCTCCGGTCAGGCGCCCAGCCAGGGGACGTCCTGGCGTTGGCCGGCACGGTTGGCCATGCGGCTGCGGGGCTGGCCCTGCTGGAAGCGGATATTCCGGCGGACACACTGGGCCCGGCGGAAAGAGTCTTCCTGGACCTGCAGTGCCGCCCGCGTCCGCCGCTCGCGGCGGGTCCGGCAGCCCGCGCCGCAGGGGCCACGGCAATGCTCGACATCTCGGACGGGCTCCTGCGCGACGGCAGGAGGCTGGCTGCAGCCAGCAGCGTTGCCGTCGCCCTGGATCCCGCGCGCCTGGCCGAACTGGCGGAGGTCCTGGTTCCTGCGGCCGCCCTGCTGGGAGCCGATCCTGAGCAGTGGGTGCTGGGTGGCGGTGAGGACCACGGGCTGCTGGCCACATTCCCTGCCGATGTTCAGCTGCCACCCGGATTCACTGCGCTAGGCTCGATACATGCACTCGGTACCGACGATGGCCCGGGCGTCTTGACAGCGGGTCCGGCCGCGGGCACCGGGGGATGGGATCACTTTGCACACTAAGGTTGCCGCCAACGCGCTGGCGATGAAGAGGTGGCTGGGCAAGGCTGAAACTGCCCTCGGCAACCACAGCGACCGGCTGAACGCCATCAACATCTTCCCGGTAGCTGACGGCGATACGGGCACCAACCTGTACCTCACCGTCCGCGCTGCGGCCCGTTCCCTGGTGCTTGGCGAAGACCAGCCCGCCCCGGTTGACGTCGGGGAAGTCCTCGCCACCGCAGGGCAGGCAGCCATGGAGGAGGCACGCGGAAACTCCGGAACGCTCTTTTCGGTGTTCCTCTGCGCCGCGGCCGAGCCGTTGGCCGGACACACCAGGATGACGTCCACGCTCCTCGCCGCGGCCCTCAACCGTGCCCAGATCCGCGCCTGGTCCGCCCTGAGCGACCCCGTTCCCGGAACCATGCTGTCGGTCATGGAAGCGGCAGCCCGCGCTGCAGCAGCCGTCGACGCCGGCCAGGACGGCGATGACAGCAACCATGCCCTGGGCCTCACCCTCGACGCCGCGGTGGAGGGAGCGCTGGCCGCGGTGGTCCACACGGAGGAGCAGCTCGATGCGCTGCAGTCCGCCCGGGTGGTGGATGCCGGCGGCGTGGGCATGCTGCTGATCCTCGACTGCCTTCGCTCCGCCGTGATGGGCCAGGAACTGCAGGACGAACTCCTCGACGGACTGCACGGCTACGACGTCTCCGATCCCCACATCCACGCTTCCATGCCGGACGACGACGGCGTGGAAGTCATGTGCACCATCACCCTTTCGCCCCTGAACGCCGCCACCCTGCGGCAGCGGCTCGACGAGATCGGCGAGTCCGTCATCATGAGCCAGGTGGGCAGCGGCCCGGACACCGACGGCAACTACCGGTGGCGGGTCCACGTCCACGTCCCGGAACCAAACCCCGCCGTGGACATCATCCGGTCCCTCGGTGAACCATCCCAGATCAGCATCAGCGAGCTGGCGCTTCCCCGGGACGCTGCCGTGGATGCGGTGAATACCGGCGGGCATGAACGCTGAGCTGGACCTGGCCCTTGAACGGCGGATCGGAAAGCGGTCCGCCGCGGTCATCGAGAAACACCTCGGCATCACCACCGTCGAAGGCCTGCTTAACTACTTTCCCCGCCGCTACCTGACCCGCGGTGAACTGACACCCATCAGCGGGCTTCCGCTTGACGAGGAAGTCACCCTCATCGCCCGGGTATTGTCCAGCAGCACCCGGCACATGCAGGCACGCCGCGGAACCATCACGGACGTCATAGTTTCCGACGACGACGGGCAGCAGGGGCTGCGGCTGGTGGGAGGCCAGGACTACCACGGCAAGGTGCCGGGAACGCTGAAGATCAGCTTCTTCAACGGTTACAAGGCAAAAGCTGAACTCCTTCAGGGCCGGCGCGCCCTGTTCTCAGGAAAAGTCACCCGGTTCAAAGGGCAACTGGGCCTCACCAACCCGGACTTCCTCATCCTGGACGAGGACCCCTTCGCGCCGGGCAGTGATGATCCGGAGAAACTCGCAGCCATGCCGATTCCGGTGTATCCGGCTACCGCCAAGCTCCCCAGCTGGAAGATCCAGAAGGTGATCGCCACGCTGTTGGAGACCGCTGACCTCGGCTCTCTGGCGGACCCGCTTCCCCCCGCAGTGGCAGACCGGGAGGGCTTCCTTCCCGTGGCCGACGCCTACCGGCTTATCCATGCGCCTGAAACAGCGTCTGACTGGAAACGCGCCAGGGACCGGCTCCGCTACCAGGAGGCCCTGGTTTTGCAGTCCGCACTGGCCCGCCGCCGTGCCCAACTCGCCGCCGAGGAAGCCACCGCGCGGCGCCCCGTCAACGACGGGATCCTGTCCGCGTTCGACCAAAACCTGCCGTTCACCCTCACAGCCGGCCAGGCCGCCGTCGGGAAGACGCTGGCAACGGAACTGGCACAGGACGCGCCCATGAACCGGCTGCTGCAGGGCGAGGTGGGCTCCGGCAAGACCGTCGTGGCACTCCGGGCCATGCTCCAGGTGGTGGACAGCGGGGGACAGGCCGCGCTGCTGGCACCCACCGAGGTGCTCGCCGCCCAGCACTACGACTCCATCCGCCGCACCCTTGGCCCGCTGTCCAGCGACGGACTCCTGGGTGGGCTGGCCGGCGGCGGGTCTTCCGTGCAGGTCACTCTACTGACGGGCTCCATGCCCACCGCGGCCCGGAAGCAGGCCCTGCTGGATGCCGCCTCAGGGACGGCGGGAATCATCGTCGGAACCCACGCCCTGCTCAGCGACAACGTGTCCTTCTACGACCTCGGCCTGATCGTCGTGGACGAACAGCACCGCTTCGGCGTGGAACAGCGCGACGCCCTGCGGGCCAAGGCCCGGAAGCCGCCGCACCTGCTGGTCATGACCGCCACACCCATTCCCCGGACCGTGGCCATGACCGTGTTCGGCGACCTCGAAACCTCCACCCTCGATGAACTGCCCAAGGGCAGGGCCCCCATCGCTACCCACCTCGTGGGCCTTGCGGAGAACCCCGCCTGGGCGGGACGGATCTGGGCCCGCGCGCGGGAGGAGATCGACGCCGGCCACCAGGTGTACGTGGTCTGTCCCAAGATCGGAACGGACGACGACGGCGACTTCAGCCCGGGGGAGGCTGCGCCTCCGGGCCTGGAGGCGGAGGAGGGACGGGAGCTCGCATCGGTCACCGGCGTCGTGGACTATTTGCTGGCCGAACCCTCACTGGCAGGGGTTGCCCTGGCCCCGCTCCACGGGCGCCAGGACCCGGAGCTGAAAACGGACACCATGGCCGGGTTCACTGCCAACCGCATCAAGCTGCTGGTCTCCACGACGGTGATCGAGGTAGGCGTGGATGTGCACAACGCCACCCTGATGGTCATCCTGGACGCCGACAGGTTCGGAATCTCGCAGTTGCACCAGCTCCGCGGCCGCGTTGGCCGCGGCGGCCTGCCCGGGACCTGCCTGCTGGTCACTGCCCTGGAACCGGGCCACCCCAGCAGGAGACGGCTCGAAGCCGTCGCCGCCACCACGGACGGCTTCGTCTTGTCGCAGGAGGACCTCAAGCTCCGGCGCGAAGGCGACATCCTGGGCGCTTCCCAGTCAGGCGGGCGGTCAACTCTGAAGCTGCTGCGGGTCCTTGAGCATGAGGACATCATTGCCCGCGCCAGGGAAGACGCCCAGGCCATCGTCGGCCAGGATCCGCTGCTGTCCGCCCACCCCGAACTTGCCGATGCCATCGAGAAGTACCTCAACCCCGAGAAGGAGGCGTTCCTTGAACGCGGTTAGCAACCAATGCCTGCAGGGCGCCGGCGGATCGCGGTGGTCGCGGTGACCCGGATCATTTCAGGTGCGGCGGGCGGCACTCCGCTGACAGCGGTCCCGGGATCCCTGACCAGGCCTACCACTGACCGCGTTAAGGAAGCATTGTTTTCCCGCCTCGATGCCTTCGATGTGATCGCGGGTTCCCGCGTGCTGGATCTGTATGCGGGCTCTGGCGCGCTGGGTGTGGAAAGCGGCAGCCGGGGAGCCCTGACGGTGGACCTGGTGGAATCCGATGCCAAGGCAAGCGGCGTGTGCCAGCGGAACGCGGACCTGATCAACGGTGTTCTGGGCCGCAAGGCGGTGACCGTGCACCGCGCCCGGGTGGAGCCCTTCCTCGACCGCGCCCCCGAGGCCACGGCATGGGACCTGGTGTTCCTGGACCCGCCGTACCCGCTGGAGGAGGCCGGGCTGTCCGGGGTGCTGGAGAAACTCGCCGGGCACCTGGCCCCGGGCGCCGTCGTCGTAGTGGAACGCTCCTCCCGCTCCCCTGAACCGGGGTGGCCGCAGGGCCTGACCAGGTTCGCCGAGAAGAAGTACGGGGAGACCCGGCTGTGGTACGCGGAGCCGTTCGTGCCCGATGCAATCGCCGCCGAGGACCTGCCCGGGACGGACGGGCCGGATTCCCTGCGGGCCTAGCCCGAGAAGGGGTCCAGGTCCACCCCGGCCAGGACCCGCGCCGGGTGCGGGCCCCGCGCGGTCAGTTCGGCCGTCCAGGCTTCCGGCCAGGGGCCCTGCGTGCCCGCCAGGATAATGTTGCCCGGGTACCGGCCCTCAAACATCCCCGCTTCGGCGAAGGCGCCGACATCGGCCATGGCCTCACGCATCGCGGCCACCTGGCTCCTGACCAGCGTGAGGGCCGCTTCGTCGCCGACGTTGACAATAAGCAGCCCGTCCGGGCGCAAGCGGTGTCTGGCCTCCCGGTAGAAGCCGCTGGTGGCGATGTGGCCCGGTGCTTCAGGACCGGAAAAGATGTCCAAAATGACGACGTCGAACGTAAGGTCCGGAGCAAGCGCGGCGAGTGCCTCGCGGGCGTCGCCGATGATCGTGGTGAGGTCCGTTCCCTCAGGCATGGGCAGGTGCCTGAGGACAAAGTCGAGCAGTTCACGTTCCAGCTCAACTGCATACTGGATGGAACCGGGGCGGGTGGCCTGGATGTACCGTGCCAGGGTCAGCGCCCCTGCTCCCAGGTGCAGGGCCCTGATGGGTTCTCCCGGCGGTGCCGCGAGATCCACCAGATGCCCGATCCTGCGGAGGTACTCATAGAAGATCTCCGCCGGGCGGTCCAGGTTCACGTGGGACTGTTCGGCTCCGCCGATGGCGAGGACATAAGCGCCATCAGTAAACGCGTCAGGTTCGATGGTGGCATGCTGGCCTGTTGTCCGGAGGAACCTGCTGATGGCCCCGCCACTGCCGCCGGGCATCAGAGCCTGCCGCGCAGCGTTGCCAGCCGGGCGGCAGCCTCCTCCAGGACCTCCGTCTTTTTGCAGAAGGCAAACCGGAGCAGGCTTCGCGTGCGTTCGGCTCCCTCCGGATGGCAGAACACCGGAACGGGGATGGCGGCCACCCCCACCAGTGCGGGCAGCCGCCGGGCGAGGTCCAGGGCGTCCGTGATGCCCAGCGGCGCCGTGTCCACGTTGACGAAGTAGGTGCCCTTGGGGGTGAAGACGTCAAAGCCCGCGGCCCGGAGCCCGGCGCTGAGGATATCGCGCTTCTGTTCCAGGGCGGCGGCGATGCCGGTGTAGAAATCGTCCGGCAGGGCCAGGCCCGTGGCGATCGCGGCCTGGAACGGAGTGCCCGAACTGTAGGTGAGGAACTGCTTCACCGTGCGGACGGCCGAGACCAGTTCCTCGGGACCGCTCAACCAGCCGATTTTCCAGCCGGTCAGGGAAAAGGTCTTGCCGGCGGAGGAAATGGTGATGGTCCGGCCTGCGGCTCCCGGAAGCGCCGCCACCGGCGTGTGGCGGACGCCGAAGGTGAGGTGCTCGTACACCTCGTCGCTGATGATGATGGTGTCGTGCTTCTGCGCAAGGTCCACCACGCGCTGCAGGATCTCCGCAGGGAAAACGGCGCCCGTGGGATTGTGCGGATTGTTCAGCAGGACCACCCGCGTCCGCTCATTAAAGGCAGCTTCCAGTGCCGCAGGGTCGGGCAGGAAGTCGGGCGCGGCCAGGGGCACGGTGGCGTGCGTGGCGCCCGAGAGGCCGATGACCGCGCCGTAGGAGTCGTAGAACGGCTCAAAGGTCAGGACCTCGTCGCCGGGTCCGGCAAACGCCAGGAGGGACGCAGCGATCCCTTCGGTGGCACCGGTGGTGATAATGACCTCGGTTGCGGGGTCCGGCGCCAGCCCATAGAAGCGTTCCTGGTGCGCGGACACCGCCTCCCGAAGTGGGGGCAGCCCCTTGCCGGGTGCGTACTGGTTGGCCCCTGCAGCGATGGCTGCCCGGGCGGCCTCCCTGATTTCTGCCGGCCCGTCTTCATCCGGGAAGCCCTGACCCAGGTTAATGGCGCCGGTCTGGACGGCCAGGGTGGTCATCTCCTCGAAGATGGTGACGCCCAGGCCGCCGTCCGGAGCGAGGAGGTTGGCTCCGAGCGCTGTCCGCTGCCAGGGAGCAGGTGCCAGGGGGGTGGAAAGTTCCCGTGGTGGATGCATTCAGTCATGTTATCCCGGCCTTTCCATGGGGTAGGTTCGAAGCATGCGACGCGCTGTGTGCCCCGGATCCTTCGACCCCATCCACAACGGCCATCTTGAAGTCATTGCAAGGGCTGCGGGTCTTTTCGACGAGGTCATCGTGGCCATCTCCACCAACTACGCGAAAAAGTACATGTTCAGCCTCGAGGAACGGCTGGAGATGGCGCGCGAAACCCTCGCGTCCCTCAAGGGCATCGTGGTGGAGCCGGTGGGCGAGGGCCTCCTGGCCGAGTATTGCCGCCAGCGGGGTGTGTCCGCCATCGTCAAGGGACTGAGGTCATCGTCGGACTTCGACTACGAGCTTCCGATGGCCACCATGAACCGCCAGTTGAGCGGAGTGGAGACAGTTTTCCTCCCGGCCGAAGCAAGCTACGTCCACCTGTCCTCCACGCTGATCAAAGAGGTGGCGGTCCTGGGCGGCAGCGTCACGGACTACGTGCCCCGGTCGGTGCACCGCCGTATGGTTGCCGGCGAGCCTTCGGCGGATCAGCAGCCAAGGCGGTAGGCTGGATCGGTACTTCGGCGCTGCCTCCTGCCGGTTTGAGTCACCATGGCTCTTCAGGCTAAGATGGTACGTCGGTCATATGTTCAACAGGAGTTCTCATTAACAGAGATGCTGGTTCGCCCCTGGCGTTCGACGTCAAGGACCTCGGGCGCAGCCCGGGAAGCATGCGGACGCTGAAGGAACATGTACCCGCACCGGGTGATCTTGGTGTGGCGCTTATTGGTGTTCAGGAAGGCTCGGATGTCGAGCTCGACCTGAGGCTTGAGGCCGTACACGAAGGAATTCTGGTATCAGGAACCGTTGTCGCTGAAGTAACCGGCGAGTGCGGCCGATGCCTGGATCCCCTTGCGTATGACCTTGAGGTCAATGTGCAAGAACTTTTCTTCTACGAGGGCGCTGAGTTCTCGGACGGAGAAGAAGATGAAGAGCAACGTCGAGTCGAGCACGATGTAATCGATCTTGAACCGGTGTTGCGGGACGCGGTTGTCACCAATCTGCCGTTCCAGCCGGTGTGCCGGGAAGACTGCCAGGGCCTTTGCTCCGAATGCGGAGCTCGCCTGGAAGACGAGCCGGGGCACCACCACGAGGTCCTGGATCCTCGCTGGGCTGCCCTAGCTGATATGGCTAAGCCTGACCGGCAAAATTGATTTGTACGTGTTTGTCTAGAGAGAAATGAGTTAGCCGTGGCTGTTCCCAAGCGGAAAATGTCTCGCTCGAATACCCGCGCCCGCCGCTCGCAGTGGAAGGCGACCGCCCCTCACCTGGTGAAGACCGTTGAGAACGGCCAGGTCACCTACAGCCTGCCGCACCAGGCAAAGGTCGTTACCGACTCTGCTGGCACCGCGCTGTTCCTTGAGTACAAGGGCCGCAAGGTCGCTGACGTCTAATCGGCCCAACAGGCTGACTGATGTCTTCAACTGAAGAGCTTCTGAAGCGTCTCGGTGTCTCTATTGACGCCGGGACGCTTCGTCTTGCGCTCACGCACCGTTCGTACGCCTACGAGAACGGCGGCATCCCCACCAACGAGCGGCTCGAGTTCCTGGGCGACTCCATCCTGGGGTTCTCCGTGACCGACGCCCTCTACCGGGACAACCCGAACCTGCCCGAGGGCGAACTCGCCAAGCGCCGCTCCGCCGTCGTCAGTACCCGTGCGCTTGCCGGCATCGGCCGCAGCTTGGGCATCGGGGAATTCATCTATCTTGGCCAGGGCGAGAAGCTCACCCATGGCAAGAACAAGGCTTCCATCCTGGCGGACACCATGGAAGCCCTGATCGGGGCCACCTACGTCTCGAACGACATCGAGACGGCGCGCCAACTGGTCATGCGGCTAATTGGTCCGCTGCTGAAGGATGCCGCCGTCCTGGGCGCCGGCACCGACTGGAAGACCAGTATCCAGGAACTCGCAGCCAGCCGGCAGCTGGGCAGCATCCACTACGCAGTGGAGGGTTCCGGGCCTGACCATGCCCGCACCTTCACCGCTGTCCTGAATATCGGCGGAACCGCCTACGGCAAGGGTTCCGGTCACTCCAAGAAGGAAGCGGAACAGGAAGCCGCGGCAGACGCGTGGCGGGTGCTTTCCGGCGCTGGGGCCCAGGAGGCCTCCAGTACCGGCGCAAGCTCCGTGGCCGCCCAGTAGCGTCCATGCCCGAACTGCCCGAGGTGGAGGTTGTCCGCCGTGGCCTGGTGAACTGGGTCCGCGGCAGGACCATCCGTGATGTTGAAGTCCTCGACCCACGCTCCATCCGCCGCCATGCCCTTGGCGTCGGGGACTTCATCGGCAACCTCGAAGGTGCCACTGTCTCCGACGTCGTGCGCCGGGGAAAGTTCCTCTGGATGCCGCTGGTGGACAGCTCTGCTGCCGGATTGGACACCCCGGAGACCGATTGCCTGCCCCACGTTGCCCTTATGGCGCACCTGGGCATGAGCGGGCAGCTGCTGATGCAGGACCCAGCCGTCCCCGATGAAAAGCACCTTAAAGTCCGGTTCCGGCTCAGCCCGCGGGACGGGATGCCGGATCAACTGCGGTTCGTGGACCAGCGGATCTTCGGCGGCCTCTTCGTCACCACGCTGGTACCCACTGACGACGGCGGACCAGGCGGCCTGGCGGAATCCCCTCTTCCCCTGATTGCAGAGGAAGCAGCACACATTGCCAGGGACCCCCTGGACCCTGCCTTCTCCTTTGACGTCTTCTACCAGCGCCTCCGCAAGCGCAAAACGGGGCTGAAGCGGGCGCTGCTGGACCAGGGACTGGTGTCCGGCATCGGCAACATCTACGCCGACGAAGCACTGTGGCGTGCCCGCCTGCACTTCGCCCGGGCCACCGACACCCTGCGCAGGAGTGAAGCCCAGCGCGTCCTCGACAGCGCCCGCGAGGTAATGCTCGATGCCCTGGCAGCAGGCGGGACCAGCTTTGATTCGCTGTACGTCAACGTCAACGGCGCCTCAGGCTACTTTGACAGGTCCCTCAATGCCTACGGCCGGCAGGGCGAGCCCTGCAGGAGGTGCGCCGCAGCGGGTATCAATGCGACCATCCGCCGGGACCAGTTCATGAACCGTTCCTCCCACACCTGCCCCGTCTGCCAGCCGCGGCCCCGCAACGGCCGCTGGTAGCGGCCGCCCAACCCCGCCTCGCAGGCCCGCTCAGCGGGAGCCGTAGTAGTCCGTGAGCCGGGCGAGGCCTTCGTCGATGGATACTTGGGGAGTCCAGGCGAGGAGCGCGTGGGTTTCACGCTGGTCGAACCAGTGTGCCGTGGACAACTGCTCTGCGAGGAACCTGGTCATGGGCGGTTCGTCCTGCTTGCCGAGCCGAAGCCACGCCCGCTCCACCACTGATCCTGCCAGCCGCGCCAGTGGGCCGGGGACGGACCAGGCCGGAGCGGGTACGCCGTCGGCAGCGCAGATCCCTGCAATGAGTTCGCCCACGGGCCGGGGCTCACCGTTGGTGACCACCAGCGCCCGGCCGCGGATATGCCCCATGCGCTCCAGCGCGGCAACGATGGCGGCTGCCGCGTTGTCCACGTACGTGGTGTCGATCAGGGCAGCACCGGCATCCAGCAGCGGCAACCGCTTCCGGGCCGCCCGTGCCAGCACCCGTTCCACCAGCTGGGTGTCCCCGGGTCCCCACACCACGTGCGGCCGCACCGCGGCGACACGGAAGTCCGGTGCGTCTGCGGCAAGGGCCAGCAGTTCCGCCTCGGCTTTGGTGCGGGAGTAGTCGCCGTGGGCATGTACCGGGTCGGCCGGCTCAGCGCCCAGCCCTGCGATGGCGGCCCCCGAGTTGGCCACCGACGGCGAGGACACGAAAACGAAGTCCCTGACCCCGGCGTCGCGTGCTGCCTGGAGCAGCCGCCGGGTTCCCTGGACGTTCACTTCGTTGAATTCCTGCGCACGGCCGGTAAAGGAAACCTTGGCGGCCAGGTGGATGACGCCCTCAACGCCCCGGACGGCTGCCGAAACCGCCGCCTCATCGGTGAGGGAGCCACTGCGGTCCGTCACGCCGTCGACCCTTGACGGACGCCGCTGGAAGGTGGTGACCGCATGGCCCTTCCGCACCAACAGGCCTGCCACCTCCCGGCCCAGCAGCCCGCTGGCGCCGGTGACCAGCACCCTCATGGCGTCCCCGGGCGGCCGCCCGCCAGCACGGACGATGCCCACCGGGCCAGCCGCGTCCGGTCGATCTTGGCGTTGTGGCGGACGTCGGTGGGCTGTTCGGGGACAACCAGTACGGCGGCGACGGACACGCCCGCGCCGCGTGCTGCGGCCCGCACCTTGCCCGCCAAGTCCGGACCGGCAAGGCCGGCTTTCGGGGCCGGCGGGACGGTTTCGACGACGGCGGTGACGGCCTGCGTCCCCGCCGGTCCCACCCCTACCACGGCTGCCATGCCGACGCCGTCCAGGCTTTCGATGGCCTGTTCCGGGCCTACCGGGGTCACTGCGCCGCCAGGTGCAGTGACGACGTGCGCAAGGCGTCCTTCCACCCACAGCCGTCCCCGGGCGTCGAAATGGCCCACGTCCCCGGTGCGGTGCCATCCGGCGGGACCGCTGCTCAGCTCCTGGGTCAGCCAGAGGCGGTCGTAGGCGTCCTTGACGTGCGGCGCATTCACCAGGACCTCTCCCGTGATGCCCGCATCGGTGACGGGCAGGGAGCCAGGGGCGGTGCCGTCTCCTGCCAGCGGGACAACGGCTACGCGGGCACCGTGGACGGGCAGGCCCACACACACGCCGTTGCCCGCGCCCGTCATCGTTCCGGCAGCGGCATCAGCGGCGGCGGCCTGGATTTGTTCGAAGCTGATGTCGGTGACGGGCAGCGCCTCGGTCATCCCGTACGGGGTGTGCAGCGAAGCGCGGGGCACCAGCTGCTGCACCTCCGCGAGGAGTGCTTCGGGAACGGGCGCGCCGGCGGAGAGGAGCAGGTCGACGCGCTCAAGTGCGGCGGTACCCTCCGGGGTGAGTCCGCCATGTGTGGCGACGACGTTGCGCAGGGCAGCCGGGGACGCGAAGACCACCGTTGCATCGATGGCCGCCGCGGCATCGGCGAGGGCGCGTGCAGTCAATGTGCGGGGTGCGGTAACATCCATCGCCGGCGTCACCGAGACGGCCCCCAGGGCTGGCCCCAGCAGGGCAAAGGGCGCGAAACCCGCCACCAGGCGCTGGCCGGGACGGATCCCAAAGGTTTGGGCCACGGTGTCCCGCATGGCGGCAAGCTGCCGATGGGTATACAACACGCCCTTTGCAGGACCGGTGGAACCGGAGGTGAAGAGCACCGCGGCGGGGGAGTCCGGGGCCGGCAGGGGCCGCGCAACACTGCCCCCAGCCCCGGCCCTTTCCGAACCTGCCCTCGCCAGGGCGGCAAGGGAGGTTTCCACCCCGAGGAGGCGGCGGCGTCCCGCCGGGAGCTCCTGCACACTGATGCGCCGGGCTGCCCACCCGAGGGCCCGGGCGGCGGCCAAGGCCTTGTCGATCCCGATCAGGACATCGGGAGTGGCTCCCTTGACGGCCCGGCTCAGGCCCCTGGTGCCCAGGCCGGCGTCGGCCACCACCACCACAGCACCGAGCCGCAGGCAGGCATACAGGGCCACGGTGAGGTCCACCCCCGGCGGAACCATCAGGCTCACCCGGCTGCCCGGCCCAACGCCCGCCTCCTGCAGGCCCGCGGCAAGGTGTCCAACAGCCGCCTCCAGCTGCTTCCACGTCAGGAAGCGGGCCACGGTGCCGTCCGTTGCCATTTCGACGACGGCCCTCCCGTCGCCCGCTGGTCCCGCCGCCAGTTCGGCAAGCGGCGCCCACAGGGGCTCAAAGCTGTCGGTGCCCTGTACGGCGGCGGGGGGGTCGGCAGCACGGGTACCACCACCGGTAACGCGCCCCGCGAGCCACTCGAAGACCGGCGTGGCAATGTCCCGGTCCTCGGCCACCAGGTGCCCCGCGCCCTCGTAGCGGTGCACGTCCGCATGCGGGAGCCGGGTGATGAGGTCCTTGAGGTAGCGGTCCGAGAAGATGGGGTCGCGCGGACCCCACAGCATCAGGGCTGGAACATCCAGCCCGCGCACCCCCTCCGCCACCCCGGTGAGCGCGGCAAAGCTTGGGTGGGACGCGTCAACGGGAATATCCGCAACAAAGTTGCCCACCCCGGCGCGCCGGGACGCCCCGCGGTAAGGGGCCATGTAAGCGGTCCGGACCTCCGCGGACAGTGGCGGGTGTGCCAGAGAATGCGTCACCCGCAGGAAGGCATCCGAGGTGATGGTGCCCCATTTGTGGACGGCGGGGTGCAGGGCAAGCCGCAGCGCTGCCGGAATGGGAGAGCCTTCCGGCTGGTGCACCGCGGTGTTGGTCAGGACCACCCCGGCCAGCTGGTGTTCGTGCGCCAGGGCCCAGCCGAGGCTGATGACGCCGCCCCAGTCGTGGCCTACGGAAACCACTGGCCCCTCCAGGGCCAGGGCGTCGGTGAGGTCGCCCAGGTCGTTGATCCTGTCGGCCAGCCGCCGGACCGTCCCGGTGCGCTCGGAAAATCCCATGTCCAACTGGTCCACGGCCACCACACGCCATGGATGGGCCGCGTCGGATCCGCCGGCCAGCAGGGTCCGCCACAGGTAGGACCAGGTTGGGTTGCCGTGCACGCACAGCAGGGTCCCCAGGGGAGCCAGTCCGCGGCGGGCAAGTTCTGCACCGTTATCCAGCAGGTGCCAGCGGTGCACGGTGCCGGGGGCATCAGCGCCGGAGGTGGAGGGGACTTCGAGTTCGCGTGACCATTCGGCGTTGACGCCGGGCCAGTCCGCGATCACCAAACGATTTCCAGCATGGCGGTGTTCAGGCCGGATCCCACGCCCATGCACAGGACCCGGTCACCGCTCCCCAAGGACTGGGCCTCGGCTGCCAGCGTCATGGGAAGGGAGGCAGGCCCCACATTGCCCCAGTGCGGGAACGTGATGGGCACCTTGTCCGGGTCCAGGTCGATCGCCTCGATAATGGCCTGCGTGTAGGCGTTGCTGACCTGGTGGGTGACGTAGCGGTCCATGGCAGCCCAGTCCCACTCGGGCTGGGCCTCATGCCACGCTTCGACGACCAGCTGCAGGCCGCCGTCGAGCAGTCCCTTTGTATCGGTGTGCATGCCGTCGATGCCGCCCACGCACAGTTCGTGGTGTTCGGTGCCGGCCCGCATCACGCCGCCCACCACGCGGTGGGCGCCGGGGTGCTGGTCGGCCGGTCCCAGGACGGCGGCGGCGGCTCCGGAGCCCAACGTCAGCGTGGCGAACTCGCGGTTGAAGTCGGCCCGGGTGGTTTCGGGCCGCTGGAGGCGTTCCAGGGTGGCCTCCTGGGTCAGCTGGGCGTCCTCGCCATTGACAATCACGGCGTACCTGATCTGGCCCGAATCGATCATGTTGGCGGCCAGGGTCAGGGCATTGACGAAGCCCAGGCAGGCATTGGCAAGGTCGAAGTTCATGGCCGACGACGGCAGGCTGAGTCCGTGGTGGATCTTCACCGCGACGGACGGTTCCAGGTTGCGCCTGGTCACCGAGGTGTTGATCAGCAGGCCGACGTCGGATGCCTCGATGCCCGCCTCGGCCAGGGCCTTGGCACCGCCTTCCACCGCAGCGTCGTCGAACGACGTGCCGGCGGCCCACCAGCGGCGGTGCGTGATGCCTGCGACGCGTTCCAGCAGCCGCGGCGGGAACTTCAGCCGCTGCAGGGTTGACGCCAGGCGCCGGTCAAAGTCCGTGGAACTCACAATCCTTGGAGCTTCAACGCTGCTCACGGAGAGCAGCGCGGTGTTGCTGTGGCGGAAGGTTGCATTACCTGCCAATTCAAGCCCCTCTTCGTTTCTGTCCCGCATTCCTGCGGTGACTGTACCCACAAAAACGCAGGCTCAAGAGCTTAACTATGCCTTTGCCTGCCCGGAACATGCATATTCACGCGTGGCGCAGGCGTTGGCTTCCGGGCGCTGCTGCGGGGAAATGTCGGTCCTGCGCAGTAGATTGTAGTGAGCCGGTTCCCGCAATCCTGCCCTATCCGCTCCAGGAGACCAGAAAAGCCTTGCACCTCAAAAGCCTGACCGTCCGGGGGTTCAAGTCCTTTGCGTCTGCCACCACCTTCGACTTCGAACCCGGTGTCACCGCCGTGGTGGGTCCCAACGGATCCGGGAAGTCCAACGTGGTGGACGCCCTGGCCTGGGTCATGGGCGAGCAAGGCGCCAAAACCCTCCGCGGCGGCAAGATGGAGGACGTCATTTTCGCCGGGACGTCCGGGCGGCCGCCCCTTGGCCGGGCACACGTTTCGCTCACCATCGACAACGCCGACGGCGCCCTGCCCATTGAATACAGCGAAGTCACCATTTCCCGGACGCTGTTCCGTACGGGCGGCTCCGAGTATGCCATCAACGGTGCCGCCTGCCGGCTGCTGGATATCCAGGAACTGCTTTCCGACTCCGGGCTGGGCCGGGAGATGCACGTCATCGTGGGCCAGGGCCAGCTGGACCGCGTGCTGCACGCCACCCCCGAGGACCGCCGCGGCTTCATCGAGGAGGCAGCAGGGATCCTCAAGCACCGCAGGCGCAAGGAACGCACGGTCCGGAAACTGGAGGCCATGCAGGCCAATCTCCAGCGCCTCACCGACCTCACCGGGGAAATCCGGCGCCAGCTGACGCCCCTGGGCAAGCAGGCGGAGGTGGCCCGCCGCGCCCAGCGCGTCCAGTTCGACGTCAGGGACGCCCGCGCCCGCCTGCTTGCCGACGACCTCGTCCAGTTGCAGCTGGCGCTGGAGCGGGACGTGGCGGACGAGGCTGCGCTCAAGGCCCGGCGTGCCGCCGTCGAGCAGGAACTCGAAACGGGCCGCAGGCGGCAGGCAGCGCTGGAGCAACTTGCGGCAGAGGCCACACCGCGCCTTAATGCCGCCCGTGACACCTGGTACCGGCTCTCCACTGCCCGGGAGCGGCTTCGCTCGCTCGGCTCGCTGGCCACTGAGCGCAGCCGCCTGCTGGGTTCGGAAGATGCCGCGCCCCCGCCGGGCAGGGACCCCGAACAGCTCGAACGCCAGGCAGCCCGGGTGCGGCAGGAGCTCGCCGAACTTGAACAGGACATTGAAACCAGGCGCAGTGCCCTGGAGACGGCCAGCGCCGCAAAGGCCGAAGCGGAGCAGGCGGCCCTGGCCGAGGACCAGCGGCTCACCGCCCAGCTCCGGGCGGCAGCCGACCGGCGGGAAGGGCTGGCACGGCTTGCCGGCCAGGTGGCGGCCGCCAGGTCCCGCGTGGAGTCCGCACAGGCGGAACTGGGACGGCTGCGCGAATCCCTTACCGCCGGAACCGAACGCCGCGCCCGTGCCCAGGCCGAGTTCACGGCGTTGGAGAACCAGGTGGCGGGCGTGGAGGAGGGGGAAGAATCCCTCGACGCCGACTATGAAGCTGCAAGCGAGGCCCTGGACGCTGTGCTCCAGGAGATCACGGACCTCAAGGCCGCCGTCAACGAAGGAGTCCGGAAACGGGATGCCCTGGCCGCGCGGCTCGACGCCCTCAAGCTGGGGCTCGACCGCAAGGACGGCGCCCGGCACGTGCTGGAATCAGGCCTTCCAGGGGTGCAGGGAAGCGTCGCCGCCACGATCACGGTGCAGGCCGGTTATGAAGCGGCCATCGCCGCCGCCCTGGGACAGGCATCTGAAGCAGTGCTGGTCAAGGACAAGGACACGGCCGTTGAGGTGCTGCAGCGGCTCAAGGACGACGACGCCGGGCGGGCATCGCTGCTCCTCGCCTCGGCTGCGGCGGGCCACCAGAGGGACGGCGACCACCCTGCCGTCCGGCTGCCCGAGGGGGCGCAATGGGCCGCCGACCTCGTGGAGGGGCCCGCGGGGCACCTCGCCCTGGTCCGGCACCTGCTGGCCGGGACCGCCGTCGTATCCGGCATCGACGCCGCGTCCACCCTCGTGGCCTCGGTGCCCGGCCTCACGGTGGTCACCGGCGAGGGTGACGTCTTCACGGCGTTAACGGCGGCCGGCGGTTCTGCCAAGGCACCGTCGCTGCTCGAGGTACAGGCGGCAGTGGACGACGCCGACCGCAGCCTTTCTGCGGTCACCGCGGACCTGGAGCGGAACAGGTTCGCCCTGGCCGGCGCCGAGGCGCGGCGCGCAGGTGCGCAGGAGGAAGCGGACGCCGCCCTGGACAAGCTGCACGAATCTGACGCCCGCCTCGCGGCGGTCGCTGAACGCCTGGGCCACCTGAACTCCGTCCTGCGCAGTGCCGTGGGCGAGAGCGAACGGCTGGCCGCGTCCTTGGCGCGGGCGGAAGGGAATGTCGCTGCCGAGCAGGAAGCGCTCGCGGCCGTTACCGCCCGCCTGGCGGCAGCCCAGGAAGCACCCGTTGAAGAGGAGCCCTCCACCGAACAGCGGGACGCCCTGGCACATGCCGCCTCCGCCGCCCGCGCAGCAGAGGTGGAGGCACGGTTGTCCCTGCGCAGTGCCGAGGAGCAGCTGGCCGCCACGCGCAACCGGGTGGCATCACTGGAACGCGCCGCCGCCACCGAACGCCGTGCCCGCGAGGAAGCCGCGGAGCGCGCCCGGCGCCGCCGGATCCAGGCCAAACGGGCAGCCGCCGTTTCCGCAGGCGTGGAACTGGCACTCGGCTACGTGGATGTCTCGGTGGACCTGGCACGGCACGAACGGGACCTGGCCGAGGAGAACCGCGAGCTGCGTGACCGCGGACTGCGCGACATCCGGGAAGCGAACGACGCCCTGGCCCGGGAACTGGCCGACCTCACCGACAACGTGCACCGCGACGAGCTCGCCCGGGCCCAGCAACGGGCCAGGATCGAGGCAGTGGAAACCCGCTCCGTGGATGAACTGGGCATTACCCCCGAGGCCCTGGTGGAGGAATTCGGCCCGCACGTCCCCGTGCCCGTGCCTGCGGAGGAATCCAGCGACAAATGGGCCGCCCTCCGCGCCCCCGTTGATGCTGGCGGGCAAGAGATCGTGGAAGGAAAGCCCTACGTCCGGCAGGAGCAGGAGAAGCGGCTGCGGAAGGCAGAACGGGACCTGGCCAGCCTGGGCAAGGTCAACCCCCTGGCACTTGAGGAATTCGCGGCACTGGAGGAACGGCACCAGTTCCTCAGCACCCAGCTGGAGGACCTGAAGGCCAGCCGCCGGGACCTGCTGGACATCATCAAGGAAGTGGACGACCGCGTCCAGCGCGTCTTCGCCGAAGCCTTCGAGGATACCCAGGCGCAATTCACCAGGGTTTTCGACCGCCTTTTTCCCGGCGGCGAAGGCCGGTTGGTCCTTACCGACCCCACGGACATGCTGACCACCGGCATCGAGGTGGAGGCGCGTCCGGCGGGCAAGAAGATCAAGCGGCTGTCGCTGCTCTCCGGCGGTGAGCGGTCCCTGACCGCGGTGGCGCTGCTGGTGGCCATCTTCAAGGCCAGGCCCTCGCCGTTCTACGTCATGGACGAGGTGGAAGCGGCACTGGACGACACCAACCTGGGCCGGTTGATCACCATCTTCGAAGAGCTCCGGGAATCCAGCCAGCTCATCGTCATCACCCACCAGAAGCGCACCATGGAAGTGGCGGACGCGTTGTACGGGGTAACGATGAGGGGCGACGGCGTTTCCACGGTGATCAGCCAGCGCCTCGGCGCGGAGGTTTAGCAGCGGCGCAGAGGAATAGCAGCAGCGCGGGCGGCGGCGAAAAGGGCAGGTCAGCTGCGCGGTAGGCGCCGGAAGGGGGCAAGCCGTTTGTGAGAAGCTAGGGGAGTGAATGACATCCTTCCCATTGTCCTGTCCATTCTTGCTGCGCTGGTGGTCATCGGGGCCTTGATCCCGGTCCTGATCAAGACGCGGAGGAACATCACCAGGTACCCCGGTACACGGGACGCCAATGACCCCGAAATCCGCTCCGGCGGAAGCACCGCGGTGGCGGACCGCGAGGGAACCATCGAGCGCGCGGCCCCGCAGGGCGCCGACCTCGATGAGCTGGACACCACAATGGTTCCGGACAATGCTGCCGGGCTGGAAACCATCCCCGTTGAAACCCCGCTTCCGGTCGCGGGACGCCTCACCCGCCTGCGCGAACGGCTGGTCCGCTCGAACAACATTATGGGCAAGGGGCTGCTGGCCCTGCTGTCCAGCGACCGCATCGACGAGAGCGTCTGGGACGAAGTGGAGGAGACACTCCTGCTCGCGGACCTGGGCACCGAGCCCACCATGCAGCTGGTGGATGCCCTCCGGGAGCGGGTCAAGGTCCTGGGCACCCGGACCCCGGAACACGTCAAGGCCATGCTGCGCGAAGAGCTCATCAAGCTCGTGGATCCCACCATGGACCGCAGCCTGAACGTCCAGCGGCATGCCGACAAGCCCGCCGTGATGATGGTGGTGGGCGTGAACGGCGTGGGCAAGACCACCACGGTGGGCAAACTGGCACGTGTGCTGGTGGCCGAGGACAAGGACGTCCTGCTGGGCGCCGCGGACACCTTCCGCGCCGCCGCCGCCGAGCAGCTGGCCACGTGGGGCCAGCGCGTCGGCGTTCCCACCGTGAAGTCGGACATCGACGGCGCCGACCCCGCCTCCGTTGCCTACGAGGCAGTAAAGGCAGGCATCGAGCAGGAAGTGGACGTTGTCATGATCGACACCGCCGGCCGCCTGCAGAACAAGGTTGGCCTGATGGATGAACTGGGCAAGGTCAAGCGCGTCGTGGAGAAGCTGGCAGAGGTGGATGAGGTCCTGCTGGTGCTGGACGCCACCACCGGCCAGAACGGCCTGAACCAGGCGCGGGTCTTCTCCGAGGTGGTCAACGTCACCGGCATCGTCCTGACCAAGCTGGACGGAACCGCAAAGGGCGGCATCGTCGTGGCCATCCAGAAGTCCCTCGGTGTGCCGGTCAAGCTCATCGGTCTGGGCGAAGGTGCCGACGACCTGGCACCGTTCGACACCGAAAGCTTCGTCGACGCCCTGCTGAACTAGCTGACCGCTGAACCGGCTGACTCCTGAACCGGCCTGGTTCCAGAACTCCGGCAGGGCCTGCTACGGCCCTGCCGTACGGAGCGATTCCCGGGTGGGAAGCCAGGCGACGGCGGCCAGGAGCATGATGCCGCCGGTGACCCCAAAGGCCCAGCCGAAGCCCAGCCGGTCCGCCAGCAGCCCTGCCACGACCGGCCCAACGATCGCGCCGACGTCGGACATCATCTGGTAGACGGCCAGCACCTTGCCGCCCGAGCGGCCATTGCCGATGACATCGGCCACTGCAGCCTGCTGGGCTGGGCCGAAGAGGCCGGACCCGACGCCGGCCAGCGTCGACGCCGCCAGGAACCAGGGCAGGTCCGTGGTGATCCCGATTGCCGCGGTTGCCAGGGCTGCCACCAGCAAACCCGCGATCATCATGGGCTTGCGCCCCACCGAGTCGGCCAGGCGCCCCGAGAAGGTGAGCGCGGCGGCGTTGCCGGCAGCGAACACGGCCAGGGCCAGGCCGGCAGCCTGCGGGCCTGCTCCGAAAGCGGCCGCCGCGAACAGCGGCACGGTTGCCATCCGCACGCCAAAGGTGGCCCAGCCGTTGGCAAAGCTGGAAGCGAGGGCCGAACGGTAGGTGCCCGCGCCCAGGGCTTCGCCGATGCGCATGTCCGGTGACCGCTTCTGTGCGTCTCCGCCGTCCCTGCGTTGATGGCTGAGCTGGGTCTGAACCACGAAAGCGGCAACGAGCAGGGCGGCGGCGTAGGCGAGGAACGGGACCCGCAGGCCCAGCCCCGCCAGGAGGCCTCCCACGATGGGCCCGCACACGTTCCCGATCAGGAACGCTGAGGCGTAGGCTCCCGAGACCCTTCCCCTGCTTTGAGGCGGCGCCAGCCGGACCACCAGGGCCATGGATGCCACGGTGAACATCACCGAGCCTGCCCCGCCAAGGCCGCGGAACAGCAGCAGCTGCCAGTAGTCCTGGGCGAAGGCGCACGCCGCGGTGGACAGTGCCACGATCAACAGACCGGCAACGTAGATGGGGCGTTCTCCCCGCTTGCCGATCAATGCACCGCCGGCCGGGGCAAAAGCCAGGCGCATGAACGCGAAGATCGCCACGATGACGGCAGCCTCGGTGTTTCCCACTCCAAAGGTTGTGGCGAACTGGGGCAATACGGGCGCAACAAGCCCGAATCCAAGCGCGATGAGGAAGGCCGCGGCCAGCATCACCTTGATGTCGCGGGGGAGCCTTTCGCGCTGCGGCCGCAGCCGCGCCCAAAACCTTGAGGTGGCGCCGTTGGCGCGGGGTGGTGCCGTCATGCTGGGGAAATCCTCGCTGGAAAGGGAGCCGGGTGGCTGCGCGGGTGCGGAAACATAACCGTAACAAGGCGGATATGCACCATTTACTTCCTAGAGGTTGTTGTAACAGGCCGGCAATCTAAATCCTCCGCGGGCGAAACACGCCACCCACACACTCTTTACAGGACGCAAAAGGCGTTGGCAGGCGGAGTACTTCCGCAAGATTCGATGAGAGAGGACGTGCACCATGGAACTTACCGCAGGTCACGTTTGGGTCATGGTGGCGGCAGCCCTTGTGCTGTTCATGACACCCGGTCTGGCATTTTTCTACGGCGGCATGACCCGCGCCAAGGCAGCCCTGAACATGATGATGATGAGCTTCATCTCCATCGGCATGGTGGGCGTCGTCTGGGTCCTGTGGGGCGCCTCCATGAGCTCCGGGGAAGGGTTCATGGAGATCGTCGGCAACCCGTTCGCCACCTTCGGCCTTGAGGGAATCACCACCCCCGATGGCCTGATCAAGGTTGGCTACGCCGCCACGTTCGCCATCATCACGGTGGCACTGATCAGCGGCGCCATCGCAGACCGTGCCAAGTTCGGCGCCTGGTCCGTGTTCGTTCCCGTGTGGGTCACGCTGGTCTACTGCCCGCTCGCCTACATGGTGTGGGGCGGCGGCCTCTTCGGCCCTGAAGGAGCCATCGGCAAAGCCCTTGGCCCCGCCATCGACTTCGCCGGCGGCACGGTGGTCCACATCAACGCAGGTGTGGCCGCGCTCATCCTGGTCCTGATCATCGGCAACCGCAAGGGCTTCGGCAAGGACCCCAACCACCGCCCGCACAACATTCCGTTCGTCATGCTCGGCGCGGCCATCCTCTGGTTCGGCTGGTTCGGCTTCAACGGCGGTGCAGCCACCACTGCCGAACAGGGCGGCCTGATCTGGGTCAACACCCTCGCAGCCCCGGCAGCTGCCATGCTCGGCTGGCTGGTCACTGAGCGGATCCGCGACGGCCACCCCACCTCGCTCGGCGCAGCATCCGGCGTGGTTGCCGGCCTGGTTGCCATCACTCCGGCCTGCGCCAACGTCAGCCCCGTGGGCGCCCTGGGCCTGGGAGTCGTGGCCGGCGTAGCTTCCGCCCTGGCAGTCGGCCTGAAGTTCCGTTGGGGCTTCGATGACTCGCTCGACGTCGTGGGCGTGCACCTGGTATCCGGCATCATCGGCACCGTGGCGCTGGGCTTCATCGCCCTGCCCACCGACGGTGTTGGCGGCGGCCTCTTCTACGGCGGCGGACTGGCACAGCTCTGGGCACAGCTCGCGGCAGCCGGCATCGCCATTGCCTACTCCGCGATCCTGACCACCATCATCGCCCTGGCCATCCACAAGACAATGGGCTTCCGCGTCTCGCAGGAACAGGAAACGGTGGGTGTGGACCTCAGCCTGCACGCCGAGACTGCCTACGAGTTCGGCGTCAGCGGCCACGGCGGAAGCTTCCAGCCGCTGCATGACCTGATCACCGGCAAGGGCCTAACCCCTGAAGCCGCGCAGGCAGCGGAAGCGCAGAAGGCACAGTCAGCAACAGGCAAGGAAAGCGTGGGGGCATGAAACTGATCACTGCAATCGTCAGGCCGGAAAAGCTCGAAGCCATCAGGGAAGGGCTGGAAGCCTACGGCGTCCAGGGCCTGACGGTCAGCGCGGCCAGCGGCTACGGCCGGCAGCGCGGCTACACCGAGGTTTACCGCGGGGCGGAATACAACGTGGACCTCCTGCCCAAGATCCGGGTGGAAGTGCTGGCAACGGACGAACAGGCCGATGACATCCTGGACGTGATCATTGCCAGCTCCAATACCGGCAGGGCAGGGGACGGCAAGGTCTGGACCATGGACGTCCACGAAGCAGTGCGGGTCCGTACAGGGGAACGCGGAGTGGCCGCCATCTAGGTGTATTGACCTGAGAGGTTGGTGACGCGGCTGGCCGGTGGCTGACCGTTGAGTGAGGTGTGGCCTCGATGATGATTGTAATGATGGAGCCAGTCGGCGAAAGCGGCAACACGCTCGGCCTCGGAGGCGTAGGGACGGGCGTAGGCCCATTCGTCGAGCATGGTGCGGTTGTAGCGCTCG